>NZ_JBSFJU010000038.1:0-82908 GCF_053598215.1 Kitasatospora sp. NPDC001175 | reverse complement strand
CCGGTGGGAGGTTGCCGTCCGGGTCCACCACCGCGCCCTCCGAGCGCGGGAAGAACTCGTACCAGGACCCGAACAGCGCCCGCTGCCGGTCCACCTGGAGCGGCAGCGGCCGGGAGGCGCTGACCAGTTCGCGCAGCGGGTAGCGGGCCAGCAGTTCGGTCACCTCGGGCGCGAGGGCGGCGGCCAGCCGGCTGAGCGGGGGCAGCCCGGGGTCGCGCAGCGCGTCCACGGCGCCGAGGACGTGCGCGCGCCCCTCCTTCTTCGGGACGCCTGCGGCGGCCCGCTCCAGCAGGTTCGCGCCCTCCTCCAGGACGAGCGCCGTGTCGATCCCGGCGGGCAGCTTCACCGCGGCGGTCTTGCGCCAGCTCTCGACGGGGTCGGACCAGGCCTCCACCAGGTAGGACCAGCGCCCGGGGGCGCTCGGGGCGATGTACGCGCCCCAGCGGTCGGTACCGGGCGCCAACTCGCGCATCGGCGTCCACGGGCCGCTGCGGCCGCGCGGGTCGCGCAGCACCACGTTGGCGTTGACCGCGTCGTGCCCCTCGCGGAAGACGGTGGCGGTGACCAGGAAACTCTCCCCGACCACGGCCTTCGCCGGACGGCGCCCGGCGTCGATCAGGGGGGTGACGTCAAGGACGGGGATGCGGCCGATCACGGTGTCGCTCTCTGTCGTCTTGCGGGCGGGGGCCCTTCGGGAGGAGGCCCGGGGTGCCGGCTTGCGAGGCGTCGCGGTCTTCCGGGCGGCGACCCCGCGCGGGGTCCGTTGATCAGGAGTCTGACGGTCAGTGTCCCGGTTGGCCGCCGCACGAGGAGACGGCAGTGGCGGTTCCGCCTCTGAGGGTGTATCGGGGCCGCCCGCCACCGAGATGGACTGGTCCCGTGTGTCGCCGTGCATGCCAAGCTCCTGCCCGAGATCGGCGGCAGCTCCCGCGGGCCGTGCGGGGCCGGGGGAGTACCGGGAGGACTACGTGGGTGTGGGGGAGGACGTACGTACGGCCGGCTGGAAAACCTGCCCGCGCCGCCGTGCGCGCGTCCCGGCGCGCAGCCCTCGGAGCACGCCCCGGAGTGACCCGACCCACCCGTGAACGAGCAGATCATGGGCCAGGACACGCGTGAGGACAGCGGCTGAGGCCGAATGGGCTACGAAGGCGCTTGATGGTTCGTCAACGCAAGGATCTCCGGCCGTGGGGCAGCAGGGAGGCGCCACCCGGATCGCACTTCCCGCAGCACCAACGACCTTTGTGCATCCTCGCACCACCGGCAAGCCCTGCGTATGGGTAAGCGCGCGATTTCGGACGGTAGGCAGGGGCATATCGGCCAGCGGAAACGGCGCTGTTCCCGGCTGTTCACGCGCCTGGAGCGCAGCTGGGTCATGGCGTGCGCCCCCGCGCGCCCCGTGTGGCCCTGTGCGCTGAATGTGATCTCATCAATAGCCCGAACGGGTGCGCAATACGACAGTTGACGACTCGTCACCTCAGTGCCGGGGTCTAGGCTTCACGCCGTGAAGGCAATCCGCAGATTCACCGTCCGCACCGTCCTGCCCGAACAACTCCAGCCGCTGCATGAACTCGCGCTCAATCTCCGCTGGTCCTGGCACCCCGAGACGAGGGAGCTGTTCCGCTCCGTCGACCCCGAGGTCTGGGCCGCGGTCGGCGAGGACCCGGTACGGCTGCTCGGCGAGGTTCCGGCGACCCGGCTGGCCGCGCTGGCCGGCGACCGCCGCTTCCTGCGCAGACTCGGCGACCTCCACGACGACCTGCGCGACTACCTCACCGGACCGCGCTGGTACCAGTCCGCCGCGTCCCTGGGCGACCGCAACGGCCCGCTGCCCGCCGCCGTCGCCTACTTCTCACCCGAGTACGGGATCGCCGCCGCACTGCCCCAGTACTCCGGCGGGCTCGGCATCCTGGCCGGCGACCACCTCAAGGCCGCCAGCGACCTCGGGGTGCCGATCATCGGCGTCGGCCTGTTCTACCGGCACGGCTACTTCCGCCAGTCGCTCTCCAGGGACGGCTGGCAGCTGGAGCGCTACCCGCTGCTCGACCCGGACGAGCTGGCCGTCAGCCTGCTGAGGGAGAGCGACGGCAGCCCCTGCCGGGTCGACCTGGCCCTGCCGGCCGGGCGCACCCTCGCCGCCCACATCTGGAAGGCCCAGGTCGGGCGGGTGCCGCTGCTGCTGCTCGACTCCGACATCGAGCCCAACAGCCCGGCCGACCGCGACGTCACCGACCGCCTCTACGGCGGCGGCAGCGAGCACCGGCTGCTCCAGGAGATGCTGCTCGGCATCGGCGGCGTCCGCGCGGTGCGCACCTACTGCCGGCTGACCGGCCACCTCGAACCCGACGTCTTCCACACCAACGAGGGCCACGCCGGCTTCCTCGGCCTCGAGCGGATCCGCGAGCTGATCGACCGGAAGGACGCCGCCGAGCCGGGCCTGGACTTCGCCGCCGCCCTGGAGGCGGTCCGGGCCGGCACCGTCTTCACCACCCACACCCCCGTCCCCGCCGGGATCGACCGCTTCGACCGCGACCTGGTGGCCCGCCACTTCAGCGGCGACGCGGCGCTGCCCGGGGTGCCCGTCGAGCAGGTGCTCGCCCTGGGCGCCGAGAGCTGGGACGGCGGCGACCCCAAGCTGTTCAACATGGCCGCCATGGGCCTGCGGCTGGCCCAGCGGGCCAACGGGGTCTCCACCCTGCACGGCCAGGTCAGCCGGTCGATGTTCAACGGGCTCTGGCCCGGGTTCGACGCCACCGAGGTCCCGATCGTCTCGATCACCAACGGCGTCCACGCACCGACCTGGATCGACCCGGCCGTGTTCCAGGCCGGCGCCGCCGAGATCGGCCTGGAGCGTGCCGAGGACGCCCTGATGACCGGTGAGGCCAAGCGCTGGACGGGGCTGGAGCGGATCGGCAACAGCGAGATCTGGGAGCTGCGCCGCACCCTGCGCGGCCAGCTGGTCGAGGAGGCCCGGCAGCGGCTGCGCGCCTCCTGGCGCCAACGCGGCGCGGCTGAGGCCGAGCTCGGCTGGGTCTCCAGCGTGCTGGACCCGGACGTGCTCACCATCGGCTTCGCCCGGCGGGTCCCGTCGTACAAGCGGCTCACCCTGATGCTGCGGGACCGGACCAGGCTGCGGGAGCTGCTGCTGCACCCGACCAGGCCGGTGCAGATCGTGGTCGCGGGCAAGGCCCATCCGGCCGACGACGGCGGCAAGCGCCTGATCCAGCAGCTGGTCGCGTTCGCCGACGATCCGGCGGTCCGGCACCGGATCGTCTTCCTGCCCGACTACGACATGGCCATGGCCCAGCACCTCTACCCCGGCTGCGACGTCTGGCTGAACAACCCGCTCCGCCCGCTGGAGGCCTGCGGTACCTCCGGGATGAAGGCGGCCCTCAACGGCTGCCTCAACCTCTCCATCCTGGACGGCTGGTGGGACGAGTGGTACGACGGCCAGAACGGCTGGGCCATCCCGACCGCCGACGGCATCGGCTCCGCCCTCGACCCGGACAGCTCCGAGGCCGAGCGCCGGGACGACCTCGAGGCCGCCGCGCTCTACGACCTGATCGAGCACCAGGTCGCCGCCCGGTTCTACGACCGGGGCGCGGACGGGCTGCCGCACCGCTGGATCGCCATGGTCCGGCACACCCTGGTCACGCTCGGTCCGAAGGTCCTGGCCGGGCGGATGGTCCGGGAGTACGTCGAGCGGCTGTACGCGCCGGCGGCGGCGGCCCGGCGGGAGCTCAGCGGCCCGGTGGTGCTCGGCGAGCCCTCGTGCGCCGGGGCGCGGGAGCTGGCGCAGTGGAAGGCGCGGGTCCGTGAGGGGTGGCCGGGCGTGCGGGTCGAGCACGTCGAGGCCGAGGGGCTGGCCGAGGCCCAGGAGCTGGGCTCCACGCTCACCCTCCGGGTCCAGGTCTCGCTCGGCAGGCTGGATCCGGCCGACGTCGAGGTGCAGGTGGTGTCCGGGCGGGTGGACGAGTCCGACGCGATCTTCGACGGCGTCGTGCTCCAACTCAAGCCGACCGGCGGTGCCGACCTCGACGGCCGGCACCGCTACGAGGGCTCACTCGAACTCTCCCGTACCGGCCCGTTCGGCTACACCGTCCGCGTGCTGCCCACCCACCGCCTGCTCGCCTCCCCGGCCGAGCCCGGCCTGGTCGCCCTCCCCGCCGAGACGGCCGGCATGGACGCGGGCCTGCTCAGGTAGCCGGGACCGGCCGGGCGGCAGCCCGGTTCCTCAGACGAGGCTCTCCCGCCAGGCGTGGTGGAGGTCGGCGAAGCGTCCCCGTCCGTCGATCAGTTCGGCGGGGGCGCCGTCCTCGACGATCCGGCCCTGGTCCATGACCAGGACCCGGTCGGCGATCTCCACCGTGGAGAGCCGGTGCGCGATGATCACGGCCGTCCGGCCGGCCAACACGGTCTGCATGGCGCGCTGCACCGCCTGCTCCCCCGGCACGTCCAGCGACGAGGTGGCCTCGTCCAGGATCAGCACCGCCGGGTCGGCGAGCAGGGCGCGGGCGAAGGCCACCAGCTGCCGCTGCCCCGCCGAGATCCGGCCGCCGCGCTTGCGGACGTCGGTGTCGAAACCGTCGGGCAGCGCCGCGATGAACTCGTAGGCGCCGATCTCCCGGGCCGCCCGCTCGACCTCCTCGCGGGAGGCGCCGGGCTTGCCGATGGCGATGTTCTCGGCGACCGTGCCGGAGAACAGGAAGGACTCCTGGGTCACCATGACCACCCCGCGCCGGAGTTCGGCGGCGGACAGGTCGCGCAGGTCGACACCGTCCAGGGTGACCCGGCCGCCGGTCGGGTCGTAGAACCGGGCGAGCAGCTTGGCCAGGGTGGACTTGCCGGCCCCGGTCGCGCCGACCACGGCGGTGGTCTGCCCGGCGGGCAGCACCAGGTCGAAGGTGGGCAGTACCTCCTTGCCCGTCCGGTACGCGAAGCGGACCTGTTCGAAGGCCACCTCGCGGCCCTTCAACGGACTCTGCGGCAGCTGGACGGGCGCGGCGGGATCGGCCACGGCGGGCTCGTGGGCGAGCAGACCGGCCATCTTCTCCAGGGCCGCGGCCGCCGACTGGTAGCTGTTCAGGAACATCGCCAGCTGGTCGATCGGGTCGTACAGCCGCCGCAGGTAGAGCACGAAGGCGGTGAGTACGCCGAGTTCCAGGCTGCCGTCGTTGACCAGGAAGGCGCCGAGCACCACCACGCCGGTGATCCAGGTGTTGGCGGTGGCCCGGGAGCTGCCGACGTAGCGCGCCATCTCCAGCAGGCTGTCCGCGGTGGCGACGGCCGACCGGCGGTTGGCGGCGGCGAAGCCCTCGTTGTTGGCGGCCTCGCGGCGGAAGGCCTGGACCGGGCGGATGCCGTTCATGGTCTCGGTGAACTTGACGATCAGTTCGGCCGACGCCGTCCGGGAACGCCGGTAGACCCGCAGCGAGCGGTGCCGGAACGAGCGGACGGCCAGGTACATCGGCAGGAAGGAGACCAGGGCCGCCAGGCCCAGGCGCCAGTCCATCACCAGCAGGACCACGGTGATGTAGCAGACCGAGAGGATGACCGTCAGCAGTTCCTGGAGGCCCTCGGAGAGCAGCTCGCGCAGGGCGTCCACGTCGCTGGTGGCCCGGGAGATGATCCGGCCCGAGGTGTAGCGCTCGTGGAAGTCCAGGCTGAGCCGCTGGGCGTGCTTGAAGAGCCGGCCGCGCAGGTCGAGCAGGATGTCCTGGTTGATCCGGCCGCTGAGGCGGATGAACGCCCACTGCAGCGCGGTGCTCAGCAGGCCGCAGCCCAGGTAGGCGGCGATCACGGCGACCAGTGGGCCGCTGTCGTGGTGGCGCAGCGCCGGGATGCCCCGGTCCATCGCGACGGCGACCAGCAGCGGGCCCGACTGCAGCGCGGCCTGCTGGACCAGGATCGCCAGCATCGCGACGGCGATCCGGCCGCGGTGCGGGCCGAGCAGTTCGCGCAGCAGGGCGCGGGCGGCACCGGGCGGGACGGGGATGTCCTCGTCCTCGGCCACCGACGGGAGCCGGTCGGCCTCGCTGACGGCCTCCGTGTCCGGAGCGGACTTCGCGGGTTCGACGGTGGTGGTCATCAGGCGGGGCTCCCTTCGAGCGCGGGGGCTGCCGGCGCGCCGGATTGGCCCGACATCAGCTCGCGGTACACCGGCGAGCTCTGCAGCAGTTCCTGGTGGGTGCCGACCGCGACGATCCGGCCCTGGTCGAGGACCGCGACCCGGTCGGCGAGCAGTACGGTGCTCGGCCGGTGTGCCACCACCAGCGCTGTGGTGGAGCCGAGGACCCGGCGCAGCGCCTGCTCGACCAGGGACTCGGTGTGCACGTCCAGTGCGGAGAGCGGGTCGTCGAGCACCAGGAAGCCGGGTTCGCCGACCACCGCGCGTGCCAGTGCCAGGCGCTGGCGCTGGCCGCCGGAGAGGCTGAGCCCCTGCTCACCGACCTGGGTGTCGGCCCCGGCGGGCAGCCCTTCGACGAAGCCCGCCTGAGCGGTGGCCAGGGCGGCCGCGAGCCGGCCGTCATCGGCGCCGGGTGAGCCCATCAGCACGTTCTCCCGGACGGTGGCCGAGAACAGCGTCGGCTCCTCGAAGGCGACCGAGACCAGCTCGCGCAGCCGCTGCCGGGGGATGTCCCGGATGTCGGTGCCGTCCAGGGTGATCCGGCCGCCGGTGGCCTCGTAGAGCCGGGGGAGCAGTGCGGTGAGCGTGGTCTTGCCGCTGCCGGTCGCCCCGACCAGGGCCATCGTCTCGCCGCTGCGGATGTGCAGGTCGATCCCGCACAGCAGGTCGGGGGAGTCGGCGGGGGCGTCCGGGTAGCGGAAGCGGACGTCGCTGAACCGGATGCCCCGGTCCGCCTCGGCGGGGTGGCCGGAGGGTTGGTCGGCATGCTCGGGTTCGTCCATCACCTCGAAGAAGCGGTCCGTCGCGGTGGCGGCCTCGTTGGCGTACGCGAGCAGCCAGCCCAGCGACTCGACGGGCCAGCGCAGGGCGAGCGCGGTGGAGAGGAAGGCGACCAGGGTGCCGGCGGTGAGCTCGTCGTCGGCCACCCGGACCGCGCCGAGGGCGAGGGCGAAGCCGAGGGCGATCTCCGGCAGGCCGACGATCACGGCCCACAGGTTGGCGAGCTGGTCGGCCTTGGCCAGTTCGGTGCCGCGCAGTTCGCGGGCCTGCTGCCGGAAGCGCTCGGCCATGGTGCGGTGGCGGCCGAAGGCCTTGAGGATCCGGATGCCGAGGATGGACTCCTCGATCACGGTGGCCAGGTCGCCGTTCTGGTCCTGGGCGCGCCGGGCGAGGGTGGCGTACTTGCCCTCGAAGTGGCGGGTGAGCATCACCAGCGGCACGGTGGGCAGCAGGGTGATCAGGCCGAGCCGCCAGTCCAGGGTGAACATCAGCACCGTACCGGTCAGGAAGACCAGCGAGTTGACGATCAGGAAGACCAGCGGGAAGGCCAGGAACAGCCGCATGGTGAACATGTCGGAGGTGGCCCGGGAGAGCAACTGCCCCGAGGGCCAGCGGTCGTGGAAGGAGACCGGCAGGCGCTGGAGCTTGGCGTAGAGGTCGCCGCGCATGGCCTGTTCCACCCGGGCGAGCGGGCGGGCCACGAGCACCCGGCGGACGCCGAACAGTCCGGCCTCGGCCAGACCGAGCAGCAGGAGCACTCCGGCCAGCGGCCAGAGCGCGTGCAGGTCGTGGTCGGCGATCGGGCCGTCCACGATGGCGCGGAGCACCAGTGGTACGACCAGCACGCTGCCGGAGGCGATCAGCGCGGCGGTGACCGAGCCGGCGATCCGCCAGCGGATCTCGCGCGCGTAGGGCCACAGGCGCAGCAGTGAGCGCACCGTGGACCGGTGGACGGGAACGGGGGTTTGGTTCGTGGCCATCGCGCAGAGGGTAGGCGCGACGGTCGCCACTTCTCACCTGGTTTTACCGGCCGGACGACATGAACTGGCCATGGTCGCACCGTGGTTCCGATTCAGAACGGCCTCGTCGGGGACCGTTACGGCGGCGGGTTGCCGGCTGCGCCGTTCCGCGCGGGCACGAGCGGCTGGTCCGCGTCGATGCGGAACAACCGGCAGGAGCGGGCCGCGAGTTGGATGGTGGCCAGGGCCTGGTGGGTGCGACTGGTGAGCTCGGGGCGGGCGGTGTCCAGGACGGACTCGTAGGCGGCGGCCCAGGGCGCGCCGGGCAGGGTGAAGGGGAGGCTCTGGGGGCCGGAGTTGAGCAGGAGCAGGAAGCTGTCGTCCGTGAGGTCGCAGCCGTGCTCGTCCCGTTCGGACATCGCGCTGCCGGAGAGCAGCATGCCGAGCACGGCGGTCGGCGCGAACCAGTCCGCCTCGGTCATCTCCCGTCCGCGCGCGTTGAACCAGGTCAGGTCCTGCTGCCCGCCGGGCACCGTGGCGTGTCCGGAGAAGAAGGCGCGCTGCCGTAGCACCGGGTGCGCCCGCCGCAGCCGGATCAGCCGGGCGGTCAGGTCGTGCAGTGCCCGCCAGTCGGGGTCCTCCAGCAGTGACCAGTCCAGCCAACTGACCGCGCTGTCCTGGCAGTAGGCGTTGTTGTTGCCGTCCTGGGTGCGGCCGAGCTCGTCCCCGGCGGTGAGCATCGGGACGCCGGTTGAGAGCAGCAGTGTGCTGATCATGTTGCGCAGTTGGCGGTGCCTCAGGTCCCGGACGGCGGCGTCGGGCGTCTCGCCCTCGGCGCCGCAGTTCCAGGAGCGGTTGTCGTCGGTGCCGTCCCGGTTGTCCTCGCCGTTGGCCTCGTTGTGCTTGCGCTGGTAGGAGACCAGGTCGCGCAGGGTGAAGCCGTCGTGAGCGGTGACGTAGTTGACGGAGGCGTACGGCCGGCGCCCGCCGCGCTGGTAGAGGTCGGAGGAGCCGGAGAGCCGGTAGCCCAGCTCCCGTACGTCGCGGCGGGCGCCGCGCCAGAAGTCCCGGACGGTGTCGCGGTACTTGTCGTTCCACTCGGCCCACAGCGGGGGGAAGCCGCCGACCTGGTAGCCGCCGGGGGCGACGTCCCAGGGCTCGGCGATCAGCTTGACCCGGCTGAGCACCGGGTCCTGGGAGACCGCGGCCAGGAAGGGGTGGTGCATCTCGACGCCGTCGCCGCCCCGGGCGAGCGCCGCGGCGAGGTCGAAGCGGAAGCCGTCCACGCCCATCTCGGTGACCCAGTAGCGCAGCGAGTCGGTGATCAGGCGGACCACCTGCGGCTGCCGGGTGTCCAGGGTGTTGCCGCAGCCGGTGTAGTCGGCGTAGCCGCGGCGGCTGCGGTCGAGCCGGTAGTACGCGGTGTTGTCGATGCCGCGCAGCGAGAGGGCCGGACCCATCACACCGCTCTCGGCGGTGTGGTTGTAGACCACGTCGAGGATCACTTCGATGCCCGCCGCGTGCAGGGCCCGCACCATCCGCTTGAACTCGCCGACCTGCTGGCCCCGGCTGCCGCAGGCGGAGTACCCGGCGTGCGGGGCGAAGTAGCCGAGCGTGTTGTAGCCCCAGTAGTTGGTGAACCCGCGCTGCTGGAGGTGGTCCTCGCTGACGTGGTGGTGGACCGGCAGCAGTTCGACGGCGGTGACGCCGAGGTCCACCAGGTACTCCAGCGCCGCGGGGTGGGCCAGGCCGGCGTAGGTGCCGCGCAGTTCCGGTGGAACACCCGGGTGGCGCATGGTGAAGCCCCGGACGTGCAGTTCGTACAGGACGGTCTCGGCCCACGGGGTCTTGGGGCGGTGGTCGTCGTACCAGTCGTCGTCGTCATGGACCACCACGGCCCTGGGCACGTACGGGGCGGAGTCCCGGTTGTCCCGTACGGTGTCGGCGACCTCGCGCTCGGGCCAGTTGCGGACGGCGGTGCAGACCGCGTCGTGGCTGGTGTAGTGGCCGTCGATGGCGCGGGCGTACGGGTCGAGCAGCAGTTTGGCCGGGTTCCAGCGGGCGCCGGTCCACGGGTCCCAGCGGCCGTGCACCCGGTAGCCGTAGCGGGTGCCGGGCAGGACGCCGGGCAGGTAGCCGTGCCAGGTCTGGAAGGTCTGCTCGGTGAGCGGGTGCCGGGTCTCCTGGCCGTCCTCGTCGAACAGGCAGAGTTCCACGGCCTCGGCCCCGGCCGCCCAGAGCGCGAAGTTGGTGCCCCGGCGCCCGGCCGGGCCGGTGCGGAAGCGGGCCCCGAGCGGTTGCCAGCTGCCGGGCCAGGGGGCGGCGGTGGTGGGCGGCGGGGTGGTGCCGCCCGGGTGGGCTCTGGCGGGCGCACGTCGACGGGTCTCCTGCCCCAGCTCCTGCCACGCTGCCATGGCCGCACCCTCCCAGCGCGGGGAGTCCCGTTCCCCGCCTCCCTCTTGTTCCCTGATCGGCCGCCGGTGTCACGTGACGGTGTGTCTCGTGACGGACCGTGAACGATTCTGTCCTTACGCTGGTCCTCCCGGCGTCCGCCGAATGAAATCGTTCCCTCGTGTCCACCCGACGATGCGGTCGTTATCACCGGCATCGGGCGGTGGAGACGGGACAACCGAAGCTGGGAGGGCCGATGCACCCGGCGGTACAGGCCTTGGGGCGGTGTGCGGGGGCGCTCGGGCTGCTGCTGCTCAGCGGCTGCTCCGGCCTCCCGGTGTCCGACGACTTCGCGCGGTCCTCGCGCGCCGTGATCACCACCAGCCCGGCGGACGGCGACCAGAACGTCCCGCTGGACGGTTCGGTCAGGGTGAAGGTCAAGAAGGGCCGGCTGGTCTCGGTCCGGCTGACCGACCGCGGCGGCAACCAGCTGAACGGCCGGATCAGCCGGGACGGCACCGAGTGGACCCCGGACGCCGGACTCGCCCTGGCCACCCCCTACCGGCTGGACACGGTGGCCAAGGACGCCTGGGGCCTGAGGTCGGTCAGCCACATCGCCTTCACCACCGTCACCCCCGAACACACCTTCGCGGCGTTCTTCAGCCCCGAGGACGGCAGCACGGTGGGCGTCGGCATGCCCCTCTCGCTGCACTTCAGCCGGCCGATCACCGACCGGGTCGCCGTCGAGCGGGGCATCGGGGTCGACGTCCTGCCGCCGGTGCCGGTGCGCGGCCGTTGGTTCGGCGACCGGCGGCTGGACATCCGTCCGGAGGGGTTCTGGCGGCCGGGCACCCGGGTCACCCTGTCGCTGCGGCTGAGGGACGCGCAGGGCGCGCCCGGCGTCTACGGCATCCAGCGCAAGGACGTCCACTTCACCGTGGGCCGGGCCCAGATCAGCACGGTGGACCTGGACGACCACACGCTGACCGTCCGCCAGGGCTCCCAGGTGCTGCGCACCCTGCCGGTCTCGGCCGGCGGCTCCGGGCACCCGACCTATCTCGGCACCATGGTGGTCTCGGAGAAGTTCGAGGCGACCCGGATGAACTCGCACACCGTGGGCCTCGGCGACGAGTACGACATCAAGGACGTGCCGCACGCGATGCGGCTGACCCAGTCCGGCACCTTCCTGCACGGCAACTACTGGTCGCCCAGGGAGGTCTTCGGCAGCGCCAACACCAGCCACGGCTGCATCGGCCTGGAGGACGCGAAGGGCGGCGACGACGAGGGCCCGGCCGGCTGGCTGTACACGCACTCGCTGGTCGGCGACGTGGTCCAGGTACGCGGTAAGGAGGGCGTGCAGGTGCTGGCCGACAACGGCCTCAACGGGTGGAACCTGCCCTGGGCCCAGTGGACGACCGTGATCGGTCCGGCGGCTCCGCCCGTCCACTGAGTGCACACGACCTCCACCCAGGATTCACTCAGCCGGTCCAGCTATCCTGACCTGCGCAGCCCGCCACTGACCGGTCGATCTTCGGGCCCGGTGCAACTTTTCCGGGGGCGTCACGCGTGTATTCGGTGTGGATACCGGGAGGAAAGCAGCAGTGAAGCCCAATCAGGCGGTCGGCGCCGCGATGGCGATGACCCACGGCCCGGCTCGGCGCGGCGGTGTCCGCGGGGCGGGCCGGCGGGCCGGCGCCGCGCTGCTGATGGGCGGTGTGCTGCTGCTCACCGCGGCCTGCAACTCCGACGGTTCGTCCTCCGGGGACGACGCCGCCGGAGGTTCGGCCTCGGCGGCGCCGAAGACCTCGGCGGCCGTGGTGACGGTCTCGGCCAAGGACGGCGCGGGCGACGTGGCCCCGGCCGGCTTCCAGGTCACCGTGGCCAGTGGCACGCTGACCGGCGTCACGATGGCCGACAAGGACGGCAAGCCGGTGACCGGCAAGGTCTCCTCCGACGGCCAGAGCTGGAAGCCCGACGCCGCGCTCGCGGTCGGCACCGCCTACACCGTGAACGCCCAGGCCAAGGACTCGGCGGGGCTGGTCTCCGCGGCGACCAGTAGCTTCACCACGCTCTCGCCGGCGAAGACCGCCGCCGCCACCGACAACATCGCGGACAACGGCACCTACGGCGTCGGCATGATCGTCTCGGTGAACTTCACCAAGGCGGTCAAGAACAAGGACGACGTGCTCAAGGGCATCACCTTCGAGGCCAGCGACGGCAGCGTGGTGAAGGGCCACTGGTTCGGCGACCGGCGGGTGGACTTCCGGCCGGAGAAGTACTGGAAGCCCGACACCAAGGTGACCATCCACTACCGGCTGAAGAGCGTCGAGGTCTCGCCCGGCGTCTACGGCGACGTGGACAAGGACGAGCCGTTCAAGATCGGCCGGGAGCGGACCAGCACCGTCGACGCGGCCACCCACCAGATGACGGTCCAGCAGGGCGGCAGCACCAAGACCATCCCGATCACGGCGGGCAACGACGACAACCCGTCCTGGAACGGCGTCATGGTCATCTCCAGCAAGGAGAAGGTGACCCGGATGAACTCGGCCACCGTCTCCAACGTGAAGGGCTCCGAGTACGACATCTCGGACGTGCCGCACGCGATGCGGCTCACCGCGTCGGGCACCTATGTGCACGGCAACTACTGGGGCAGCGCGTTCGGCAAGGCCAACGCCAGCCACGGCTGCATCGGTCTGCAGGACGCCAAGGGCGGTGACGACTCGTCGAGCGCCGGGAGGTTCTTCGCGGACTCGATCGTCGGCGACGTGGTGAAGGTGGTCAACTCCAAGGGCAAGACGGTCCAGCCGGACAACGGTCTGAGCGGCTGGAACCTGAACTGGGCCAACTGGTAGGCCGTTTCGGACAGCACGGGTCCGGCCGCCGAATCGGGTGGCCGGACCAATGTGGTGCCTTCGTGACTCGATCCTCGGTGTCGGGCGCAACTTATCGGGCGGATGCGGCGTGTATACCGCTGGGATTCAGTGATGAGGGGACGAAAGTGAAGTCGGTGCGCAGGGCCCTGGTGGCCGGGTTGCTCGGGGGCGCGCTGGCGCTGACCACGGCTTGCAGCAGCGGCGGCGGCGGTGGCTCATCGGACGGCGGCAAGACGGCCGAGTCGAAGGCGGCGGCGTCGGCGGCGCAGATCGCGATCACACCGAAGAACGGTGCCACCGACGTGAAGCCGTCGGACGGGCTGAAGGTCTCGGTGGCGAGCGGCAAGCTGTCCAAGGTCACGGTGACCGACAAGGACGGCAAGGCGGTCGACGGGGCGATATCCGCGGACGGGGCCAGCTGGGTGCCCAAGGCGGGCCTCGCGGTCGGCTCGCAGTACAAGGTCAGCGCCCAGGCCGCTGACGACAAGGGTGTGGTGGCCACTGCCGAGAGCAGCTTCAGCACGCTCACCCCGGAGAACACCATCAACTTCAGCGACAACCTGGCGAAGGACGGCACCTACGGTGTCGGCATGATCGTCCGGCTGGAGTTCAAGAAGCCGGTCAAGAACAAGGACGACGTGGTCAAGAACATCACGTTCGAGGCCACCGACGGCAGCGTGGTGAAGGGGCACTGGTTCGGCAACCAGCGCATCGACTTCCGGCCGGAGAAGTTCTGGAAGTCGGGTACCAAGGTGACGGTGCACTACCACCTGAAGAGCGTTGAGGTGGCGCCCGACGTCTACGGCGCGCGCGACCTCGACGAGTCGTTCACCATCGGCCGTGACAAGGAGAGCACGGTCGACGCCTCGACCCACCAGATGACCGTCGAGAAGGACGGCCAGGTGGTCCAGACCATCCCGATCAGCACCGGCGCCTCCGAGCCGGAGTCCTGGCGGGCCTACAACGGCACGATGGTGATCGAGGCCCGTGAGGGCTCGGCCATCATGGACTCCTCCACCGTGCCGGGCCTGCAGGGCGCGCCGTACAAGCACCCCGTCCCGCACTCGCTGCGGCTGACCGACTCGGGCACCTATGTGCACGGCAACAACTGGTCGGACTCGAGCGTCTTCGGCCACGAGAACGTCAGCCACGGCTGCGTCGGTCTGCGGGACGCGCCCGGTGACGCGGGCGGCGACGACACTCCGGCGGGCAAGTTCTACGCCGACTCGATCATCGGCGACGTGGTGACCGTCAAGAACTCGGTCGGCAACGACGTCAGCCCCGACAACGGGCTGAGCGGCTGGAACATCGACTGGAAGAACTGGTAGGCCGATCGCGCCGTCGGGATCTCGGACCGGCCGGCGACAGGGAGCGCGACGCCGCGGGCCCTGTCGCCGGCCGGTCCCAGCGCAGCACAACTCACAGGGGGACAGAGCAGATGAGGCGGATCCGGGGCGGACTCACCACGGGGGCACTGGTGCTGGCCACCGCGGCCTGCAGCGCGGGGGGTGGCGGCGGCTCCGACCAGGCCGCCGCCAAGATGGCGGCCTCGCCCAAGCCGACGGTGTCGGCGGCGCGGATCGACATCGAGCCCAAGGCCGGTGCCACCGACGTGAAGCCGTCGGGTGCGCTCAAGGTGTCGGTGGCGAGCGGCAAGCTGTCCAAGGTCACGGTGACCGACAAGGACGGCAAGGCGGTCGACGGGGCGATATCCGCGGACGGGGCCAGCTGGGTGCCCAAGGCGGGCCTCGCGGTCTCCTCCCAGTACAAGGTGACGGCGCTGGCCAGTGACGCCAACGGCATCGCCACCCAGGCGGAAAGCACCTTCGGCACCCTCACCCCCGAGAAGGACGCGGGCCCGCACGACAACATCGACGACGGCAGCACGTACGGCGTCGGGATGATCGTCTCGCTCAACTTCAAGAAGGCGGTGAAGGACAGGGACGCCGCCCTGAAGGGCATCAGCATCGAGGCATCGGACGGCAGCGTGGTCAAGGGCCACTGGTTCGGCGACGACCGGGTGGACTTCCGGCCGGAGAAGTTCTGGAAGCCGGGCACCAAGGTGACGGTGCACTACCGACTGAAGAGCGTCGAGGTCTCGCCGGACGTCTACGGCGGGGTGGACAGCGACCAGACCTTCACCATCGGCCGGGACCAGCAGACCACGGTCGACGCCCGCAAGGACACCATGACGGTGGTCCGCGACGGCCAGACCGTCGACACCATCCCGATCACCGCGGGCAAGCCGGGCTTCGACTCCTGGAACGGCACGATGGTCATCGAGGAGAAGGCCGAGCGCACCAGGATGAGTTCGCAGGGCCTCAGCAACGTCTCCGCGGCGGAGTCCTACGACCTCTCCGACGTGCCGCACGCGATGCGGCTCACCGACTCGGGCACCTATGTGCACGGCAACTCCTGGGCGGTGGGCGCGATGGGCTCCTACAACGCGAGCCACGGCTGCATCGGTCTGCAGGACGCCCGGTACGGCAGCGACGGCTCCGACGCCGGCAAGTACTTCCGCTCCGCTCTGGTCGGCGACCCGGTCACCGTGGTGAACTCCAAGGGTGCCGAAGTGGCCGCGGACAACGGCCTCAGCGGCTGGAACACGGACTGGAAGAACTGGTAAACCGGCTGCGGCCGGTTCGAACTCGTAGGGGAGGGCGGGTACATGAGGTTGATGCCCCGAAGGGTGGCAGTCACCGCACTGGTGCTGACCACCGCGGTCGGCGGTCTGACGGCCGGCGCGGGCAGCGCGTTCGCGGCCCAGCCGGCCGCGGCCGAGCGGCAGAGCGCAGGGCCGTACGACAACGTCACCACCGGCAGCACGTACGGCGTCGGGATGATCGTCTCGCTCAACTTCCGGAAGGCGGTGCGGAACAAGGCGGCCGTCGACAAGGCCATCAGCTTCACCACCTCCGACGGCAGCAAGGTCAAGGGCCACTGGTTCGGCAGCTACCGGGTGGACTTCCGCCCGGAGAAGTTCTGGAAGCCGGGTACCAAGGTGACCGTGCACTACCGGCTGAACAACGTCCAGGTCTCGCCCGGCGTCTACGGAGGGGTGGACAGCGACCAGACCTTCACCATCGGCCGCGACCAGCGCACCACGGTCGACGCGGCCAAGCACACCATGACCACGGCCCGCGGCGGCAAGAGGGTGAGCAGCTACCCGATCACCGCGGGCAAGCCGGGCTACGACTCCTGGAACGGGATCATGGTGATCTCCGAGAAGGACGAGCACGTCGAGATGAAGTCCGCGCCCGGCGCTCCCAAGAACGAGCAGTACGACGTGAAGGACGTCCCGCACGCGCTGCGGCTCACCGACTCCGGCACCTATGTGCACGGCAACTACTGGGCCGTGGACTCGATGGGTCGGAGCAACGTCAGCCACGGCTGCATCGGGGTGCAGGACGTCGAGCACGGCAGCAACAGCTCGAACGCAGGGAGGTTCTTCCGCTCCTCGCTGGTCGGCGACCCGGTCACGGTGGTCAACTCGGACGGCGGCAAGGTGGCTCCGGACAACGGCCTGAGCGGCTGGAACCTCGGCTGGAGCAAGTGGTAGGCACCGGCTCAACTCGGCCTAGCCAAAGCTGACTTGCACCTGGCATATGCCAAATGAATAGTGATCGTTTCGTCATTGTCCGTACGCGGCCGCTTGCAGTCCGCAATGATTGGCGCATGGCGGGATGGGGCGAAGCGGAACGGGCATCACATCCGGGAGCGGACCTGGCTGCTGATGGCCGGTCGGCCGACCGGTCCTCGGCCCCGGAGACACTGATGCTGCTCACTCCTCGACAGCTCGAGGAGGAGTGCTTCAGCCGGCTCTGCGAGCTGGTCGCGGGTGAGCAGGAGGTCTTCCTGCCGTCCAGACCGGAGCTCGTCCGGGTGGTCAGACGGGCCGTCGTCGCGGTGCTGGAGGGCTGGCAGCTGCCGCAGCTGCTGGAGGTCGGCGAACTGCTCGCCGGTGAGCTGATGGCCAACGCGGTCCGGCACACCGGCGGGCGGACGGTCAGCGTCCGGCTCAGCCGGCGGCCGGGCTGGCTGCGGATGGAGGTGCGCGACTCCTCGCGGGCGCTGCCCTGCCTGGTCCTGGCCGAGCCGGGCGGCAGCGAGCACGGCCACGGGATCAAGCTGGTGGACGCGCTCTCCGAGCGCTGGGGGGCGGACTTGCTGCCGCGCGGCAAGGGCGTCTGGCTCGAACTGAAGATCCGCGAGCGGCCGGCCTGAGGCCCGGCCGCAGGCCTCGGAAGACGATGCGGGGCCCCGCCCCGCTGATGTGCGGTCGTCGGGGCCCCTGCATGGTCACCGCGGCGGCCAAGGGGGTGCGTGCCGCGCGGTGGATGACGGCCGAACCGGGTCAACTGGAAGGCCGTGAGTTGTCGACGGACGCGCATGCGTCCGGACATGTCCGACTATCGCATGGTCTCAGTACGGGAGCAAATTCGATTGAAAGGTTTGCGATCTATTGAACCTTTGGTATGCGCATAAATTCACGCTGATGCCTGTGAATATTCATTAATGATCTTTAATGGCATGCCTCCCGCAGAAAGCGGTCGAGTGATCGTGCCGTGGGTCCAGCCGCGGGTTCGGCCGTGGGTTCAGCTCTGACCGCCGGCTCCGCCCCGGTTCCACTGGACGAGGTCGTCCCAGGTGGGACCGCCCCGGCGGCGCATCCCGGATGGTTGCTCGGCGGCCGGGTGGCCGAGGCAGACGATCAGCTCGGGCACCACCTCCTCCGGGAGGGCCAGCAGCGTGGCCACCGCCGCCCGGCTGAACGAGGTGACCGGCCCGGCGCCCAGGCCGATACCGTGCGCCGCCAGCAGCATGGTCGCGGCAGCGGTGCCCACGTCCACGTGCGGGCCCCGGGCGGTCGCAGGGAAGCCGTAACTCCTGGCCCGGGCCCAGTCGACGCAGACCACGATCGCGGCGGCCGGGTGCTGCAGCATTCCCGGTGAGACCAGCCGCAGCGCGCGCAGCAGCGGCGGGTGGGTGACGGCGACGTAGCGGTGCAGGCGGCGGTTCCCGGCGTGCGGCGCGAAGCGCGCGCTGTCGAGCACCGTGCGCAGTTGCTCCGGCTCGACGGGCTCCGCCGTCATGGCGCGCACCGCACGGCGGCTGCGGATGGCCTGGAGCACCTCGTTCACCGGGTGTCCCCGTTCAGGTCCAGGGTGGCCACCAGATGGGCGGCCACCGCCCGACACAGGGCGTCCAGTCGCTCGGTGTACCCCGCAGGATCGCCCGCGCCGACGGCCGTCTCCACGCACCCCTGCCGGACCTCCAGCAGCAACGGCCGCAGCCCGGCGCCGGCCTGAGGGGTGATCATTTCTGCCAGTCGGCCCGCCGCCGTGAGCAGCCGCAGCGGGGCGTACTCGGCCGCCTCGTCCAGCTGGGTACGGGCGGCCGTCACCAGGTACGCGAGCAGCTCGACGGCGTCGTCTTCGGCGAGCACGAGAGTCTGGGACACCGCGGGGCCTCTCTACGGGGCTACCTCAGCAGTCTGCGGCTGCGGCGACCGGACCGCGCGGTGGTGGCGCTCCAAGGGTCAGCTCGCCGGACGGCGTCGTCCCCGGCGAGCGCGAGCGCGAGCGCGGGACGGGCGCGGGAACCGGGGGCGCCGCAGCGGCCCTTCGGCCGGGGCCTCAGCGGTCCGCCGCCGGAGTGTCCCGGCCGCGTGTCGAACGTGCCAGGCGCACCGCTGTCCGGATCCGCTCGGCGTGGGCGTGGACCGCCTCGGGGCTGAGGGGCTCGGGGATGAAGGGCTCGGGGCTGACGGGCATCCTGTGGATTCTGTTGCCGAGGGTCTGAGCGCTGAGGAAGGTGTCGGGCTCGCCGGACGGGGCCTCTTTCCAGCAGTCGTGGCACAGACCTCCCGACAGGTGCTCCGGGCGGCCGGGTACGCCGCAGACGAAGCACTCCATGATCCGGATGATTACGGGTTCGGGCTGCCCGTTCAAGGTGTTCCCTCCGGTCTGGACGGGTGCGGGCGGCATCTTGGCGATGAGCCGCTTGCGGACGAACGCGCCCGCGCAGTGGACGGTTTCGGGCAGCCCGGCGGTGAGGACGGCCGTGAACTGGCGCCGGTCCACCCCGCACGCCAGCCACTCGGCGGCCAGGCCCTCCAGCGCGGCGCACTCGGCGGCCGAGAGCAGCAGCCGGGTGTCGGCGCGGCCGAGCGAGGCCAGCGCCTCGAACGCCTCGGAGCGGGCGGGCCTGGCCGGACGGGCGGCCTCGGTTGGACGGGCGGGGTCGGCCGAGCGGGCGGGCCGGGAGGAGGCTGCCAGTTGGGAGGAGGACGGACCGGCGGGCTGGGAGAAAGTGGCGGGTACCGACTGCTGGATGCGTCGCGGGGTGGACCGTTGACCGGGGCGTCGGCTCGGTCCTGGGCCGGGCGGGCTGCTCGGGTGGGACGGGCGGTGTGGCTTCGGGCGCCTGGCGCCTCGCTCTTTCGGGTGAATGCCCTTCGGTGGGGCCGGAGTTGGTTCGGACTGGGCGCTGCCGATGCGCCTGGTCGCCAGGAAGTCCGCCCACCAGCCCTTGCCGCGGGCCGTACGGGAGAAGTACGTCCGCTGCACCCAACGGACCTGGCCGACGCCCGCGTTGTCCCTGACCCGATACAGATGTCCGGTTGCCGAGAGGTTCCTCAGTGCCGACAGGATGGCCTGCTGGCCGTAGAGCGGTTGCGAGCCGGCGAGAGTTTTGGCGTCGATGGCGGCGCCGTCGGGCAGCTTGTCGATGAGCGCCGCGATGATCGCCTCGCGTGCGGGAAGGTGTTCGAAGTCGCGTTCGCCTTGGGGAAGTTGATCCGGCGCGGAGTGCTTTCCGTAGCCCGGAGGGGCCATCTTGACCGCGTGCGGGGGCATGGGAGCGCTAAGGTTGGCAGCAGCCACGAGATCGCTCTATTCGATCGAACTGGTCAGGCCCTCGTCCGGTGTCGCAAGCACCGGCGGGGGCCGTTCTGTTGCTGCGCACGCTACACCGAGACTCCGCTGCGTGGCGAACGGTGACGGTAAGTCATATATGCGGGTATGTACGGCGCTTGGGTGGGAGGGTGGTTTCCAACCCACCACCCTCCTGGAAAAGAAAGCGCTCGGGTCTCGGCGCTGGACTCTCGTGCTTCGGGGGCCGGGCTTCGGGGCCACCCGGGTGAGCTCCTCGCGCTCCTCAAGGGCCAGCCTCCCCCGCGAGGGTGAGCCGTTCCCGTGCCCGGGGTGGATGTGTCGTCCGAGGGCTCCCTGCGATCTTTGGCTCGGGCCGGTGGACGAAGCCGGCCGTCCGCACCGATCATGCGCTCGATTCAGGAGGACTCCCTCATGGCGGCTCGCTCCGTCCTCGCAAGGTTGCACGGCCGGGTGGTGGCGGGTGTGCCCCGCTGGGCGGTGTGGGCTGCGTACGCGACCTCTCTGACCGCGCTGCCTGCCGGTCTCTGGCGAATCCTGAGCGTCGACCTCCGGCTGCCGCTGATGGAGGCCCCGACCGACGGCCGCCCGCCGCCGGCATGGTTCGGCGGTGAGTGGTGGTACGTCATCGCACTGAGCGTGGTCAGCGAGACCCTGGCGTTCCTGGCGGTCGGCCTGGTCAGCGAGTGGGGTGAGGTGTGGCCCCGATGGATCCCCGGCCTGGGCGGACGCCGGGTGCCGATCCTTGCCGCGGTCATCCCGGCCGGCCTCGGTGCAACGGTGAACACCCTGCTCTGGCCGTACTCGATGACCATGATCAGCATCGGTCGCAATGTCAACGGTGCTGTCCATACCGGTTCGGGCGTGCATGGCTGGCAGGCAGCCATCTTCTACGGAGCGTACTGGCCGCTGGCCGCCTGGGGGCCGCTGCTCGGCATCCTCACCGTGCACTACTACCGCCGTCGCCGCGCTGCCGAGTCCGCCGACACGGAGGCCCCCGGAAGGCTGGAGCAGTGTCCAAGCGCAGCATGACGGCCCGTTGGCTGGCTGCGTAGGTGAGACCTGGTTCTGGCTCAACCTCCGTGGAGTACTGACTCAGCGTGACTCTTGATCTCGTTCCGTCCTGCGCTCGAACTCCTGGAGGGGCTCACCGGTGCGTACGCCGAGGGGCACCCGGATGACGTCCTCCACCTGCGGCTCTGGCTGCTGGGCGAGGTGGGCCGCTGCGCGGAGGGCATCTCGGAGGCCACCGCCCTCAACGAGCGGGAGCCCGGCGAGTGGGACACCGCGCTGGCGCGGCTGCTGGAGCTGGACGGCCGGCTGGAGGAGGCCCTCGCGCTTCTCCGCTCGTCCACCCACTACCTGGCCGACCTCGACCTGGCCGACATGCTGATCAGGCACGGCCGCCCGGCCGAGGCCCTCGCCTCCATCCCCACGATCGCCGAGGAGCGCGCGGCCGCCGAGCGGAGGGAGCGAGAGGTGGCGGAGCTGCGGAAGCAGGACGACCCCTGGGCCGGGGTGGGCGAGTTCACCCAGGAGCCCCCGTTCTAGGGCCTGTGTGATGTGCCTAGGACACCGTGTCGGTGCAGGCGTCGGAGCTGCTCAGTGGCCGGGAGCGGAGACGGATACCGGCTTGAGGTCCTTGGCGTAGCAGATCTGCACGT
Organism: Kitasatospora sp. NPDC001175; assembly: GCF_053598215.1. Classification (NCBI taxonomy): domain Bacteria; kingdom Bacillati; phylum Actinomycetota; class Actinomycetes; order Kitasatosporales; family Streptomycetaceae; genus Kitasatospora; species Kitasatospora sp. NPDC001175. Next base: position 61,224 of record NZ_JBSFJU010000038.1, on the reverse strand, counting down.
ACGGACCAGTGCAGTACGCCGGGATCTCGGCGTAGCCGTGGCGAACGTACAGCGAGCGGGCCTCGATCAGGTCGAGGCGGGTGTTGAGGACCATCTGGGAGGCGCCGAGCAGGCGCGCCTCGCTCTCCAGCAGGTCCAGCAGCAGGCCCGCGCCCCCCTTGCCACGGAAGGCGGGGCGCAGGTACACCCGGGTGAGCTCGGCGCGCTCGGCGTCCAGCATCAACAGCCCGCCGCAGGCGGCGGCCTCGCCGCCGTACCGGCCGACGACGAACTGACCCGTGGGCGGGGTGAGCAGCTCGACGCCGTCGTTGGTGAGGCCCTCGTCGATCTCCCGGGAGGTTGCGGGCCGCTTCCAGTAGCGGCTCGCGACCTCGTCGTAGTAGTCGCGGCGAAGTGCGGTCGCGTCTGGGGTGTCGAAGGACTCGGGGGCGAGGCGCCAGGAGGTCATGGCAGTTCTATAGCCGGGGGCGGCGAGCCCTGGCCAGCGAATTTCGGCAGGGGAGTGAGTGGCTACTCGACGCTCTGCCGGGCGGCGTACGCGACGAACTCGGCCCAGGCGGTGGGGGAGAAGGCCAGCTGCGGGCCGTCCTTGTCCTTGGAATCGCGGACGTGGACCGTGTGGGGGCGGGTAGCTACCTCGATGCAGTTGTTGCCATGGGCGTCGCTGTGGCTGGACTTGAACCACTTGAGGGGGGTGCTCATAGTTGCTCCGCTAGTTTGCTGATGAGACGTGCTGATTCCTCAACGGTCATGGCCTGCATGCGGATCATGCCGTAGCGCTGGGTGAGGGCGTTGACGCTCTTCCGGTCACTGTAAATCGCATGTGTCTGCTGCCCTTCCACATAGGCGAGCTGCTCATGCGTGGAGGTTTCGAGCAGGTAGAACGGCCCAGTGAGGCCGACATGAACAGTACTCCCTGAGGGGAGCACCTGGACCGAGAGATTACGCAACTCTCCTGCAGTTAGAAGGTGCTGGAGCTGTTGCTTCATTACTTCTCTCCCACCTACGCCGGTCTGCAGCGCCGCCTCGTAGATCACGAAGCTGAAGAGGGCTGGCGGTCTGCGGGTCAGTTTCTCCTGCCGCTTGAGCCGGAATGCCACTCGCTCCTCGACGATGTCCTCGTCCGGGGGCGGGCAGTGGCCGCCCAGCAGAGCTCTCGCGTAGCCCTCTGTTTGCAAGAGGCCTGGGATCAGTAGGGACTCGAACGCTTGCACAGCGATCGCGTCCTCCTCGGCTGCCATGAAGTCCTGTACGTGAGTCGGGAGCTTCTCCGGCTTCAGGTACTCCGTTGCGGCGATCAGCAGACCCCGCGCGCCGCACAAGTCGTCCGCCACCTGAAGCAGTTGCGGCGTGGGCCGCCGCCGCCCCTGTTCCATTGACTTGATGGTCTCGTACTGGTAACCGGCCTCCTCGCAAAGTTGCTCGCGGGACACCCCCGCCCGCTCACGCCAGAGCTTGATCTGGCTACCGCAATACCGCCAATTCATCGGCGGCGGTGATGCCTCGCTCGTCAACTCGCGCCTCCTATCGGCTCTATGCACGCCACGAGTACAACCGCTTCCGTACGCGCGCCGTGGCTCCCGAGAGTAGGGCCGCGACGGGATCGTAAGAGGGCCGATCGATGGAATCCGCCCCTTCCGGATGACATCCGACGGCCCGTTCAGTGCCAGCCGTGAGCCCCAAGGATCTTGATGACCGTGCGTCCCGCCCCGCCCAGAGTTCCCGTCGCCGCGCCCCCGGAGGTCGAGTGGCGCCTGCCACGCCACTTCCGCAGCGTGGGCCGCGCCCGCAGCCTGCTGCGCGACCAGGCGGCGACCTGGCAACTCCCCTCCGAGGCGGCCGAGATGGCGGTGCTGCTGCTCAGCGAGCTGATGACCAACGCCTGTTGGCACGCCCGCCTCCCCCGGGGCCGCCACATCGCCGCCCGCTGCGTCCGGTATGCCGACCGCCTGCGCGTCGAGGTCTCCGACGCGAGCAGTGAGATGCCGAAGCCACGCCAGGCGGCACCCGACGACGAGTCCGGCCGGGGCCTCGCCCTGGTCGCCGCCCTCGCTGACGCCTGGGGCGCCCACCCCCGCGACTGCGGCATCGGCAAGACCGTCTGGTTCGAACTCGGCCTCCCGCCGGGCGACTCACAGCCCGATGCCCCACAAGGTGCCCCGGTAGCGGACCGGTAATCCGACCACCGGCCAGAGCCGCGAAACCGCGTGACCTCGGGCTGGTTCAGCTGCTGAGACCACCCCGGGTCGAAGGGCAGGGACGGGCGGCCGGTGACCTGCACCTACACTCCCGGGGTGCCAACTCATCAGCTGATAGCCGTGGCCGTCGGCCTCACCATCGGAATCGTCTTCGGACTGCGCCTTCGCCGCGCGAACCAGCGCCGCGCGGGCAAGCCGCTGTCGTTCGACTTCAAGGCGCACGGCGGTCGGAACTTCATCGATCAGACGCTTCTCATCACCAATCCGAACGCGAGCGACGTGGCCCCCGTGCTGGCGTTCACGGCCCTGGGCAAGGACGGGAGCGCCGTGCCCGGGGTCCAGGTGACCACCGCTTTCGGCAGCGACCAGGGCAGGCTCGTGGTCCACTCGGGCAGGGGTTTCGACGTGCTGGCCTTCAGCGGTCCCGACGCGGCCCTGGTCGCCGACGTCCGGGTCACCGTCAAGAAGATCATCGCGATGCGGACGGCCGGCCCCGCAGGCTACATCGAAGCGGAACCGCTCGACGGGAACGGCAAGCAGGTGAGCAGGTTCGCCCCGTTCGCGGCGGTCGTCCTGCGGAACCCGCATCCGGTGCCCGTCTCGCGCCGCATCGTCCACCTGGCCTACGACTCGCCGAAGGCGGGAGCCTCGCAGCAGGTCGTCCACCGCACCCCGATCGGGAGCCTGGCCGTCGTGCCGGCCGGGGGCGAGCTGGTCGTCCCTGTCTCCGAGCAGGTCGCGGCCGAGATCCGGCGCTGCTCGGCCGGCCGGGCGGTCAGCGTCAAGACGTACCCGTCGTCCTGCTAGTGCCGCATCGGCCGACGTCCGCCCCGGCGTTCCCGTCCCTCGCGCCGTTCTGTGAGCCGGTGGGCTCGTGGCCGTTTCCGGGAGTTGGAGGAGAGCTCGGACGGCTTTGGTCAAGAGCCCGGTCCCTTGTGCATCCCGTTCAGGAAAGGCTGGATCGCTGGGCGCGTCCCACCTTACGGTGGCGCCATGAGCAATCACTCCGAAGCGCCTGTCGCGCCCGTCGAGGCCTATGAACCCCCCTACTACGTGGCTGTCTTCACCGCGGTGCGAACCCAGGACCAGAGTGGCTACAGCGAGACCAACGCACGCATGGAAGACCTGGTGAAGGACGTCCCCGGGTTCCTGGGGATGGACCACGCGCAGACGCCTGGCGGGCTGTCCATCACCGTCGGGTACTTCCGCGACGCCGACGCCCTCGCGGAGTGGCGGGGCGACGCCGAGCACCGCGCGGCGCAGAAGCGCGGGCAAGCCGAGTGGTACCAGAGCTACACGCTGCATGTAGCGAAAGTGGAGCGGAGCCACGGGTTCGTGCGAGCGCAGGTCGCGCAGAGCCCGACAGCAGGCTGACCAGCCGAAGTCACCTCGGCGACCGTTCCGCCACAAGCTCGCATCGAACGGGTGGGCGTGCCCCTCGCGAGCCCGATCCGGCGCCGCATCAGAGAACCTTCGCACTCCGATGACCGGAAGTCCCCGGCCCGCAGGGCGCGGACCGGGGACTTCGGGCTTGCTCAGCGCGGGGGCGTCAGCACTCGATGACGTTGACCGCGAGGCCGCCGCGCGAGGTCTCCTTGTACTTGATCTTCATGTCGGCGCCGGTCTCCTTCATGGTCTTGATCGCCTTGTCGAGGGAGACGTGGTGGCGGCCGTCGCCGCGCAGGGCCATCCGGGCGGCGGTGACGGCCTTGACCGAGGCCATGCCGTTGCGCTCGATGCAGGGGATCTGGACCAGGCCGCCGACCGGGTCGCAGGTGAGGCCCAGGTTGTGCTCGATGCCGATCTCGGCGGCGTTCTCGACCTGCTCGGGGGTGCCGCCGAGGACCTCGGCCAGGCCGCCGGCCGCCATCGAGCAGGCGGAGCCGACCTCGCCCTGGCAGCCGACCTCGGCGCCGGAGATGGAGGCGTTCTCCTTGAAGAGCATGCCGATCGCGCCGGCCGCCAGCAGGAAGCGGACGATGCCCTCGTCGTCGGCGCCCGGGATGAAGTTCAGGTAGTAGTGCAGGACGGCCGGGATGATGCCCGCCGCGCCGTTGGTGGGGGCGGTGACCACCCGCTGGCCGGAGGCGTTCTCCTCGTTGACGGCCATCGCGTAGAGGGTGACCCACTCCATCGCGTTCGCCGGGCCGATGCCCTCGGCACGCAGCGCCCGCGCCCCGGCGGCGGCGCGCCGGCGGACCTTGAGCCCGCCCGGCAGGATGCCCTCGCGGGCCATGCCGGCCGCGACGCATTCCTTCATCACGGCCCAGATCTCCAGCAGCCCGGCCCGGATCTCGGCCTCGCTGCGCCAGGCCTTCTCGTTCTCCAGCATCAGACCGGAGATGGACAGGCCGGTCTCCCGGGTGAGGCGCAGCAGCTCCTCACCGGTGCGGAAGGGGTAGCGCAGCGCGGTGTCGTCCGGCTTGACCCGGTCAGCGCCGATCGCGTCCTCGTCCACCACGAAGCCGCCGCCGACCGAGTAGTAGGTCTTCTCCAGCACCGGGACGCCGTCGGCGTCGTACGCTGCCAGGGTCATGCCGTTGGCGTGGTAGGGCAGGGACCGGCGGCGGTGCAGGATCAGCTGGGTGCCGGGGTCGAAGGGGATCTCGTGGTCGCCCAGCAGGAGCAGGCGCTTCTCGGCGTTTATCCGCTCCACGTCCAGGTCGGCCTTGTCGACGTCGACGGTGCGGGGGGAGTTGCCCTCCAGGCCGAGCAGCACGGCCTTGGGGGTGCCGTGGCCGTGGCCGGTGGCACCGAGCGAGCCGAACAGCTCGGCGCGGACGGAGGCCGTCTGGGCCAGCAGTCCCTCCGACTTCAGGCGGCGTGCGAACATCCGGGCCGCCCGCATCGGGCCGACCGTGTGCGAGCTGGACGGGCCGATGCCGATGGAGAAGAGGTCGAAGACGCTGATGGCCACGGTGGACGTCCTTGTCTGGGTCTCGTGGAAGGACTTGCTAGCGGTACATGGGTCGGGGCACCGCGCTCACTGTCCAGTGTGCGCGGTGCCCCGGAGTTCCAGGTGACGGCGGCGGAGTGAGGCCGGTCACCCAGGGCGGGACGCCGGTGGCTCCCGGGGAGGCCTACAGCTCCGGGTAGAGCGGGTACTTCGCGGCCAGCGCGGTGACGCGGGCCCGGAGCGCGGCGGCCTTCTCCTCGTCGAAGGAGGGCAGCAGCGTCTCGGCGATGACGTCGGCGACCTCGCGGAAGTCCTCGGCCTGGAAGCCGCGGGTGGCCAGGGCCGGGGTGCCGATGCGCAGGCCGGAGGTGACCATCGGCGGGCGCGGGTCGTTCGGGACGGCGTTGCGGTTGACGGTGATGCCGACCTCGTGCAGCCGGTCCTCGGCGTCCTGGCCGTTCAGCTCGCTGTTGCGCAGGTCGACCAGGACCAGGTGGACGTCGGTGCCGCCGGAGAGGACGGAGACGCCGGCGGCGGCGGTGTCGTCCTGGAGCAGGCGCTCCGCCAGGATCTTGGCCCCCTCCAGGGTGCGGCGCTGGCGGTCCTTGAACTCCTCCGAGGCGGCGACCTTGAAGGCCACGGCCTTGGCGGCGATCACGTGCTCCAGCGGGCCGCCCTGCTGGCCGGGGAAGACCGCGGAGTTGATCTTCTTGGCGAACTCGGCCTTGGAGAGGATCACACCGCCGCGGGGGCCGCCCAGGGTCTTGTGGGTGGTGGTGGTGACCACGTCCGCGTACGGGACCGGGGACGGGTGCAGACCGGCGGCGACCAGGCCGGCGAAGTGCGCCATGTCGACCATCAGCAGCGCGCCGACCTCGTCCGCGATGCGGCGGAACTCGGCGAAGTCCAGCTGGCGCGGGTAGGCGGACCAGCCGGCGATGATCAGCTTCGGCTGGTGCTCCTTGGCCAGGCGCTCGACCTCGGCCATGTCGACCAGGCCGGTCTTCTCGTCCACGTGGTACGCGGCCACGTTGTAGAGCTTGCCGGAGAAGTTGATCTTCATGCCGTGGGTCAGGTGGCCGCCGTGGGCCAGGCTCAGGCCCAGGATGGTGTCACCCGGCTGGATCAGCGCGAACATCGCGGCGGCGTTGGCCTGCGCGCCCGAGTGCGGCTGGACGTTGGCGTGCTCGGCGCCGAACAGCTCCTTGATCCGGTCGATGGCGATCTGCTCGACCACGTCGACGTGCTCGCAGCCGCCGTAGTAGCGCTTGCCGGGGTAGCCCTCGGCGTACTTGTTGGTCAGCACCGAGCCCTGGGCCTCCATGACCGCCACGGGGGCGAAGTTCTCGGAGGCGATCATTTCGAGGGTGGTCTGCTGACGGTGCAGCTCGGCGTCGACCGCCGCGGCGATCTCGGGGTCGAGCGCGTGCAGGGACTGGTTCAGAACCGTCATGGAGATGGGTCTTCCTGTGGGGCGGGGCAGGGGACCTGAGGAGGCGTGGGGCGGCCGCCGCGCTGCGGCCGCCGCCCCCGAGGGGCCGGAAGGGTCAGGCGCCGATGAAGGCGTCGTACCCGGCGGCGTCGAGCAGCTCGTCGGTCGCGGTGACGCGGACCTTGTACAGCCAGCCGCCGGTGAAGGGCTCGCCGTTGACCAGGGCCGGGTCGTCGATGACGGCCTGGTTGATCTCCACGACCTCACCGGTGGCCGGCGAGAACAGGTCGCTGACCGACTTGGTGGATTCGAGCTCGCCACAGGACTCACCCGCGGTGACGGTGTCACCGACGTTCGGGAGCTGGACGTACACGATGTCACCGAGCGCGGTGGCCGCGTGCTCGGTGATGCCGACGGTCGACACGCCGTCCTCGTCGGCGGCGGTCAGCCACTCGTGCTCCTTGCTGTACTGCAGGTGCGTGGGGTTGCTCATGGCGTCATTCTCCAGGATCGCAAGAGGGTAGGGCGAAGCCGTCCGCTGAGCGGACCGGACAGGCGGGGGTTATGAGACGGCCGGGGCGGGCCGTGGGCTCAGCGGGCGCGCTTGTAGAAGGGCAGCGCGACGACCTCGACCGGCTCGTGCTTGCCGCGGACGTCCACCGCAACTGCCGTACCGGGCGCGGCGTGTGCGACGTCCACGTACGCGATGGCGATCGGCTTGCCCAGGGTGGGGGAGGGGGCGCCGGAGGTGATCCGCCCGATCACGGTGCCCTCGGCGTCGACCACCGAGTACTCGGCGCGCGGCACCCGCTTGCCCTCGGAGACCAGGCCGACCAGCTTGCGCGGCGCCTTGGACTCGGCCTCGGCGGCGGCCTGCTCCAGCGCCTTGCGGCCGACGAACTCGCCGCCGCCCGTGGTCTTGTCGAAGCGGACCACCCGGCCGAGCCCGGCGTCGAAGGGGGTCAGCTCGGTGGAGAGCTCGTGCCCGTACAGCGGCATGCCCGCCTCCAGGCGCAGGGTGTCCCGGCAGGACAGGCCGCACGGGACCAGGCCCTTGTCGGCACCGGCCGCGCTCAGCGCGTTCCACAGGTGCTCGGCGTCGCCGGGGGCGCAGAAGACCTCGAAGCCGTCCTCGCCGGTGTAACCGGTACGGGCCAGCCAGACCTGACGGTCGGCCACCGTGGCGGGCAGCAGCGCGTAGTACTTCAGACCCGGCAGGTCGGCGTCGGTGAGCGAGGCCAGGATGGCGTTCGCCTCCGGGCCCTGGACGGCGAGCAGCGCGTAGGCGTCCCGGTCGTCCCGGACCGCGGCGTCGAAGCCGGCCGCGCGCTCGGTGAGCGCGTCCAGCACCACCTGGGCGTTGGAGGCGTTGGCGACCACCATGTACTCGTCCTCCGCGGTGCGGTAGACGATCAGGTCGTCGAGGATGCCGCCGTCCTCGCGGCAGATCATGGTGTAGCGGGCGCGCAGCACGCCGAGCGCCGAGATGAAGCCGACCAGTGCGTGGTCGAGCAGCTCGCCGGCCTGCGGGCCGGAGACGGTGATCTCGCCCATGTGCGACAGGTCGAACAGGCCGGCCTTGGTGCGGACCGCGATGTGCTCCTCGCGCTCGCTGCCGTAGCGCAGCGGCATGTCCCAGCCGGCGAAGTCGGTCATGGTCGCACCGAGGGAGCGGTGCAGGGCGTCGAGCGCGGTGTGACGGAGGGACACGGCGGAACTCCTTGGCTGGGGCACTCAGGGGTTGACCTGCGTACGGGCACACGGGGGTGGAGTCTCCCCGTCTGTCGTCACAACCTGAGAGCTTCACCGCTAACCAAGGATGGCGGCTTGCACCGTGGGTGGGCGCACGGCGCGGCCGTGTCCACTTTCCAGATCTGCCTCGCCCGTGCGGTAGGGGTGCCTGAGAGATTCCGGGGAGGACTTGCTCCTTCGGCGCCGGCCCGTGCCCGTGCAGGGCACTCCGGACTCTCCCGCGCGGGTTCGAACGGCCAGTATGAAATTGGGCGCTGCGTATGAGCGCGCTCATCATGGCATGCCGGGTGGGCCGAGGGGGAGAGGGGTCGGACATCTCCTCCCCAGGTGGGGCGGGTTCACCCTTGCGGTACGGGGGCGCATCGGGGACGGACCGCCTCCCGCTACCCTTCTGGCAGCGGTGGAGACCGGGGCAGCACCCGGTCAGGTTGGAGGGGCAGGAGCCGATGAGCTACCCGGCTGGCGAGACGCAGGCATGGGCTGAGCCCGGTACGGCCCCGACGGGCGGCGGCTGGCCCGCCAACGAGCTGGAGCAGGTGCTCACCGCCGCGCTCGGCGAGCCCGGCGCGACCGCCAGGGTGGTCGAGGTGCTGGCCCGCAGCCAGGTGTGGATCCCGCTGCCGGCCGGTGCCGACCCGCAGGGCGCCTCGCTGGACCTGCCGACCATCGAGCTGGCCGGCGCGCCGTACGTCCCGGTCTTCTCCTCGCAGGAGGTGTTCCTGCAGCACGCCCCCGGGATGCCGTTCGCTGTCGCCCCGGTCTGGGAGTTCGCCCGCGGGCTGCCGCTGGGGGTCGGGATCGCGGTCAACCCTCAGGCCCCGGTGGGCATCCCGATCCCGCCCGAGGGGGTCGGCGAGCTGCGGCGCGGCCCGCAGGGTGACCGCTGGCAGGGGCAGCCGGACGGCGCCAAGGTGGCGCTGCGCGAACCCGAGCCGCACGAGGAGCCGTACGCCTTCCTGGCCGCCGCCGCCGCCGAACTCGCCACTCTGCCCGGGGTGCTGACGGCCCGTCGGGCCTGCGCCTCGGTGGAGGGGGACGCCCCGGCGCTGTTCGTCGGGGTGCAGTTCGACCCCGACCTGCTGACCGATCCGGCACAGGCCAACGAGGCGCTCGGCCGTGCGCTGGGAACCGCCCCGCTGCCGTACGGCGTCCACCTGGTGCTGCTCGACCTGGTCGCCGACCCGGTGGTGGAGTGGCTGCTCACCCGGGTGCAGCCGTTCTACGTCCGGGGCTGAGCTGGTGAGTAAGGGGCGGTGGTGTCAAGTCCGTCGGCGCCGCCCCATAGGCTGCTGCCCGGCAGCGGCGTACGGTCGGGTGAGCGGCCCGCTGTCCGAGTAGCGGCAGCGCGTGCCGACGGACGAGTACGGAGAGGGCCCGACGTGAGCGAGCAGGGCATCGGGGCACCCCGGACCAGGGGGCGGTGGACGCGTACGTCCGCCATGCCCGGAGCGCTCGCCCGGGGCACCCGGCCGGAGGCGGGGGCATGAACGGCACAGTGGCAGGCGGCGCACCGGGCTGGGGCCAGCCCCCGGCCGCACGTCCGGCGGCCGATCCGGCTGCCATCGAGCGTGCCCTGCGCGACGTCGCACCGGAGCGCTGGGAGGCGTACGAGAACCTGCTGCGCGCCCTGGCCGAGGGTCAGGTGTGGATGCTGCTGTGGCACGGCACGCCGGGCAGCCCCGACGCCCAGTACGGGAACATGGACATCGGCGGGCACGGCTACGCACCCGCCGTCACCTCGCCCGAGCAGTTGACCGCGAGCGGCTGGGCCCGCGGCCATGAGGTGATCTCCGGGCTGGAGGTCGCGAACGCGCTCTACCGGACCCGCTGGGGCCTGTGGCTCAATCCCCATGTGCCGGGCGGCGGCATCGGCGTCCCGTGGGCCGACCTGCGCCGGATCGCGGCCGGGCTGGACCGGCTGCCCGCGGGGCCGCTCCAGCTGGGCGAACCCCAGGTGCAGGCACCCCAGTTCTACGCGGTGCTGGAGCAGCAGGCCGCCGAGGTGCGCCCGCTGCGCTCGCTGCGCCGGGCCTGGGTGCAGCCGGCCCTCGGCGAACCGTACCTGGCGATCGGGCTGGACCTGTACGACACCTCGCCGCCCGCCGTCGAGGCCGCCCGGGCCCTGGTGCAGCGGGCGGCCGCCCATGCGCCAGAGGGGCTAGCGGTCTCCACCGTGCTGATGGCCGACGACTACGACCCGGTCGCGATGTGGCTGCGCGCCTGCGCCCGCCCGTTCTTCGACCGCGACGCCTGGCAGGGCCACCCGACCCGCTGACCGGGGAGACCCCCCGGAGGGAGGGCGACCGCGTGACCGGCCGCCCGCCGAGCCGCAATCCCGCCCGGGCGGCCCTGTGGGCGCCGGGTGGCCGCAGGGCTCGGACGGCATGTCAGTTCGCATGCGTGTGGCATCTTACCGGCACTGCGCCAGGTGGCTGAAGGGCCTCATGCGGCCGGATTCACCGTGCATGCCCGCAGATCACAGCTTTGCATCCTTCGGCTGCCAGGGCTGGCGCAAGGTTGTCCGAATGACGGAGAGTCTGCGCAAGCAATGACGGCGCCCGCCCCACAAGGGCGACATCGCGCCGACTGCCTGACCCCGCGCGCTGTGCACGCTGCGCGGCAGCACTTCGGCATGTCCTGCTCCGAATGCAACTCCCGCACCACTTGGCACTGTTCGCACTTCCACCGCGCGCCCGACGTCCGGCGCGATGTCAAGTGCACCCGTGAACAATCACTTCTTCACTGCCGCACCCGGGCACCACCGCACCGACGCACCCGCACCACACCGCAAATGTCGCGACAACCGGACCGTCCTCGGCCCGGGCCCTGACCGGGTCCGGTCACTCCGGGTACGGCCAGGACCGTGGGCCGGCCACCGTCGGCGAGGGGAACGAACTGACACATGACCACACCCACCGAGACCACCGGGTCCGCCCCTGAAGCCGGACCCGCCGAGGCCCCGTCGAAGCAGATCGAGGGCCGCTCACCGGGCCGGATCGCCTGGAGCCGGTTGAAACGCGACAAGATAGCCATGGCCGGCGGCATAGTGGTGATCCTGCTGATCCTGGCGGCGATCCTCGCGCCGGTACTGACCTCGCTGTTCGGCCATCCGGCGGACCAGCCGCATCCGGACCAGATCAACGCGGACACCGGCCTTCCCAAGCACCCCTTCGGCGGGATCAGCGGCGACTTTCTGCTGGGCGTCGACCCGGTCTTCGGCCGTGACGTCTTCAGCCGCATCGTTCACGGCGCCCAGATCTCGCTCACCGTGGCCTTCCTCTCCGCCGGCGTCTCGGTGGTGATCGGTGTACTGATGGGCGTCGCCGCCGGCTACTTCGGCGGCTGGGTGGACGCGGCGATCAGCCGGGTGATGGACGTCCTGCTGGCCTTCCCCCAACTGCTCTTCAGCATCGCGCTGGTGTCCGTGATGCCCGACAGACTGCTCGGGCTGAGCGGAACCGGCGTCCGAATGGCGATTCTGGTCCTGGTGATCGGCTTCTTCGGCTGGCCCTACATCGGACGCATCGTCCGCGGTCAGGCGCTGTCGATGCGCGAACGCGAATTCGTGGACGCGGCTCGCAGCCTCGGCGCCGGCAGCGGTCACATCCTGCTGCGCGAGCTGCTCCCGAACCTGGTGGCGCCGGTCCTGGTCTATGCGACCCTGATCATCCCCACCAACATCCTGAGCGAAGCGGCACTCAGCTTCCTCGGCGCCGGCGTCAAGCCGCCGACGCCCTCCTGGGGACAGATGCTCTCCGACGCCACCAAGATCTACCAGGTCGATCCCACCTACATGGTGATCCCGGGCCTCGCGATCTTCATCACCGTGCTCGCCTTCAACCTCTTCGGTGACGGGCTGCGCGACGCGCTCGACCCCAAGGGCAACTGAGCCCGCTGCACCACCCCAACTCCCAAGGCCGGCCGGCCGTTTCCGGCCACTGCCCGACTCGGGTGCCCCACAGCCCTCGGCGGACCGCTCAGGCCCGCGCATCTTCAGGAGGATCCGTACTCATGAAGCGAAACCGGACGCTCGCCGCCGCCGCCCTGGTGGCCACGCTGGCCCTCACCACCTCAGCCTGCGGCGGCTCGAAGGGCGGTGGTACCTCCGGTGCCTCCGGCACCTCCGGCGCCGGCTTCAACGCCGCCGTGGACAAGGTGGTCAACCCCTCTGACAAGAAGGGCGGCACCCTCAACCTCTGGACCAGCACCGACGCCGACTCCTGGGATCCGGGCCGCGCCTACTACGCCTCGGTCTGGAACATGGAGCGCTTCTACACCCGGACCCTGCTGTCCTTCGACGCCAAGCCGGGCAAGGACGGCCTGAAGCTGGTGCCGGACCTGGCCAGCGCGCAGCCCGAGATCTCCAGCGACGGCAAGACCTACACCTTCAAGATGAAGAGCGGCCTGAAGTTCGAGGACGGCTCCCCGATCACCTCGAAGGACATCAAGTACGGCATCGAGCGGCCGTTCGCCGCCGACGTGGTCGCCGGCGGCCCGACATACCTGATCAACGACCTGGACCAGGGCCAGAACTACAAGGGTCCCTACACCGACTCCGACCCCAACAAGCTGGGTCTGAAGTCGGTCGAGACCCCGGACGACACCACCATCGTCTTCCACCTGGCCAAGCCGGACTCTTCGTTCCCGTACCTGCTCGCGATGGGCCCCGCCGCGCCCGTGCCGCAGAAGCTGGACACCGGTGCCAAGTACGGTGACCACCCGGTCTCCTCGGGCCCGTACAAGTTCAAGTCGATCGAGCCCGGCAAGGGCATCGAGCTGGTCCGCAACGAGAACTGGGACCCGGCCAGCGACCCGTACCGCAAGGCGCTGCCGGACGTGGTCAAGCTGACCGTCACCACCAACTCGGACGACATGGACGCCCGGCTGCTCAACGGCACCGCGGACATCGACTACTCCCAGACCGGTCTCTCCCAGGCCGCCCAGGCCAAGGTCCTCGCGGACCCGAGTCTGAAGGCCAACACGGACGACCCGTTCACCGGCTTCATCCGCTTCATCTCGATCATCCCGAAGGTCGCGCCGTTCGACAACATCCACTGCCGCAAGGCCGTGATGTACGCCGCCGACACCACCGCGCTGCAGACCGCCCGCGGTGGTTCCTACGCCGGTGCGATCTCCGGGAACATGCTGCCGCCCAACATCGCCGGCTACGACAACTACGACCCGTACGGCCTGACCCAGGGCAAGCCGCAGCTCGACAAGGCCAAGGAGGAGCTGAAGGCCTGCGGCAAGCCGGACGGCTTCACCACCACCATCGCGGTCCGTGGCAACAAGGACAAGGAGGTCAACACCGCCGTCGCCCTGCAGACCGCGCTGAAGGCCATCAACGTCACGGTCAACGTGGACCAGTACGACGGCAAGCTGTACCAGTCCGTGATCGGCGCGCCCGACGTGGTCCACCAGAAGGGCTACGGCCTGATCGTGATGGGCTGGGGTGCCGACTTCCCGAACGGCGCCGGCTTCCTGCAGCCGCAGGCCGACGGCCGGTTCATCACCAAGACGGGCAACGCCAACTACCCCGAGACCGACGACCCGCAGATCAACGCCTGGTTCGACCAGGCGGCGGCCGAGCAGGACCCGGCCAAGGCCGCGGAGATCTACAAGCAGATCAACCACAAGATCACGGACAACGCGACCTGGCTGCCGATCGTGGACGACAAGGCGCTGAACTACCGCAACCCGCGCCTGACCAACGTCTACTTCAACGACGCCCTGCAGGAAGTGGACTTCCAGGCCCTCGGCGTCTCCGACGGCAAGTGATCCGCACCGCCCGCGTCCCTAGTTCGCTCCGCTAGTCCGAAGGGCAGGTGAAGGCTCCGTCCGGGCCGGCCGGCACCCCTACCGGGGTCCGTCGGCCGGTCCCGGCGGCGCCGACCGCAGTGCTCGTGTATTTCATCCGACGGCTGGTCAACGTCGTCGTCATGCTGCTGGTGGTCTCTGCGGTCACCTTCGGCATCTTCTTCATGGTGCCCAAGCTCACCGGCAGTGACCCCGCGCTGCTGTACGTCGGCAAGATCGCCGACAAGGCCGCGGTCGAAGGCATCCGCCACAAGATGGGCCTCGACAAGTCGATCCCGGAGCAGTACTTCCTGTTCCTGAAGGGCCTGTTCGTCGGCCGCGACTACAGCACCGGTGTCGACGTCACCCACTGCGCCGCTCCGTGCTTCGGGTACTCCTTCAAGACCGAGCAGGCGGTCTGGCCGCTGCTGCTCGACCGACTGGGCGTCACCGCCTCGCTCGCGGCCGGTGCCTCCGTCATCTGGCTGGTCTTCGGCACCGCCACGGGTGTGGTCTCCGCCCTGCGCCGCCGCACCATGCTGGACCGCATCACCATGACCACCGCGCTCGCCGGCGTCTCGCTGCCGATCTACTTCACCGGCATGCTGGCCAGTGCGATCTTCGTGTACCAGCTCGGCTGGTTCCCGCACGACTACGTCAACCTCGGCGACGACCCGGTCGCCTGGTTCCAGAACCTGGTCCTGCCCTGGATCACCCTCGCCTTCCTGTACGCGGCGACCTACGCCCGGCTCACCCGGGCCACCCTCCTCGAGGTGCTCGGCGAGGACTACATCCGTACCGCCAGGGCCAAGGGCCTGAACGAGCGGACGGTGATCGGCAAGCACGCCCTGCGCTCCACCCTCACCCCGATCCTCACCATCTTCGGCATGGACCTCGGCGCCCTGATCGGCGGCGCGGTGCTCACCGAGTCCACCTTCAACTTCCGTGGTCTGGGCTACGAGGCGGTCGCGGCGATCAGCGCCAGCGACCTGCCGGTGATCATGGGTGTGACGCTCTTCGCCGGCTTCTTCATCATCCTGGCCAACCTGCTGGTTGACGTCCTGTACGCCGTTGTCGATCCCCGGGTGAGGCTGGCATGAGCAAGACCGAGAAGACCCCCGCGCCCGCCCCGGAGCAGACCGTGGGGGAGCGGCCCTTCCTCTCCGTGCGCGACCTGCGGGTGCACTTCCCCACCGACGACGGCCTGGTCAAGTCCGTCGACGGTCTGAACTTCGACCTGGAGAAGGGCAGGACGCTCGGCATCGTCGGCGAGTCCGGCTCCGGGAAGTCCGTCACCTCGCTCTCGATCATGGGCCTGCACCGCACCGGCACCAAGCGTGGCGCCCCCCGGATCAGCGGCGAGGTCTGGCTGGACGGCGAGGAGTTGGTCGGCGCCGCCCCCGACCGGGTCCGGCAGCTGCGCGGCCAGAAGATGGCCATGGTCTTCCAGGACCCGCTGACCGCGATGCACCCGTACTACACGGTCGGCGCCCAGATCATCGAGGGCTACCGGGCGCACCACCCCGGTGTCGGCAAGAAGGACGCCCGCAAGCGGGCCGTCGAGATGCTGGACCGGGTGGGAATCCCCCAGCCGGACAAGCGGGTCGACGCCTATCCGCACGAGTTCTCCGGCGGTATGCGCCAGCGCGCGATGATCGCCATGGCGCTGGTCAACGACCCCTCGCTGCTGATCGCCGACGAGCCGACCACTGCCCTGGACGTCACCGTGCAGGCACAGATCCTGGACCTGATCCGGGACCTGCAGCAGGAGTTCGGCTCCGCCGTCATCATCATCACCCACGACCTCGGCGTGGTCGCGGAGCTGGCCGACGACATCCTGGTGATGTACGGCGGCAAGTCGGTCGAGCGGGGTCCGGCCGCCACCGTCTTCGAGTCGCCCGAACACCCCTACACCTGGGGCCTGCTGGGTTCGATGCCCCGGCTCGACCGTGAACTGCAGGACCGGCTGGTCCCGGTCAAGGGCACTCCACCCAGCCTGATCAACGTGCCGTCCGGCTGCGCCTTCCACCCGCGCTGCCCGTACGCGGAACTGACCGGCGGCAGGTCGAGGAGCGAACTTCCGCCGCTGGCCGAGGCCGCGCCCGGGCACCTCGCCGCCTGCCACCTGCCCGCCGAAGAACGGCACCGGATCTTCGCCGAAGAGATCGCGCCCCGGCTGTGAGTCGGCACCACCCCTCAGGAGAAGCACCCATGACGGACAGTCAGAGCGCGACTGCCACCGCGCCCGCGCCGGCCTCCGATCGCGAGCCGCTGCTCAAGGTGGCGGGCCTGACCAAGCACTTCCCGATCACCAAGGGCCTGCTGCGGCGCCAGGGCGGCGCGGTGCGGGCCGTGGACGGGATCGACTTCACCGTGAACGCCGGGGAGACCCTCGGCGTGGTCGGCGAGTCCGGCTGCGGCAAGTCCACCATGGGCCGACTGGTCACCCGCCTCGCCGAACCGACCGGCGGGACCATCGAGTTCGAGGGCACGGACATCACCCACCTCGGGGTGAGCGCGATGCGTCCGCTGCGCCGCGACATCCAGATGATCTTCCAGGACCCGTACTCCTCGCTGAACCCCCGGCACACCGTCGGCACCAT
This sequence comes from Kitasatospora sp. NPDC001175, assembly GCF_053598215.1. Lineage (NCBI taxonomy): Bacteria > Bacillati > Actinomycetota > Actinomycetes > Kitasatosporales > Streptomycetaceae > Kitasatospora > Kitasatospora sp. NPDC001175. The sequence continues at coordinate 44,547 of NZ_JBSFJU010000038.1, read as the reverse complement.
CGTCGGCGCGCCGTTCCGGCTCCAGAAGGTGGAGACCGAGCACGGGGTGAAGCGGGCCGTACAGGACCTGCTGGAACTCTGCGGCCTCAGCCCCGAGCACTACAACCGCTACCCGCACGAGTTCTCCGGCGGCCAGCGCCAGCGCATCGGCATCGCCCGGGCGCTCGCCCTCAGGCCCAAGATGATCGTCGCGGACGAGCCGGTCTCCGCCCTGGACGTCTCCATCCAGGCCCAGGTGGTCAACCTGCTGGACGACCTCCAGCGGGAGCTCGGCCTGACCTACCTGATCATCGCCCACGACCTCTCGGTGGTCCGGCACGTCTCGGACCGGGTCGCGGTGATGTACCTGGGCAAGATCGTCGAGATCGCCGACCGGGACTCGCTGTACCGGGCGCCGATGCACCCGTACACCAACGCCCTGATGTCCGCCGTCCCGGTGCCCGATCCGCGCCGCAAGGAGCGCCGCGAGCGCATCCTGCTCACCGGCGACGTCCCCTCGCCGATCAACCCGCCCAGCGGCTGCCGCTTCCGCACCCGCTGCTGGAAGGCCCAGGACGTCTGCGCGAGCCAGGAACCACAGCTGGTGGCGGCGAAGACCGGGCACCAGGTGGCCTGCCACTTCCCGGAGAACCCGCCCGAGTAAGGGGCCGGGGGGTGCCGGTCGGGTGCCGCCCAGGGGCACGGGGAGCCGCGCGAGGGTGCCCCTGGCCCCTGGCCCCTGGAACCGGGTGCCGGCCGCTGCCCCGGGCGCCCCGGTCGAGAGCGTGTGCGAGAACAGGTCCCGGCCCAGGTAAGAATTGACGGTGACCTCGCAGCTCTTCCCGCCCGGTGTCCAGCAGACGCTGGACCTCGTCGGCATCTTCGTCTTCGCCCTGTCCGGCGGCCTGCTGGCCGTTCGCAAGAACATGGACATCTTCGGCATCTGTGTGCTCGCCGAGGCGACCGCACTGGGTGGCGGGGTCATGCGCGACCTGGTGATCGGGGCCACGCCGGTGGTCGCGTTCACCAATCTCGGGTACTTCGTGACCCCGCTGGTGGCCGGTCTGGTGGTGTTCTTCCTGCACCCCGAGGTGGAGCGGATCAACCGCAGTGTGCAGACCCTGGACGCGCTGGGCCTCGGCCTGTTCTGCGTCACCGGCACCGCCAAGGCGCACGACTACGGCCTGGGCTCGGTCGCCGCGGTGGCCCTGGGCATGCTGACCGCGGCCGGGGGCGGCGTGATCCGGGACGTCCTGGCCACCGAGACGCCCTCGCTGCTGCGCTGGGACCGCGAGATCTACGCGGTGCCCGCGCTGGTCGGCGCCGCGCTGGTGGCGATCTTGATATCGATCGGGCGGCTGAGCACCGCCACCGCCTCGGCCGCCGCGCTGACCGCCTTCGGCCTGCGGATGCTGGCGCTCAAGTACGGCTGGCGCGCGCCGCGCGCCTGGCACCGCAACGGTTCTCGCACCAGCGAGGAGTAGGCGAGCCGCCGTACGCCAGCGAGATCGCCTCGGCCGTGCAGAGCAGCTCGGGGAGCAGGCTGCTCAGTTCGCCGGTCGGGGCCGGCCGGACCGGCGCCAGGACGGCGCAGGCCGCGACCGCCCGGCCCTCGGTGCCGACGACCGGGGCGGCCAGGCAGTCGACCGCCTCCCGGTGCCCGCCCCGGTCCAGCGCCCACCCCCGGCGCCGGACCGCGGCCAGCTCGCTCCGGAGCTCCCCGACGGAGCGGATGCCGCCCAGGGGATGCTCGGGAAGGTCCACGACTTCGAGATAGGCCGTCAGCTGGTCCTCCGGCAGGTCGGCCAGTAGCACCCTGCCGACCGCCGTGGACACCGCGGGTACCCGGCGGCCGATCCGCCCGGTCGGGCCGGGCCAGGAGCAGGGGAGCCCGGGACGGCGGCTCTCCACCGTGTCCAGGTAGAGCACCTCGCCCTCCTCCAGCACCGCCAACTGCACGGTGTGCCCGTACCGCTCGTTGAGCGCGGCCAGGTAGGGCGCCGCGACCTGGCGGACGTCGATCCCCTCCAGCGCCTGCCGGGCCAGCGCGAACATCCGGCCGCCGAGCCGGTAGCGGTGGTCCGCCTGGCGGTGCACCAGGCCGTGCTCCTGCAGGGTGCGCAGCAGACGCAGCGCCGTCGATCTGTGGACTCCGATCCGGGCCGCCGCCTGCTCCAGCGAGGCGGGCCCGTCGCCGAGCGAGGCGAGGATCGTCAGCGCCCGGTCGACCGTCTGAGACATTCCGCCCACCCCTCAGTGCCCCTGGCAGTGGGCAGGAGGCTAACGGCGCGTTCCCGGGCGTGCAATGGTCAAATCGCCTCCGGCGCGCGGGCGTCGGGATCAAGGCTGCGGGGATGCCCCTACACTGGACAGCGCTATGCCATATCTCGACCACGCAGCCACCACCCCGATGCTGCCCGAGGCGATCGCCGCCATGAGCGCACACCTCGGGGTCGTCGGCAATGCGTCCTCGCTGCACGCCGCCGGTCGCCGGGCCAGGCGGGTGGTGGAGGAGTCCCGTGAGTCGCTGGCGCTGTCGCTGGGTGCGCGGCCGAGCGAGATCGTCCTCACCGCGGGCGGTACCGAATCGGACAACCTCGCGGTCAAGGGCCTGTACTGGGCCCGGCGGGACGCCGATCCGGCGCGGCGCCGGGTGCTGTGCAGCCCGGTGGAGCACCACGCGGTGCTGGACGCGGTGCACTGGCTCTCCGAGCACGAGGGCGCGCAGGTCGAGTACCTGCCGGTCGACCCCTACGGGCGGGTGCACCCCGAGGCGCTGCGCGAGGCGATCGAGCGCGACCCGGCGTCGGTGGCGCTGATCACCGTGATGTGGGCCAACAACGAGGTCGGCACCATCCAGCCGATCACCGAACTCACCGGCGTCGCCCGCGAGTTCGGCATCCCGATGCACGCCGACGCGGTGCAGGCGCTGGGCCAGGTCCCGGTCTCCTTCGCCGAGTCCGGGCTGGACGCGCTGACCGTCACCGGGCACAAGATCGGCGGCCCGTACGGGGTCGGCGCGCTGCTGCTGTCCCGCAGCGCAACTCCGGTGCCGCTGCTGCACGGTGGCGGCCAGGAGCGCGACGTCCGCTCCGGCACGCTGGACGTCCCCGCCGCCGCCGGCTTCGCCGCCGCCGCGGCCATCGCGGTGGAACGGCGGGAGGAGCACGCGGAGTTCGTCGCGGGCCTGCGGGACGAACTGATCGCGGGCGTGCACGCCGCCGTACCCGACGCCGTCCTCAACGGGGACCCGAGTGCCCGGGGGCGGCTGGCCGCCAACGCGCACTTCTCCTTCCCCGGCTGCGAGGGCGACGCGCTGCTGATGCTGCTGGACGCCCGGGGCATCGAGTGCTCCACCGGCTCCGCCTGCTCGGCCGGGGTGCCGCAGCCGAGCCACGTCCTGCTGGCGATGGGGGCCGAGCCGCTGCTGGCGCGGGCCTCGCTCCGGTTCTCGCTCGGCCACACCTCGACCCGGGACGACGTCACGGCGCTGCTCGGCGCGATCGAGCCGGCCGTCCGGCGCTCCCGCAACGCCGGTCTGGCGGCCGCGGCGCGGCGCTGACGCGCCCCTGGGAAGCTCCCCCCGAGCTTCCACCGCGCGTCCGTACGCGCGCGAGCACGTACGCTTGGGTGCATCATGACTGAGTTCCCTGGCGCCCCCACTGGTCCCAATGACGGCCGTCGACTGCGTGTGCTGGCCGCGATGTCCGGCGGGGTGGACTCCGCCGTCGCCGCCGCCCGAGCCGCCGAGGCGGGGCACGAGGTGACCGGGGTGCACCTGGCGCTCTCGTCGAACCCGCAGTCGTTCCGGACCGGCGCCCGCGGCTGCTGCACCATCGAGGACTCCCGCGACGCGCGCCGCGCGGCCGACGTGATCGGCATCCCGTTCTACGTCTGGGACCTCGCCGAGCGCTTCCGCGAGGACGTGATCGACGACTTCGTCGCCGAGTACGCCGCGGGCCGTACCCCGAACCCCTGCCTGCGCTGCAACGAGAAGATCAAGTTCGCCGCGCTGCTGGACAAGGCGATCGCGCTGGGCTTCGACGCGGTCTGCACGGGCCACTACGCCAGGATCGTCGACCTCCCCTCCGGCGAGCGGGAGTTGCACCGCGCGGTGGACATGGCCAAGGACCAGTCGTACGTCCTCGGCGTGCTCACCGCCGACCAGCTCGCCCACTCGCTGTTCCCGCTCGGCGACACCACCAAGGACGTGATCCGCGAGGAGGCGGAGCGCCGCGGTCTGGCGGTGGCCAAGAAGCCGGACAGCCACGACATCTGCTTCATCGCGGACGGCGACACCCAGGGCTTCCTGGCCCGCCACCTCGGCACCGCCAAGGGCGACATCGTCGACACCGACGGCACCAAGCTCGGCGAGCACGACGGCGCGTACGGGTTCACCATCGGGCAGCGCAAGGGCCTGCGGATCGGCCGCCCGGCCGCCGACGGCAAGCCGCGCTACGTGCTGGACATCTCGCCGGTGAACAACACCGTCACGGTCGGCCCGGCCGAGGGGCTGGACGTGCTGGCGCTGACCGCGATCAAGCCGCGCTGGTGCGGGGCCGAGCCGGTCGGCGCGGGTGAGTACACCGCGCAGCTGCGCGCCCACGGCGAGGAGGTCCCGGTGACCGCCGAGATGACCGGCGGCGAGCTGCGTGTCCGCCTCGCCGCCCCGGCGCGGGGGATCGCGCCCGGCCAGGCCGTGGTGCTCTACGACGGCACCCGGGTGGTCGGCTCGGCCACCATCGCCACCACCGAGCGGCGCCCCGCCGGCGTGTGACACGCCGCCGCCGGGTACGGGACGAAACCCCCGTGCCCGGCGGGTCCGCGAGGTGGTACACCTGGTGACCACTATGAACATCACTGTCTTCTGTTCCGCGTACTCCCTCGACGAGCGCTACACCGCCCCGGCGGCCGAGTTCGCCCGGCTGCTCGGTGAGCACGGCCACACCCTGGTCTGGGGCGGCTCGCACGCCGGGCTGATGGGGCTGCTCGCCGACGGCGTCAAGGAGGCCGGCGGCCGGCTGGTCGGGATCTCGGTCCAGCTGCTCGCGCACAAGACCTACGAGGGCGCCGACGAGCTGGTGATGACGCGCGATCTCGCCGAACGCAAGGCCCGGTTGCTGGAGCGGGCGGACGCCGTGGTGGTGCTGGTCGGCGGCCTCGGCACGCTGGACGAGGTCACCGAGGTGCTGGAGCTGAAGAAGCACGCCCTGCACGACAAGCCGGTCGTGGTGCTCGACACCGAGGGCTTCTACCAGGGGCTGCGCACCCAGCTGGAGCGGATGGATTCCGAGGGCTTCCTGCCCCGCCCGCTCGCCGAGCTGATCCACTTCGCCGCCGATCCGGCCGAGGCCCTGGCCCACCTCGAAGCCTGACCTCCCACACCAGCAAGGAGCCCTGCCATGGGTGCACACCTGATCACCGGCGCCTCTTCCGGCATCGGAGCCACCGTCGCCACCAGGCTCGCCGAACGCGGCGAGCAGCTGTGGCTGCTGGCCCGCGACGCCCGGCGCGCCGCCGAACTGCGCGGGCGCTTCCCCGGCGCCCGTACCCTGGTCGGCGACCTGGGCGAACCGGGCAAGCTGTCCTGGGCGTTCGGCCACCAGGAGCTGCCGGTCGAACTGGACTCGCTGCTGCACATCGCCGGTGTGGTCCAGCTCGGCGAGATCGGCGAACTGCCGGTCAAGGCCTGGCAGGAGCAGCTGAACGTCAACCTGGTCGCACCCGCCGAGCTGACCCGGCTGCTGCTGCCCTCGCTGCGGCTCGCCAAGGGCCACGTGGTGTTCGTCAACTCCGGTGCCGGGCTGAACGCGAACGCCAACTGGGGCGCGTACGCGGCCAGCAAGCACGGGCTGCGGGCGCTCGCCGACTCGCTGCGGCAGGAGGAGCACGGCCACGGGGTGCGGGTCACCTCGGTGTACCCGGGGCGGACGGCGACCGCGATGCAGGTCTCGGTGCACCAGCAGGAGGGCAGGGAGTACGACGCCTCCCGCTGGATCGACCCCGAGTCGGTGGCCACCTCCGTCCTGACCGCGCTCGACCTGCCGCGCGACGCCGAGATCACCGACATCACGGTCCGTCCGGGCCGGTAGGCCCGCGCCGCCGCGGGCGGGCCTCAACGGCTCCGGGTTCCTGGCCTAGGCTCGTGCCCGTGAGCGAGTACTCCTTTCCCGAGCTGATCGGCGCCGCGACGGGCGTCGGATCGATGCCAGGCACCGATGCCCGTGAGGCCGCGAAGACCGCCGTAGGCGCGCTGGAGCAGCTGCCGTACCTGCCGGAGCTGCCCGCGCGAGGGCCCGGCGCCGACATGATCGGCCGCGGCGCCGGCCTGCTGGTCGAGCTGTTCGCGCAGGTGGAGCCGAGCGGGTGGCGGTTCGCCGACCGGCCGGGCCGGGACACCCGGCGGGCGTACTCGTGGCTGGGCGAGGACCTGGACGCCCTGGAGGAGTTCACCCAGGGGTACCAGGGTGCGCTGAAGCTGCAGGCGGTCGGCCCGTGGACGCTGGCGGCCTCCGTGGAGCTGAGGCACGGGGAGAAGGCGCTCTCCGACCCGGGCGCCTGCCGGGACATCACGGAGTCGCTCACCGAGGGACTGCGCCGTCACCTGGCGGAGGTGCGCAAGCGGGTGCCGGGTGCGCAGCCCGTACTGCAGCTGGACGAGCCCTCGCTGCCCGCCGTACTGGCGGGCGCGGTGAAGACCGCCAGCGGCTTCCAGCGGCTGCGCGCGGTGGACCGGCAGGTGGCCGAGGAGCAGCTGCGCGGCCTGGTCCGCGGCCTGGACGTGCCGGTGGTGGTGCACTGCTGCGCCCCGCAGGTGCCGCTGGCGCTGCTGCGCCGGGCCGGGGTGGCCGGGGTGTCGCTGGACTTCTCGCTGCTGACGGAGCGTGAGGACGAGGACCTGGGCGAGGCGGTGGAGGCGGGCACGGCGATCCTCGCCGGTGTGGTGCCGTCCACCGACGCGGGATTGTCGGACCCGGCCGGTAGTGTCCAGGTTGTCAGGAGGTTGTGGCGCAGGCTCGGGTTCGCTCCGGAGCTGCTGGGCCGCCGGGTGCTGGTGACACCGACCTGCGGGCTGGCGGGGGCCTCTCCCGGGTACGCGCGCAGGGCACTGTCACTCAGTGTGAAGGCGGCGCAGAGCCTGGTGGACAACCCGGAGTAGCACGGTAGTTGAGATGTAGGAGGGCGGCGTGGTGGCTGTCGAGGGCTGGGAGGACGTGCCGGCGGAGGTGCGCAAGCGGCACGCCGAGCTGGCAGTCGAGATCGAGGAGCACCGCGTCCGCTACTACGAGCAGGACGCGCCGACGATCAGCGACGCCGAGTTCGACCGGTTGATGCGCGAGCTGGAGGCGATCGAGGCCGAGCACCCGGTGCTGGTCACCCCGGACTCGCCCACCCAGAAGGTCGGTGGCGCGCCGGCCGAGGGCTTCGCGAAGGTCGAGCACCGCGAGCGGCTGCTGAGCCTCGACAACGCGATGGACGACGACGAGCTGGCCGCCTGGGCCGAGCGGGTCGCCCGGGAGCTCGACGGCCTGAAGTACCACTACCTGTGCGAGCTCAAGGTGGACGGCCTGGCGGTCAACCTCACCTACGAGAGGGGCCGACTGGTCCAGGCCGCCACCCGGGGCACCGGCCGGGTGGGCGAGGACATCACCGCCAACGTCCGCACCATCAAGGAGATCCCGCACCAGCTGAGGGGCGACAACATCCCCGAGCTGGTGGAGATCCGCGGCGAGGTCTACCTGCCGACCGAGGCCTTCGAGGAGCTCAACGCCTCGCTCGCCGCCGAGAACGAGCGCCGCAGGCAGGAGAACGAGCAGCGCGCCAAGGAGGGCAGGCGCCCGCAGGCCCTGGTCAAGCTGTTCGCCAACCCCCGCAATGCGGCCGCCGGTTCGCTCCGCCAGAAGGACCCGCTGGTCACCGCCTCCCGTCCGCTGCACATGGTGGTGCACGGCATCGGCGCCCGGGCCGGCTTCGACATCGACTGCCAGTCGCACGCCTACCAGCTGCTGCACGACTGGGGCCTGCCCACCGCCCGGCACAACACGGTGGTCGAAACCCTCGACGAGGTGCGGGCGTTCATCAGGCACTACGGCGAGCAGCGGCACTCGGTCGAGCACGAGATCGACGGCGTGGTCGTCAAGGTGGACGAGATCGCCCTGCAGGGCCGGCTCGGCGCCACCTCCAAGTCGCCCCGCTGGGCGATCGCCTGGAAGTACCCGCCGGAGGAGGTCACCGGCAAACTGGCGAGCATCCAGGTCGGCATCGGCCGCACCGGCCGGGCCACCCCGTTCGCGGTGCTGGCCGAGCCGGTCAAGGTCGCCGGTTCGATGGTGCAGTACGCCACGCTGCACAACCAGCAGGTGGTCAAGGCCAAGGGCGTGCTGCTGGGCGACACCATCGTGCTGCGCAAGGCGGGCGACGTGATCCCGGAGATCCTCGGCCCGGTGGAGGACCTGCGGGACGGCACCGAAGAAGAGTTCGTGATGCCCTCGCACTGCCACGAGTGCGGCACCGAACTGCGCCCGATGTCCGAGGGCGACATCGACCTGCGCTGCCCCAACGCCCGTAGCTGCCCGGCCCAGATCCGCGAGCGGATCGCCTACCTGGGCGGGCGCGAGTCGCTGGACATCGATGGCCTGGGCTACGTCGCGGCGACCGCGCTCACCCAGCCGCTGGAGCCCGCCGAGCCGCCGGTCGGGAACGAGGGGGACATCTTCGGTCTCACTCGGGAACAGCTGCTCCCGATCAAGGTGATGGTCCGCGATCAGAAGTCCGGCATGCCCAAGCTGGACGACCGGACGGGCAGGGAGAAGGTGGTCACCTTCTTCGCCAATCTCAGGGGCGAGCCGAAGAAGACCGCCGGTCTCCTGCTGGAGAACCTGGACAAGGCCAAGGACCGCCCGCTCTGGCGCTACCTCAACGGCCTGTCGATCCGTCACGTCGGCCCGGTGGCCGCCCAGGCGCTGGCCCGCGAGTTCCGCGACCTGGACGCGGTCTTCGCGGCGAGCGAGGAGCAACTGGCCGCCACCGAGGGGGTCGGCCCGATCATCGCCCGTTCCATCAAGGAGTGGTACGAGGAGGACTGGCACCGGGAGATCCTGGAGAAGTGGCGGGCGGCCGGGGTCCGGTTCACCGAGGAGGCGGCCGAGACCAAGGGGCCGCGTCCGCTGGAGGGCCTCACCGTGGTGGTGACGGGCACGCTGGCCGGCCACACCAGGGACGGCGCCAAGGAGGCACTGACCTCACGCGGTGCGAAGGTGACAGGGTCTGTCTCGAAGAAGACAGATTTCGTCGTGGTCGGTGACAACCCCGGGTCCAAGTACGACAAGGCGGTCCAGCTCGGCCTTCCGGTGCTGGACGACGCGGGTTTCGCGGTCCTGCTCGACCAGGGGCCCGAGGCCGCCCGGGCCCACCTGGGGCTGGCCTCCCCGGCCGAGGAGGCCCCGGAGAGCTGACCCCCGTTACCGTCCTGATGCCGCGTCACCCGGGTTCCTGCTCAGGAAAGAGGGCATTCTGTCACTGAGCGGCATCCATCGACGGGTGGCGCGCTCAGGGATGTCCGAAAGTCCGCCCTCTCGGCGTACGTCGGCATACCCTGGTGCGCAACAGAGTGTCAGCAGGGGTTGGCGGCATCGGACTTCCAGGCCGGTTCCGCAGGGGACGCCCCGTCAACTGGCGCCCACCGGCACCAGCAGGTGCCGCACCGAAAGGCGGCCTGACGGGGCGGGCCCGACGGAGGACAGGGCATATGGATCGTACGACCGGCGGTGCGCCCACACGCCCGCCGCAGGGGGTGGCAGGTGCGGTCCTGCTGCTCGGCGTGCTGCTGGCCGGCGCCGCGCCGCTCATACCGCTGGCCGTGCTGGTCTACCGGTACGAGCCCGAGCTGCTGCCGCTCTTCGCGGTGCCGCTGGCCGTGCTGGTCGCCGCCTGGCGGATGGCACGGGACCGCGCCCGGGACCAGCTCACCGACCCGCTCACCGATCTGCCGAACCGCCATGCGCTGCTGCTGGCGGCCCAGGAGGCGATCGCCGAGCACGACGGTGAGGAGGACTACAGCGTTGGGCTGATCCTGCTCGATCTGGACCGTTTCCGATCGCTCAATGACGCGCTCGGGCATACCGCAGGCGATCGCTTACTGGTCCACATCGCCCGCCGGCTGCACCGCGCGCTCCGCACCGGCTCCCACCACCACGGCGGGCATCCGGGCCGGGACGACCCGGACGACGTCTTCTCCAGCCTCCCGCCGACCATGCAGAACGGCGGCCGGCCGGTGGTCGCCCGGCTCGGCGGCGACGAGTTCGCCGTCCTGCTGCCCGGCGTCGGCCGCCCGGAGACCCTGGAGCGGGTGGCCAAGGCGCTGATCGCCGAACTCGCCGCACCGATCAGGCTCGACGGCCTGCTGCTGGTCCTGGAGGCCAGCGCCGGGGTCTGCGTCTACCCCGAGCACGCGCAGGACGCCGAGGCCCTGCTGCGCCGTGCCGACGTGGCGATGGGCCACGCCCAGCACCGGCGCAGCGGCGTCGAGCAGTACGACGAGGCCCGCGACATCGACACCCCGTACCGGATCGGCCTGCTCGGCGACCTGCGCCGGGCCCTGGAGACCGGTGAGGTGCTGCTGCACTACCAGCCCAAGGTGGCCTTCGACGGCCGGGTGGTCGGCCTGGAAGCCCTGCTGCGCTGGGAGCGGCCCGGGCAGGGCAAGGTGCCGCCGGACGAGTTCATCGGGCTGGCCGAGTCCAGCGGCCTGATGCCACGGCTCACCGACTACGTGCTCGAGGCGGCCGTCGGCCAGCTCGCCGCCTGGCGGGCCCAGGGCCTCCAGGTCCAGGTCGCGGTCAACGTCTCGCCCCGCGACGTGCTCAACCCCGGCTTCGCCGGCCGGGTCGCCGCCCACCTCGACCGGAACCAGGTCCCCGCGCACGCCCTCCAACTGGAGATCACCGAGCGGCTGCTGCTGGACGACTCGCGGCTCGCCGCCGACACCCTCGCCGAACTGCGCAGGTACGGCGTGGGCATGTCGCTGGACGACTTCGGCACCGGGCACTCCTCGCTGGTACGGCTGCGCAGCCTGCCGGTCGGCGAGCTGAAGATAGACCGCTCCTTCGTCTCCCGGATGGTCGCCGACGACCACGACGCCGCCGTGGTCCGCTGCTCGGTCGAACTGGCGCACTCGCTCGGGCTGACCGTGGTCGCCGAGGGCGTCGAGGACGACGAGACCTGGGAGCAGCTGCACGGGCTGGGAGTGGACGCGGTGCAGGGGTGGTTGGTGTCCGCCGCCCTCCCGGCCGACCAGGCCACCGCCTGGCTGATGGTGCACCGCACGGTAGACACCCCCGTTCCGGGCGGGCTGGTGGCCGCCCCGCCGGTCCCCAAGCCCCGCCCGGCCGTCGGCCAGACCGTTCCGGCGGTCCCGAGCGTCGCCCAGGCCGTCCCGAGCGTCGCCCAGGCCGTCCCGAGCGTCGCCCAGCACTTCTCCGCCATCGGCCAGCCCTTCCCGGGTGTGGGCCAGCCCTTCCCGACCGTCGGCCAGGCCGTTCCCACCGTCGGTCAGGCCGTGCCCACCGCCGCCCAGCCCGAGTAGCACCCCGGGGCCGCGGGGGCGGCACGGGACACCCCGCGGCCCGGTGCCGGGCCGGCTGCACGGCTCCCCGTGCCCCGCAGGTCCACCGTGCCGTGCTCCCGGAGGCAGTCCGGTTGCTCCGGACGGCCCCGCCGGACCGGGGACCCGCAATAAGTCGAGGCGGGCGCCGAACGGCTACCCAATAGGATGTGCCTAGACCAAGAGGACGGGTGTGCCCCAAAACCCCCGCCCCGGGTCGGGCACCCGGTGCCCGGCCTCATCCAGAACTCACCTTGAGGATCGCTGCATGCCTGGCATCACGCGCGAGGAGGTCGCCCACCTCGCTCGGCTGTCGCGTCTTGAGTTGCAGGCCGAAGAGCTGGACCACTTCGCCGAGCAGCTCGACGTGATCATCGGCGCGGTCGCCCGCGTTTCCGAGGTCGCCGGACAGGACGTCCCGCCGACCTCCCACCCGCTTCCGCTGACCAACGTCATGCGGGCGGACGAGGTGCGACAGTCGCTCACCCCGGAACAGGCGCTCTCCGGCGCCCCGGCCGCCGAGGAGCAGCGTTTCCGTGTGCCGCAGATCCTCGGGGAGGACTGACCAGCCGTGACTGATCTCTACCGTTACACCGCCGCCGACACCGCCGCCGCCATCGCCAAGGGCGAGGTGAGCGCGGTCGAGGTGACCCAGGCCCACCTGGACCGGATCGGCGCCGTCGACCAGAAGGTCAACGCCTTCCTGCACGTCGACACCGAGGGCGCGCTCAAGGCCGCCAAGGCCGTCGACGAGAAGCGCGCCAAGGGCGAGGAGCTGGGCCCGCTGGCCGGTGTCCCGCTGGCCCTGAAGGACGTCTTCACCACCAAGGGCGTCCCGACCACCTGCGGTTCCAAGATCCTCGAAGGCTGGATCCCGCCGTACGACGCCACGCTGACCACGCGTCTGAAGGACGCCGGTGTGGTCATCCTCGGCAAGACCAACATGGACGAGTTCGCGATGGGATCCTCCACCGAGAACTCGGCGTACGGCCCGACCGGCAACCCCTGGGACCTCTCCCGGATCCCGGGCGGCTCCGGCGGCGGTTCGGCCGCCGCGCTGGCCGCGTTCGAGGCCGCACTGGCGATCGGTACCGACACCGGCGGCTCGATCCGCCAGCCGGGCTCCGTCACCGGCACCGTCGGTGTGAAGCCGACCTACGGCGCGGTCTCCCGCTACGGTCTGGTCGCCTTCTCGTCCTCGCTGGACCAGGGCGGCCCGTGCGCCCGTACCGTGCTGGACGCGGCGCTGCTGCACGAGGCGATCGCCGGGTACGACCCGCTGGACTCCACCTCCATCAACGCGCCGGTCCCGGCCGTGGTCGAGGCCGCGAAGATGCGCGACATCCGCGGCATGCGGATCGGCGTGGTGAAGGAGTTCGCCGGCGAGGGCTACCAGGCCGGTGTGATGCAGCGCTTCAACGAGAGCGTCGAGCTGCTGCGCGAGCTGGGCGCCGAGGTCGTCGAGGTCTCCTGCCCGTCGTTCACCCTGGCGCTGCCGGCGTACTACCTGATCGCGCCGAGCGAGTGCTCCTCCAACCTGGCCCGCTTCGACGCCATGCGCTACGGCCTGCGGGTCGGCGACGACGGCTCGCGCAGCGCCGAGGAGGTCACCGCCCTGACCCGCGAGGCCGGTTTCGGCCCCGAGGTCAAGCGCCGCATCATGCTGGGCACCTACGCGCTCTCCTCGGGCTACTACGACGCCTACTACGGCTCGGCGCAGAAGGTCCGGACCCTGATCTCGCGCGACTTCGACGCCGCCTTCGCCGGAGTCGACGTGCTCGTCTCGCCGACCACGCCGACCACCGCCTTCCCGATCGGCGAGCGCGCCGACGACCCGATGGCGATGTACCTGGCGGACCTGTGCACCATCCCCTCGAACCTCGCGGGCAACGCGGCCATGTCGCTGCCCTGCGGGCTGGCGCCGGAGGACAACCTGCCGGTCGGCCTGCAGATCATCGCCCCCGCGATGGCGGACGACCGCCTGTACCGGGTGGGCGGCGCCGTCGAGGCCGCACTCAACGACAAGTGGGGACACACCCTGCTGGAGGAGGCACCGGCACTGTGAGCAGCACCGTGGCAAAGGCGAAGGGCTTCAAGCACAGCAAGCCGGGGCTCTGGCTGTCCATCGGTTCCAGCGCCTTCGGCGTGGTCGGGATCGCCAAGGACGTCAAGAAGGCCCGTCTCGAGAACGACACGCTGATGCTGGTCAACGCCGTGGTCGGCGCGGTGGCCCTGGTCACCGGCACCGCCCTGCTGGTGCGCGAGCTCCGGCAGCTCGGCCGCGACGACGTCCTGCTGGGCTGAGCGCCCGCACCGCCAAGACTTTTAGTGAAGGGGACGCTGTGAGCGTCGAAAGCCTGGTCCCGTACGAGGACGCCATCGCCTCGTACGACCCGGTGATGGGCCTTGAGGTCCATGTCGAGCTGGGTACCAAGACCAAGATGTTCTGCGGGTGTTCGACCGAGCTCGGGGCCGAGCCGAACACCCAGACCTGCCCGACCTGCCTGGGACTCCCGGGCTCGCTGCCGGTGGTCAACGCGACCGGTGTGGAGTCGGCGATCAAGATCGGCCTGGCGCTGAACTGCGAGATCGCCGAGTGGTGCCGGTTCGCCCGGAAGAACTACTTCTACCCGGACATGCCGAAGAACTTCCAGACCTCCCAGTACGACGAGCCGATCGCCTTCAACGGCTACCTCGACGTGCAGTTGGAGGACGGCGAGGTCTTCCGGGTGGAGATCGAGCGCGCCCACATGGAGGAGGACACCGGCAAGTCCTCGCACATCGGCGGTGCGACCGGCCGGATCCACGGCGCCGAGTACTCGCTGCTGGACTACAACCGGGCCGGCATCCCGCTGATCGAGATCGTCACCAAGCCGATCACCGGCGCGGGTTCGCGTGCTCCCGAGGTCGCCAAGGCGTACGTCACCGAGTTGCGTGAGCTGATCCGGGCGCTGGGCGTCTCCGAGGCCCGGATGGACAAGGGCCAGATGCGCTGCGACGTCAACCTGTCGCTGCGCCCGTACGGCACCGAGAAGTTCGGCACCCGGAGCGAGACCAAGAACGTCAACTCGCTGCGCAGCGTGGAGCGGGCCGTCCGGTTCGAGATCCAGCGGCACGCGGGCGTGCTCGACGAGGGCGGGAAGATCGTCCAGGAGACCCGGCACTTCCACGAGGAGAACGGCTCCACCACCTCGGGCCGGATCAAGGAGGAGGCGGAGGACTACCGCTACTTCCCCGAGCCCGACCTGGTGCCGATCGCCCCCTCGCGCGAGTGGGTGGAGGAGCTGCGGGCCACGCTGCCCGAGCTTCCCCGGGTGCGCCGGGCCCGGCTGCAGGCCGAGTGGGGCCTGTCCGACAAGGACATGCAGGCGGTGCTCAACGCCGGTGCGGTGGAGCCGATCCAGGAGACCATCGCGGCCGGCGCCCCCGCCGACCAGGCCCGCAAGTGGTGGATGGGCGAGCTGGCCCGCCGTGCCAACGAGACCGGCACCGAGCTGGCCGAGCAGCCGATCACCCCGGTCCAGGTGGCCCGGGTCTGCGCGCTGGTCGCCGAGGGCAAGCTGAACGACAAGCTGGCCCGCCAGGTCATCGAGGCCGTGCTGGCCGGTGAGGGCGAGCCGGACGAGGTCGTCGAGAAGCGCGGCCTCGCCGTGGTCTCCGACGACTCGGCGCTCGGCGCGGCCGTGGACGCGGCCATCGCGGACAACGAGGCGATCGCCGCCAAGATCCGCGACGGCAAGGTGGCCGCGGTCGGCGCGCTGGTCGGCGCGGTCATGAAGGCCACCCGCGGCCAGGCGGACGCCGCCCGGGTCAAGGACCTGATCCTGGAGCGTCTGGGCGTTCAGGCCTAAGGATCCTTAGCCGAAGCTAGTACCTACTTAGGTATCTGAGCCCGTACCTACTCCCTGCCGGGGGTGGGTACGGGCTCTCTAAGGTTCCGGGGGTCGGCAGGATCAGGAATGCTCCCGATGCGGGGCACCCCTCTGGGAGAGGAAGCTCTTAAGCGGACGAGGGAGGACCGGCCGAAGGGGCCGGCACTCGTCCGACACTAGGGGGAGACCCAGATGATCGAGTACCAGCTCATCCAGCACCGCGGTGCGGAACTGCGTCGGGAGGCCGAGCACGTCCGCCTGGTACGCCAGGCCCGTACCGCCCGCACCGCGGCCCGGACGGCCCGTCAGCACCGGGGCGTCCTCGCCCGGCTGGCGCGGGGCGTCCGCCGTCCGGTCGCCCGCCGGTACAGCGCTCAGCCGGTCGAATGCTGACAGCGGGGGGCGGCCCGGGCACCGGCCCGGGAGCACCCGCGGGCGGGCAACAGGGAGGGGAGGATGCCGACGGCACCTCCCCTCCGGGTTTTCCGGCCGCCGGAAAGGCCGTTCCGTCGACCTCCTGGGCCTATGGCATGCTCGCCGGTGTGGAGCAGATATCGATCAGTCCTGTCTTCGTCGGCCGCGGCACCGAGACCGAGATGCTCGCCGCGGCGCTGCGCAGGGCCGAGGCGGGGGAGCCTCAGACCATCCTGATCGCCGGTGAGGCGGGGGTGGGCAAGACCAGGTTGGTGGAGGAGTTCCTGGCGGCCGCCGGCGGCGAGGGCGTGGTCGCCGCGTTGGGCGGCTGCCTGGAGGTCGGCGCCGAGGGCCTGCCGTACGCGCCGCTGGCCACCGCGCTGCGCCGGCTGCACCGTTCGCTCGGTGCCGAACTCGAACGGGCCGCCGAGGGCATGGAGGGTCAGCTGTCCCGGCTGCTGCCGGAGTTCGGCGACACCGGCGCGGAGCCGAACGACGAGTTCGGACGGGCTCTGCTCTTCGAGCACACCGCCAGGCTGTTCGAGCGGCTCACCGCCGGCCGGACCCTGCTGCTGGTCGTCGAGGACCTGCACTGGTCCGACCGCTCCACCCGCGAGCTGCTCGCCTATCTGATCCGGACGCTGCACCGCTCCCGGGTCCTGATCGTCGCCACCTACCGCAGCGACGATCTGCACCGTCGCCATCCACTGCGTCCGTTCCTGGCCGAACTCGATCGGCTGCGGATGGTACAGCGACTGGAACTTGCCAGATTCGGACGCCATGAGGTCGCCGCACAGCTGGCGGGGATCCTCGGCAGCGGGAGCGCCGACGGCCTCGACCGCGACCTGGTCGACCGGATCCACTGCCGCTCCGAGGGCAACCCGTTCTTCGTCGAGGAGCTCGCCACCGCGCACCGGGACGGCTGTCCCGCCGGGCTGACCGACTCGCTCCGCGACATCCTGATGGTCCGGGTCGAGGCGCTGCCGGACGATACCCAACGGGTGGTCAGAATCGCTGCCGAGGGCGGATCCTACGTCGAACACGCCCTGCTCTCCGCCGTCCTGGACGAGGGTGAGGAGGCGCTGATCGAGGCACTGCGCAACGCGGTGGGCGCCAATGTGCTGCGCCCGGACACCGACGGCGAGGGCTACCGGTTCCGGCACGCCCTGGTCCGCGAGGCGGTCTCCGACGACCTGCTGCCCGGCGAGCGGTACCGGATCAACCGCCGCTACGCCACCGTGCTGGAGGCCAACGAGGTCCTGGTCGGCTGCGAGAAGCGCCCGGCGCGACTGGCCAACTACTGGTACCACGCGCACGATCCGGCGCGCGCCCTGCCGGCCGCGCTGGACGCCGCCAGGGCGGCCCGCCGCCGCAATGCCTTCGCCGAGCAACTGCGCATGCTGGAGCGGGCGCTGGAGCTCTGGGACGAGGTCTCCGAGGAGGTGCTGGAGAGCACCCTGCGCCCGTACGACTGGGCCGAGACCTACCCGGCGTGCAGCTGCGAGCCGGGCAGCCACGACGAGTCCTGCGAACGGCTCCAGCTGGTGGACGTGCTCGCCGAGGCCGTGGTGGCCGCCCGCCGCAGCGGCGACCGCGAACGCGGACTGAGCCTTGCCAAGCGGGCGTTGAAGCTGGTGGACGAGGAGCGCAGCCCGGAGCGCGCGGCCTGGTTCCGGATGAGCCGGGCGCGCATGCTGGTCCACCTGAAGCGCACCGGCGGGGACGAGGAGATCGAGCACGCCCAGCGGCTGGTGGCGGGCCTGCGGCCGTCGGCGGTGCAGGCGGAGGTGCTGGCGCTGGTCGCCTCGCACAACATGCTGGGCCGCCCGGCCGTGACCGACATCGCGCTCGCCGAACACGCGGTGGAGATCGCCAGACAGACCGGCGCAGCCGCGGTCGAGCAGCACGCCCGGATGACCCTGGGTGGTTTGCACGCCTTCTTCGGCAACGTGGACGAGGGCGTGGCACTGCTGACCGACGCGGTCGAGAAGTCCCGGAAGCTGGCCGCCGACGTGTACTGCCGGGGCCTGAACAACCTCTCCAGCCATCTGCTCGGGCTGGGTCGGGCCGCCGAGTCCGAGCGGCTGGCCAGGCAGGGCCTGGAGGCAGCCGGCCGGCTCGGCCTGCTGGCCAACACCGGGACGATCCTGACCGGAAACCTGGTCGAGGCGCTGATCGTGCTCGGCCGCCCCACCGGGGCCGCCGAAGTGCTCACCGCCTGGGCCGAGCGGTCCGGCGGCGACTCGCACCACGAGTTCCTGGACCGGCTGCGCGGGGACCTCGCCCTGGAGCAGGGCGACCCGGAGAGTGCCGCGCGGTACCTGGCCAAGGCCAGGTCCGCGGCCAAGGCCGCCGAACCGCAGCACGAGGTGCCCGCCGCCCGGCTGGCGGTCCGGATCGCCGCCCGGACCGGCCGCCCGCTCCAGGCCAGGGCCGAGCTGCTGGCCGCCTTGGGGGCCGCCGTCGAGCGGTACGCGGACCCGGACGGGCAGCTGCTGGACGGCGGCGCCGGCTGGCTGCTGCCGCTGCTGCTCGTCGGGGCGGCGAACGAGGCCGACGCCCGGGGCCTGCCCGCCGCGGAGCCGGGCCGGCCAGAGGCGCTCGCCGCGCTCGCCGCCGCGGCCGCCCGGCTCCGCCCCACGGTGCCGCTGCTGATCGGCTGCCTCCGGCTGCTGGAGGCGGAGTTGGCCCGGGCCGAGGGGGCCGACCGTCCGGTGCACTGGACGACGGCGATCGAGGCGCTGCGCGGGAGCGGGCCCACCGAGCCGCTGCTGACCGCCCTGTACCGGGGCGCCGAGGCGGCGGCCGCCGCCGGGCAGCGCGCCGCCGCCGGCGAACTTCTTTACGAGGCACGGGAGTTGGCGGAGGCTCGGGAGAACCGTCAACTGCAGTGGGAGATTTCCCGCCTGTCCGACCGAGCCGGCCTCGCCCCCGGGCCGCGGCAGGCCGAGGAACCCCCGTCCGAGCCCGACCGCGGGCCGGCCGAGCCGTTCGGCCTCACCCCGCGCGAGCGGGACGTGCTGCGGCAGCTCGCCCGGGGCCGGACCAACCGCCAGATCGCCGAGGAGCTGTACATCTCGCCCAAGACCGCCAGTGTGCACGTCTCCAACATCCTGGCGAAGCTGGAGGTTTCCTCGCGCGGCGAGGCGGCGGCACTCGCGCACCGGCTGAGGCTCTTCGCGGACGAGGAGTTGGTGCCCGTAGGGGCGTAGCCCAGAGGAGCCGTGCGCCCCGGCCGTGCGCCGCTGCCAACCGGGGCGATCCCGCCGAGAACGGGGCACATCACCACGCACAGGCCATTACTCTAAGTTGAATGTGTGTGCCGTTGAGTGACCGAAGTGGTGTAGTGTCCCGACTGGTAACACTGGTACGGCGTAGCGGAACCGCTCCGTCCAGCCCTCCTGTGGGTACCGGAAGCAGCCTGCGGGGATGCTGCAGTGACGTGGCGTCAGATCACTTCACGCGGTGGCACGGCCGAGGCCCGGGCGGATGTACGCCCCGGGTCGGAGGGGGAGATGTCGAGTGAACTCCACCGATGCGGTGCTGCCTGCCGCGCCCCCGGCCAGCCGTGAGGACTCCCGTGGCGGCGCCCCGCGCGGCGACGGCACCCGCGGTGGTGAAGCCCGTGGCCGGATCCCCGGCGCCGTGCTGATCACGCTCTGCCTGGGTTACGCGATCGGCGCCTCGCTCGGTTGGGGATCGCCCGGACTCGCCCTGTTCATGGGCGACTTCGGGCTGGCCGGGGCGGCGCTGGCGGCCTCGCTCTCCTGCCTGCTGCACGGCTGCACGGCCGGCGGTCCGGCCCGCCCGGCCTGGCTGCTGTTCGGCCTCTCCTCCTCGATGGTGGCCTTCGGCAACGGCATCTGGGGCTGGTACGAGGTGGTGCTGCGGGCCCCCGTCCCGCCGGACTCCATCGCGGAGTACCTCTTCCTGCTCTTCGCCCCGCTGGCGATCATCGGCGTGACGGTGCTCGCCCAGCGGCCCCGTACCGCGGCCGGCTGGCTCTGCCTGTTGCTGGACGGCTGGCTGGTGGCGAGTTCGCTGTTCACGCTCAGCTGGAGCCTGGCGCTCGGCCGGGTCGCGGCCGGCGAGGTCTCCTCACCGCTGCGGCTGGCCCTGGGCCTGGCCTACCCGGTGCTGGACATCCTGCTGGTCAGCCTGGTGATGGGGCTGCGCTTCCGGTGCCGCGACGGCAACCGGGCGGCGGTGCACACCGCGATGGTCGCGCTGGCCGTCACGGTGGTCTGCGACGCCCTGTTCACCTCGCCCGCGCTGCACAGCAGCTACCACTCCGGCGAGCTGCTGGACGCGGGCTGGTTCGCCGGCAGTGTGCTGCTCGCCTGGGCACCCTGGTCGCACGACCGGGTCCGCCCGCACCGCGAGCACCCGGCGGCCGGCGGCGCCCCGCGCCGCCGGGTGGCCACCACCTTCAGCGCGCTCACCCCGTACGTGGCGGCCGCCGTGTGCCTGGCCGGCATCGTCTACAACGTGATGGGCGGACGGCCACTGGATCGGGTGATGATCGTCTCGGCCTCCACCTTCGGCCTGGTGCTGCTGGTGCGCCAGGGCGTGATGCTGCTGGACAACCTCTCGCTGGCACAGGAACTCGCCCAGAAGGAGGCGCACTTCCGCTCCCTGGTGCAGGGCTCCAGTGACGTCATCATGATCGCCGACGCCAACGGCCTGCTCAGCTACGTCAGTCCGGCCACCCTCACGGTCTACAGCCGCGATCCCGAGGAGCTGGTCGGCGGCAACCTGCTCAACCTGGTCCACCCCGGCGACGCGGAGCGGGTCATGGCCGAGGTGCGCCGGCTGATGGGCCACAACCCCGGCAGGCACGGCGCCGACGCGGCCGGTACCGAGCCCTCGGCCCGGGTGGAGTGCCGGATCCGCTCCGGCGGCGGCCACTGGCTGCACGTAGAGTCCACCGTCAACCGCTACCGGGACGGGCTGATCCTCAACAGCCGGGACGTCACCGAACGGGTGATGCTGCAAGCGCAGCTGCACCACAACGCCTTCCACGACCCGCTCACCGACCTGCCCAACCGGGCGCTGTTCGCGCAGCAGGTCCGCGCCGCCCTCGGCGAGCGCCCCGGCCGGGACGACTGGCCCGCCGAGGGTGCGCGCGAGCACCCCGGGGGCGACGAGCCCACCGTGGCCGTGCTCTTCCTCGACCTGGACGGCTTCAAGGCGGTCAACGACACCTCGGGGCACCAGGTCGGCGACGAACTGCTGATCCAGGCCGCCCGCCGGCTCCAGGGCGCGGTCCGGGCCGGGGACACCGTGGCCCGGTTCGGCGGCGACGAGTTCGCCGCCCTGGTCTGCGGGCGCCTCGGCCGCGCCCAGGTGCACGACCTGGCCGAGCGGGTCCGGGTCGCGCTCTCCGAGCCGTACTGGATCGGCGGCGCCGAACTCGGCGTCGCCGCCAGCATCGGCATCGCCTTCGGCCCGCGCGGCCACGCCCCGGACACCGATCCCAGGGCCGCCACCGACGAACTGATGCGCAACGCCGATCTCGCGATGTACCGGGCGAAGTCCGAGGGCAAGGGCCGGGTGGTGCTCTACAGCCCGGCCATGCGGGCCGAACTGGAGCGCCGGTCCGAGCTGGAGGAGCGACTGCGCCTGGCCGTCCGGGAGGGCGGCTTCACCCTGCTCCACCAGCCCGTGGTGGACCTCGCCACCGGAGTGATCGCGGCCGTCGAGGCGCAGGCCAGGTGGCGCTCCGCGCAGGGGCTGGTGCTCACCCCGGCCGAGTTCCTGCGCACCGCAGAGCAGGGCGACGCCGCGACCCGGTTCGCCCGCTGGCTGCTCCAGGAGGCCGTCACCGCGGCCGCCGCCCGCCGCCGCGCGCCGGGCGCACCGCGCGCGGTCCCGGTCACCGTACGGCTGAGTGCCGAGCGGCTCTGCGCCCCCGGCGTCTACGAGACCGTCGTCAGCGTGCTGCGGGAGACCGGCCTGCCCGCCGAACAGCTGGTGATCGAGCTGGCCAGGACCGGCCCGGACGACCAGGCGGACGAGATCGGCCGCCGGCTGGCCGCGCTGCGCCGCCACGGGGTGTCCACCTCGGTGGCCAGCTTCGGGGCGGGCCGCGGCTCGCTGGGGGCGCTGGCCAGGCTCCCGTTCGACTCGCTCAAGCTGGACCGCAGCCTGGTCCAGGACCTCGCCGAGTCCACCCTCACCCGGGCGCTCGCCGGGCACGCGCTGCGGCTCGGCCGGGACCTCGGCCTGGTCACCATGGCGGAGGGGGTGGACCACGCCCGGCAGCTCTCGGTGCTCCAGGAGCTGGGCTGCCGCCAGGGCCAGGGGCTGGCCTTCGCCCAGCCGCTGGACGAGCAGCGGCTGGGCCGGGCGCTGGCCCGGCGGGTCTACCCGATGCCGAGACCGACGGGCTCGCTCTCGGCGCGGCGAGCGCACCTGGCCGCGGACACCCGATCGGGTGTCCGTCCGGAGCCGGGCGGCGACGGGGACGGACCGGCCGAGGGCTGGGGGAGGGTCCCCGCGGCCGGCGGCCGGGGACGGGCCGTACACCACCACACCGCCCTGG
Source organism: Kitasatospora sp. NPDC001175 (assembly GCF_053598215.1). NCBI lineage: Bacteria > Bacillati > Actinomycetota > Actinomycetes > Kitasatosporales > Streptomycetaceae > Kitasatospora > Kitasatospora sp. NPDC001175. The sequence continues at coordinate 22,136 of NZ_JBSFJU010000038.1, read as the reverse complement.
ACCTGCCCGAACGCCGCGCGATGCCGGGATCCTGCGCTGGTCCGAACGGCGGTCCGCATAGCGAGACGGCCGTCCCACCCACTTGACACCCGGTACCGCCGAGGAGGAAGGTCGGTGCCATGCGCACCCGAATTCTCGTACTTGGCAGGCGCGTCGGCTGAGCGGACACCCGAGTCCCGCTCGTGAGAGACCGACGCGCCACCCCTCGCATGCCCTTGGCACGAGGGGTTTTTTGTTGCACTGACACTGCTCGACCACCGCAGGACCACTGGCTTCGATCATCCCGAATCGGGACGATTGAGGCAGAGCCGGAGACCGGCCCACCAGCAGGGCAGCACCTCGCCAAGGCTGCCGGGGGCCGAACGAACCCGAGAAGAGACAGGCAGATGACTGAGCACGCCGCATCCCCCCGCCGCGGGGACAACCCGGCCGCCCACGCTCCGGGACACAACACCATCGCAGAGACGATGACCGGCGCACAGTCGCTCATCCGCTCGCTGGAGGCTGTAGGCGCGGACACCGTCTTCGGCATCCCGGGCGGGGCCATCCTTCCCGCGTACGACCCGCTGATGGACTCCACCAAGGTGCGCCACATCCTGGTCCGCCACGAGCAGGGCGCCGGGCACGCCGCCACCGGGTACGCCCAGGCCACCGGCAGGGTCGGGGTCTGCATGGCCACCTCGGGACCGGGCGCCACCAACCTGGTCACCCCGATCGCCGACGCCTACATGGACTCCGTCCCGATCGTCGCGATCACCGGTCAGGTCTCCTCCAAGGCGATCGGCACCGACGCCTTCCAGGAGGCGGACATCTGCGGCATCACCATGCCGATCACCAAGCACAACTTCCTGGTCACCGATGCTGCCGAGATCCCCCGGGTGATCGCCGAGGCGTTCCACATCGCCGCCACCGGCCGTCCGGGCCCGGTCCTGGTCGACATCGCCAAGGACGCCCTGCAGGCCACCACCACCTTCCGCTGGCCGGTGGAGCCCTCGCTGCCCGGCTACCGGCCGGTCACCAAGCCGCACGCCAAGCAGATCCGCGAGGCCGCGAAGCTGCTGGTGAACTCCAAGCGGCCGGTGCTGTACGTCGGCGGCGGTGTGCTCAAGGCACAGGCCAGCGCCGAACTGCGGATCCTGGCCGAGCTGACCGGCGCGCCGGTGGTCACCACGCTGATGGCGCTGGGCGTCTTCCCGGACAGCCACCCGCAGCACCTGGGCATGCCCGGGATGCACGGCAGCGTCCCGGCGGTCACCGCGCTGCAGAAGGCCGACCTGCTGTTCACCCTGGGCGCCCGCTTCGACGACCGGGTCACCGGCAAGCTGGACAGCTTCGCCCCGTACGCCAAGGTCGTGCACGCCGACATCGACCCGGCCGAGATCGGCAAGAACCGCCCGGCCGATGTGCCGATCGTCGGCGACGCCCGCGAGGTGCTGGCCGACCTGATCGTCGCCGTCCAGGCCGAGTTCGACGCCGGGCACGAGGGCGACTACGGCGACTGGTGGGTCAAGCTCAACGAGTGGAAGAAGACCTACCCGCTCGGCTACGAGCCCGCCCCCGAGGGTGAGCTCTCCCCGCAGCAGGTGATCGAGCGGATCGGCCGACTGGTCGGCCCGGACGCCATCTACGCCGCGGGCGTGGGTCAGCACCAGATGTGGGCCTCACAGTTCATCAACTACGAGAAGCCGGCCAGCTGGCTCAACTCCGGTGGCGCGGGCACCATGGGCTACGCCGTCCCGGCCGCGATGGGCGCCAAGGCGGGTCGGCCGGACTCGGCGGTCTGGGCGATCGACGGCGACGGCTGCTTCCAGATGACCAATCAGGAACTGGTCACCTGCGCGCTGAACGACATTCCGATCAAGGTCGCGGTCATCAACAACGGTTCGCTGGGCATGGTCCGCCAGTGGCAGACCCTGTTCTACAACCAGCGCTACTCCCACACCGTGCTGCACGCCGGGCCGGCCGGGACCACCGGCGGCTCGGCCGTGGACGACGGCATCGAGCCGCAGCGCTGGCAGGGCACCCGGATCCCGGACTTCGTGATGCTGGCCGAGGCGATGGGCTGCGTCGGTCTGCGCTGTGAGCGTCCGGAGGACCTGGACGCGGTGATCAAGCAGGCGATGGAGATCAACGACCGCCCGGTGGTCGTCGACTTCATCGTCCACCAGGACGCCATGGTCTGGCCGATGGTCGCGGCAGGCACCAGCAACGACGAGATCCAGTTCGCCAGGGGCGTCCGCCCGGACTTCGGCGACGACCTCGACTGACCGGCCCGCCCGTCGCCCGCCCTCCCGCCCTCACCCGGTCCGGCTTCGCCGGAGCACCCGCCCAGACGACCCGATAGAGAGCCCATGACCGACATGTCCAAGCACACCCTCTCCGTCCTGGTCGAGAACAAGCCCGGCGTGCTGGCCCGCATCGCCAGCCTGTTCTCCCGTCGGGGCTTCAACATCGACTCCCTCGCCGTCGGCCCGACGGAACACCCGGACATCTCCCGGATGACCATCGTGGTCAACGTCGAGGACCTCCCGTTGGAGCAGGTCACCAAGCAGCTGAACAAGCTGGTCAACGTGATAAAGATCGTCGAGCTGGACCAGGCCCAGGCCGTCCAGCGGGAGTTGGTCCTGGTCAAGGTCCGCGCGGACGCCGAGACCCGCTCGCAGGTCGTCGAGATCGTGCAGCTGTTCCGGGCCAAGACCGTCGACGTCTCGCCGGACGCGGTGACCATCGAGGCCACCGGCAGTTCCGACAAGCTGGAGGCGATGCTCAAGATGCTGGAGCCGTACGGCATCAAGGAGCTCGTGCAGTCCGGCCTGGTGGCGATCGGGCGCGGTGCCCGGTCGATCACCGACCGCTCGCTGCGCGCCCTCGACCGCAGTGCCTGACGGACCGCGGGTCTGACACGCAGTCGTCTCACCCCCTGAAGTACCGCCCCACACCCTCGCCGGTTGCAACTACGGTTAGCCGAACCGGCTTCACCACCACGCAAGGAGATGTGCCAGAAGTGGCCGAGCTGTTCTACGAAGACGACGCCGACCTGTCCATCATCCAGGGCCGCAAGGTCGCGGTCATCGGCTACGGCAGCCAGGGCCACGCCCACGCGCTGTCCCTGCGCGACTCGGGCGTCGACGTCCGCGTCGGCCTGCTGGAGGGCTCCAAGTCCCGCGCCAAGGCCGAGGAGGCGGGCCTGCGCGTCACCACCCCGGCCGAGGCCGCGGCCGAGGCCGACGTCATCATGATCCTGGTGCCGGACCCGATCCAGGCCGACGTCTACAAGGAGGCCATCGAGCCGAACCTGAAGGCGGGCAAGGCCCTGTTCTTCGGCCACGGCCTGAACATCCGCTTCGGCTTCATCAAGCCCCCGGCCGACGTCGACGTCTGCATGGTCGCCCCGAAGGGCCCGGGCCACCTGGTCCGCCGCCAGTACGAGGAGGGCCGCGGCGTCCCGTGCATCGTGGCCGTCGAGCAGGACGCCACCGGCGGCGCCTTCGCGCTGGCCCTGTCCTACGCCAAGGGCATCGGCGGCACCCGGGCCGGCGTCATCAAGACCACCTTCACCGAGGAGACCGAGACCGACCTGTTCGGTGAGCAGGCCGTCCTCTGCGGTGGCACCGCCGCCCTGGTCAAGGCCGGTTTCGAGACCCTGGTCGAGGCGGGCTACCAGCCGGAGATCGCCTACTTCGAGTGCCTGCACGAGCTGAAGCTCATCGTCGACCTGATGTACGAGGGCGGCCTGGAGAAGATGCGCTGGTCGATCTCCGAGACCGCCGAGTGGGGCGACTACGTCACCGGCCCGCGCATCATCACCGACGCCACCAAGGCCGAGATGAAGAAGGTCCTCGCGGAGATCCAGGACGGCACCTTCGCCAACACCTGGATCGCCGAGTACAAGGCCGGTCTGCCGAAGTACAACGAGTACAAGAACGCCGACTCCCAGCACCTGCTGGAGACCACCGGCAAGAAGCTGCGCAAGCTGATGAGCTGGGTCGACGAGGAGGCGTGACCTCGCGCTGAGGCCGCTCAACGGCCTTGTACAACAAGGCTGCTCCCGTCCGGGTGATTTCGCCGGACGGGAGCGGCCCCGTACCCGCCCCGTCGATACACTTCCGAGTGCGCGTCAGGCTCACAGCGTCGTGCGTCTACCTACGCGGCATGCCACTTTCCCCCTGCCCGTCACGCCACCTCCGTGGGCGGTGGGGACCGGACAGTCATAAGGACAAACCGTCGTGAGCAAATCTGTCGTACTGATCGCCGAAGAGCTGTCGCCCGCCACCGTCGACGCGCTCGGACCGGACTTCGAGATCCGCCACTGCAACGGCGGGGACCGCACCGAACTGCTGACCGCCATCGCGGACGTGGACGCCATCCTGATCCGCAGCGCCACCAAGGTGGACGCCGAGGCGCTGGCCGTCGCCAAGCGGCTCAAGGTCGTCGCCCGGGCCGGCGTGGGCCTGGACAACGTGGACGTCGCGGCCGCCACCAAGGCCGGCGTGATGGTCGTCAACGCCCCGACCTCCAACATCGTCACCGCCGCCGAACTCGCCTGCGGCCTGCTGATCTCGGTCGCCCGGAACATCGCGCCGGCCAACACCGCGCTGAAGAAGGGCGAGTGGAAGCGCAACAAGTACACCGGTGTCGAGCTCTCCGAGAAGGTGCTCGGCGTGGTCGGCCTCGGCCGGATCGGTGTGCTGGTCGCCCAGCGGATGTCCGCCTTCGGGATGAAGATCGTCGCGTACGACCCCTACATCCAGGCCGCCCGCGCCGCCCAGATGGGCGTCAAGCTGGTCACCCTGGAGGAGCTGCTCCAGGTCTCGGACTTCATCACCGTCCACCTGCCCAAGACCCCGGAGACCATCGGCCTGATCGGCGACGAGGCGCTGCACAAGGTCAAGCCGACCGTGCGGATCGTCAACGCCGCCCGCGGCGGCATCGTGGACGAGGAGGCGCTGCTCAGCGCGCTCAAGGACGGCCGGGTGGCCGGCGCCGGCCTGGACGTCTACACCCAGGAGCCGTGCACCGACTCTCCGCTGTTCGCCTTCGACAACGTGGTCTGCACCCCGCACCTGGGTGCCTCCACCGACGAGGCGCAGGAGAAGGCCGGCATCTCGGTCGCCAGGTCGGTCCGCCTGGCGCTGGCCGGCGAGCTGGTGCCGGACGCGGTCAACGTCCAGGGCGGCGTGATCGCCGAGGACGTCCGGCCGGGGCTGCCGCTGGCCGAGAAGCTGGGCCGGATCTTCACCGCGCTGGCCGGCGAGGTGGCCGTCCGCCTCGACGTCGAGGTGCGCGGCGAGATCACCCAGCACGACGTCAAGGTGCTCGAACTCTCCGCGCTGAAGGGCGTGTTCGAGGACGTCGTGGCCGAGACGGTGTCCTATGTCAACGCCCCGCTGTTCGCCCAGGAGCGCGGCGTGGAGGTCCGGCTGACCACCTCCAGCGAGAGCCCCGAGCACCGCAACGTGATCACCGTGCGCGGCACCCTCTCGGACGGCAGCGAGAGCGCCATCTCCGGCACCCTGGCCGGCCCCAAGCTGGCCCAGAAGATCGTCGGCGTGGACTCCTTCGACGTGGACGTCGCGCTCACCGACCACATGGTCTTCTTCAAGTACGACGACCGCCCCGGTGTGGTCGGCACCCTCGGCAAGATCCTCGGCGACGCCGGCATCAACATCGCGGGCATGCAGGTCGCCCGGGACAACGGCTGCGCGCTGGCCTCGATCACCGTGGACAGCGAGGTGTCCCAGGAGGTGCTGGCCGAGATCGCCGGCGCGATCGGCGCCCAGTTCGCGCGGGCGGTCAACCTCGGCTGACGCCGGCCGCTGATGACTTTTCGACAGCCCTTCCCCGCTGTTGTGCTGATTGTGCAACAGGACCGGGGAAGGGCTGTCGGCCACTAGAGAGGGGCCTCTACAGTCTTGTCGAACGATGGCACGACAAAAGGGGAATCCCGCCATGAGTAACGGCTTCGGCGACCTGCTCGGCTTCGCCCAGCAGCTGCTTGGCAGCGAGCCGCAGCAGGGCCACGGGGAGCAGCACGACAACTTCCTGCAGGGCCTGAGCCAGCGCCTGCTCTCCGGTGAGGAGCCGGTGCAGAACGGCGTGACCTACGAGATCGACGAGAAGTTCTTCTCGCCCACCCACGACTTCTGGATCAAGCGCAACGGTGAGCGCGTCTTCCAGGTCGACGAGAGGATGTTCAGCTTCAGCGGTGTCATCGCCCTGCAGGACGTGAACGGCAACGAGCTGTACCGGATCTCCGAGAAGATCATGACGCTCCGCGACATCCGCTACATCCAGCGTGGTGAGCAGCGGATCGCGACCGTGAAGAAGGCCCTGTTCTCCCCGCTGGTCTACAAGTTCACGGTGACCTTCGAGAACGGCGCCGAGCTGCACGTCACCGGCAACATCACCGACCACCAGTACGCCATCACCTATGGCGAGCAGGAGGTCGCGCACATCGACCGCAAGTGGTCGCTGCTGAGCGAGCACTACGGCGTCACCATCGTTCCCGGCCAGGACGACGCGCTGATCCTGACCATCGCGGCCTGCGCCGAGGCCATGGTGCTGGACGACTGATCGACCGTCGGTGGAAGGGCCCGGACCGCTTCGGTCCGGGCCCTCGCGCGTCTTCGGGGTGAACGCCGTCTCAGATACTAGGAAATCCAACTATTCGTGCAGACAGCGCCTGCCCGGCGTCGTACTTTGGAAGGAGCCGCACGGTGAGCCGCCCCGACAAGCGGGAGCGCCGGCCCGTGCGTGCCGTCCGCGTACCGGCAGGCGACCCCTGTCCGGCGTGCCGGCCCGTCGCCCGCCACCACCATGCCAGGGCGCGGTGCGCGGCACTCCCAGTCCTCCTGAACCCCTCGGTGCGCGCCCTCGTACGCGCCCTCGCCCGAAGGAGCCCGGTATGCCCCCCACCGCAGACCGCCGTCCCGTTCCGACCACTCCCGTCCGCGCCCCGCGCCGGCGGCGCCGGGTGGCGCCCGACCCGCACGCCGCCGCCGCGCTCCAGCGCGCCCTGGACCGCCGCGACAACGGCGGTGCCACCGGCCACGTCGGCTGAACCGGCCCTTTCGCCCGGAAGCCTGACCGGTCGTCACCCGCATGAGTGCACTCCCTCCCCGAAGGAGGGAGTCGGCTCGCCCGTACCGGCGCGATGATCGTAATTTGAGCCCTTCCGGAGGGGTGATCAACGTCCGCGCGGCGCGGGCGGCAGTGAGATCTGTCCGCCCCTGCCGGGGAAGGACGGCTCCGTGCGCATCCCACCGGTTCCCAGCCGAAACCCCTCCGCCAGGCCCCCGCGGCGCGGGCGGCCGACCAGGCTGGGGGCCGCCCTCGCCGTACTGGCGGGCTGCGTGGCGCTCACCGCGGCCCCGCCCGGCGTGGCAGCCGGACCGAGGCCGCTGCCCGGGCGGGCCGGACCGCCGCAGCGCGTCCTGCTGGAGCTGGACGCCGAACCCGCGGCCCTCGCCTGGCACCGGGCGGCCGATGGCGCCCGCCGGTCCAAGCGCTCACCGGAGGAGGTCCGCCGGGCCGCCGCCGAGGCCGGGGCAGGACAGCGCCGCCGGGCCGACCGGGCGCTGGACACCCTGGCCGGCGCGGTCCGCCGCGCCGCCCCCGCTGCCCGTGAGCTGTACCGTACGCACACCCTGATCACCGGGATCGCGGTGTCCGCGCCCCCCGACCGGCTGGCCGGGCTGCGGCGGCTGCCCGGGGTCAGGGCGGTCCACCCGATCACCCTCAAGCGCCGCTCCAACGGGTACTCGGTGCCGCTCACCGGCGCCCCCGCCGTCTGGTCGGGCACCGCGGGGTTGCCGGGCAACACCGGCGAGGGGGTCAGGGTCGGCATCATCGACTCCGGCGTCGACTACACCCACGCGGATTTCGGCGGCCCCGGCACCGAGGAGGCGTTCCGCTCGGCGGCCGGCGCCAGGACCGTTCCCGCCGGGCTGTTCCCCAGTGCCAAGGTGTTCGGCGGCAAGGACCTGGTCGGCGACGACTACGACCCCGACCCCTCCTCCGCGCATCCGCAGCCGGTGCCGCACCCCGGCGACAACCCCATCGACTGCATCGCCAACGGTCACGGCACCCATGTCGCGGGCACCGTCGCGGGCCTCGGCGTCACCGCGGACGGCCGCACCTACACCGGGCCCTACCGTCCCGGTCTCGATCCGGCCGCCTTCAAGGTCGCCCCCGGAGTCGCCCCCGGCGCAAGGCTGTTCGCGATCCGGGTCTTCGGCTGCGAGGGATCCACCGACCAGCTCGCCCAGGCACTCGACCTGGCCGCCGACCCCAACGGCGACGGAGACCTGACGGACCGCCTGGACGTGGTCAACCTCTCCCTCGGCGGCCGCTTCGGCGGACCGGACGACGCAGACGCGATCGCCGCCGACCGGCTGGCCGGGCTCGGGACGGTGGTGGCCGCAGCGATCGGCAACGACGGCGACGTGTACGGCATCGGCGGCAGCCCCGGCACCGCGGCGCGCGTCATCGGGGTGGCCGCCTCGGTCGACCGGCACACCGACGCGGACGGCATCCGAGTGCTCGCCCCCGAGTCGCTGGCCGGAGTGGTCCCGGCGCACTGGAGCGCCAAGTACCCCCGCTGGTCCACCGAGGACGTCAGCGGTCAACTCGCCCTGCCAGCCGACCAGTCGGACGGCTGCACACCGTTCGGCCCGGCCGACGCCGAACGGCTGCGCGGCAAGGTGGCGGTGCTCTCCTGGCGGACCAAGGACGCCGACAGGGCCTGCGGTTCCGCACTGCGGGCGGACAACGCGGCGGCGGCCGGGGCGGTCGGCGCGCTGTTCGCCGCCGACGGCGACGGCCTCGGCGAACTCGCCGGCGACGACCGGATCCCGGTGGCGATCCTGGCGAAGGCGGACGGCGAACGGCTCACCAAGGCCATGGCCGGCGGACCGGTGAAGGTCCAACTGGCCGCCAGGGAGAACCGGTTGCACGGCTCGGTCGGCCAGGACCAGCCGCAGCGCACCGACACCCTGGCCTCCTTCACCTCGCGCGGCATCGGCCTGCCGGGCGTGGTGAAGCCGGACCTCGCGGCGCCCGGCGAGACCATCTGGTCGGCCAGGGCGGGCAGCGGTAGCGGCGGGACGCGCGAGGACGGCACCTCGATGGCCAGCCCGCACGTCGCCGGACTCGCCGCCCTGGTCAGGGCCGCCCACCCGGCCTGGACGGCCGCCGAGGTCAAGGCGGCCCTGATGAACACCGCGGCCGACACCCGGCTCGGCGACAACCGCACCGGGCCGGTGTACGGGCCCGAGCGGGCCGGTGCCGGACGCGCCCAGGCGGACCAGGCGGTACGGACACCCGCCGTGGCGTACGCGGCGGGCCAGGGGGCGGTGGACGGCGCGGTCGGCGTCTCCTTCGGCCCGGTGCCGGTCACCGGTCCGACCGCGCTGAAGCGGGAGGTGGAGATCCGCAACTTCTCGTCCCATCCGGTCGGTTACACCACCGGTTACCAGTCGTCCACCGAAGTCCCGGGCGCTTCCTTCGAGATGACGCCGCGCCAGGTGACCGTCCCGGCCCAGGGAACGGCCAGGGTCACCGTCATGCTGCGCGTGCCGGGACAGCTGGGCCGCTCGCCCGACCCGACCGTCGACCTCCTCCAGGCGGGCCGGGCCCGCAGCTGGCGGGCCGAGCTCTCCGGGCGGCTGGTGCTCACCCCGGCCGACGCGGGGCTGCCGGTACTGCGGGTGCCGTTGTTCGCCGCGCCCCGCCCGGCCTCCGAGCTCAAGGCCGGTCCCCAGGTGCGCACCTCGCCGTCCAGCACCCTGCTCGCCCTGAACGGCACCGCCGCGCCCGGTGCGGGCGGCGGCCTGGTCAGCGCCTTCGCGCTGGGCGGAGCGGGCGCGCGCTGGCCCGACTGCCCGGACGGCGCCACGGATGCCCTGCACCAGGACGGGCGGGAGCCGGATCGCAAGGGCGCGGGGCCGTGCGCCGGCCAGGACGGCGACCGGGCCGCCGACCTGCGTTTCGCGGGCGCGGCCAGCGACGCCCCGGAGCTCGGCGGCGACGGCCTGGCCCAGGGCACGCTCTACCTGGCCGCCACCTTCTGGGCCCCGGCGGCCACCCCGGTGGGGAACTTCGCCGTCCGGGCCTCCCTTGACACCGACGGCGACGGTGTCGCCGACGCCGTCGTGGCCGCCGACCGGCTGCCCGGCAGCGACGTCCTGGTGGCCCGCACCCTGGACGCCGCCACCGGCGCGGAGCTGGACGTCCAGCCGCTGAACGCCCGCTGGGGCGAGACCGAGACCGGCCTGCTGGACGGCGACACCGTGGTGCTGCCGGTCCGGCTGGCCAAGCTGCCCCGGCTGAAGCCGGGTGCCACGGGCATCCGCTACGGACTGTGGACGGGTTTCACCGGCGGCAGGCCGGTGAGCGCCCTGGACGCCATCTCCTCGATCGGGATGGACGGCGAGAAGCCCACCATGGGCATCGACGTCCTGCACCCGGCGCTGGACGTCCGCAGCGGGCCGGGGGGACCGGCCGCGGTGCTGGCCCGGGAGCAGCCGGGCGGGGCGCTGGAGCTGCGCCGCGCGGCGGGCGACCGCTCCGGGCTGCTACTTGTCCACCACCTCAACCGGAACGGCGACCGCGTCCAGCTGGTCGACGCCGGCTGAGCCGTGCGGACCGGCCGGGGCGGGCGTCCGGGCCCGGCCGGTCAGCACGATCTTCGACAGCACGAAGGTGACCGGGATCGCGACCAGCGCGGCCACCAGCGGGGCGATCTTGCTGTCCAGGTGCACCCAGCGGACCAGGGCGACGACCCCGGTGCTCTGCACCAGGTAGTTGGTGATGTTGGGCAGCGGGAAGAGCAGGAACTTCTTCCAGGTCGGCCTGGTCCGGTAGGTGAAGTGGGTGTGCAGGAAGAACGAGCCGACCATGCTGAGCAGGAAGGCTATGGTGAACGCCGCGAAGTACGGCAGGAAGGGGTGCAGCGCCAGGTAGATCAGGTAGAAGGTCGCGGTGTTGGCGACGCCGACCAGTCCGAACCTGACGATCTGCCAGAACTGCGGCTTCACCGCTCTTCCTCCTGGGAGCCGCGGTAGCCCTCGGTCCTGAAGGTCGCGCGCGGCGCGTTGGTCTCCTTCACCAGGAAGTGCGGTCGGCGCTTGGTCTCGTAGTAGATCCGTCCGATGTACTCGCCGATCAGCCCGAGCATCACCATCTGCAGGCCGCCGAGAGCGACTATCGCGACGATCAGGGTGACGTAACCGGGGGAGTCGATCCCGTCCACCATGGCCGACGCGGTGATCCACGCCGCGTAGAGGGCGGCCAGGCCGACCAGGGTGAGGCCGAGGTAGATGGCGAGCCGCAGCGGGCGGTTGTTGAAGGAGATCAGGCCGTCCATGCCGTAGTTCAGCAGGGCGCCGAACCGCCACTTGGTCTCGCCGGCCTCGCGGGCCACGTTCCGGTAGTCGAAGGTGACGGTGTCGAAGCCGATCCAGGAGAACAGGCCCTTGGAGAAGCGGTTGTACTCCGGCAGTGAGAGCAGCGCGTCCACGGCCTTGCGGGAGAGCAGTCGGAAGTCGCCGACGCCGTCCTCGATCTCGACGTCCACCCACTTGTTGATCAGCTGGTAGTACAACCGGCTGACGGCGCTGCGGACGGCCTTGTCGCCCTCGCGGGTGCGGCGGGCGATCACCTGGTCGTGGCCGCGGTCGTAGAGCTCCAGCATCCGCTCGATCAGCTCCGGCGGGTGCTGGAGGTCGGCGTCCATCAGCACCACGGCGTCGCCGGTGGCCTCGCGCAGGCCGGCCAGCATGCCGGCCTCCTTGCCGAAGTTGCGGCTGAAGGACACGTACCGAGTGCTGCCCGGGTGCTCGTCGGCGAGCTTGCGCAGGTGCTCCAGGGTGCCGTCGCGGCTGCCGTCGTCCACGTAGCAGAGCTCGTAGTCGATCGGCAGTTCGTCCAGGTTGGCGCGGATCGACTTGTCGAAGAGGTCGATCACGTCTTCTTCGTTGTAGCAGGGGACCACGACCGACAGTCGCACTGGCTCACCTCCGGTAGTGGGCACTCAGGGCGGCTGGTCGCACTGCCACATTTGTCCCGATAATCACGTCGATGGTACCGGGGTGGCCGACCCAACCGCCTTGCCCCTGCGCCGCAGCCTAGCGGCGAGCGGCACTCCGACGAGGACAACCAGGCCGACTCCGCTGACCGCGAGTCCCGGCGCGAGCCCGGGGGTGCGGTAGCTGCAGGACAGGCGGGAAGCCCCGCTGCCGAGCGGCACCCCGATCATCCCGAGCACGGACTGCACCGGGCGGGCGGCGCCGCCGTCCACCGAGCACTGCCAGCCGGTGACGGCGGGCAGCGCGACCAGCGCGGTACCGCTCGAGGAGGCGGGCAGCTCGGCGCTCAGGGTGTGCCCGCCCGCGCTGACGTGGGTGGCGCCCTTGAGCCCGGCGAGCGCCCGGTCGAGGGCCGGCTGGTTGAAGCAGCCGATCGGCTGGGCCGGGATCTGGGCGGCGGCCGAGGCGCGCAGCTGCACCTGGACCCTGCCGTCGGCGCCGACCGTGCCGAGCGACCTGATCGGCATGGCGGTCATCGGCTGCCTGCCGTAGCTCTCGTACTTGGCGCCCATCCCCATCACCGTGCCGCCGAACCACGGCGCGTAGAAGAACGCGCTGCTGCCGGGGGCGCAGCTGCCGGTGAAGGTGGTCCAGGCGCTGCCCCTGGGCGTGGCCGGGACGGACCAGCCGCTGCTGCCGTGCAGGGCGGGCCGGGGGCCGGCGGTCGGGGTCAGCTGCGGGACCTCGTACACCTCGGCGCCGAGCAGGGACTCCTGGCGGGACCAGACCGAGGAGGTGTCCGGCTTGATCGAGGGGTGCACGGTGACCAGCGGCGCGGCGGCGGCGTGCTTGGCGGTGAAGCCGTTCGGGTCCGAGCTGCTGTCCAGGTAGGTGGTGACCCCGAACAGGGCCCGGCCGACCGGGTCGGCCGGGCTGAGGGTGTGCCGGCCCTGGATGAACCAGCCCGCGCCGAGGTCGTGCAGCAGTTCGGCGGTGGTGGCCGGGAGGTAGCTGCTGTAGTACGAACCGCCCTCGCCGGCCAGCAGCATCGGGTCGTTGGAGGCGAACTCGTGCGGGCCCGGGTCGGTGCGGGAGGCGGGCCAGTCGTCGTGCCGGCTGAGCACCTGGTACGCGGCCAGGCTCGGCCCGTTGATGGTGGGGCGGGGGAAGAAGAACGGCAGCTTGTCGCGGATCACCGTGGCCGAGTACGTGGACAGGGTGGTCCCGGCCAGCACGCCGCAGGTGAGCACCAGGACGGCGATGCGCCCGGCCCGGCGGTCGCCGTGCCAGTGCTCCAGCGCCCAGAGCGCGGCGAAGGTGAGCGCGCCGCCGGCCAGGACCAGCACCCAGGTCATGGCGTAGACCGAGCTGCGGCCGTGCCCGGCCAGCACGACCAGGGCCACCAGCGCGGCGCCGCCGGTCAGCGCGAAGAGGTCGGGGCGGCGGGAGAGCGAGACCCAGGCGGCCATCGTCAGCATGCCGCTGAGCACGAAGGCGGCCCGGTACGGGCTGCCGTTGGGGATCGCCAGGCCGTGCCAGAGCAGGATGGTCGGCTCCCAGACGAAGCTGAGCGCGACCAGCAGCAGCAGCGCGTACCAGGCCACCCGCTCGCGCACGCCGAGCCGCCGGTTGAACGGCAGCGAGGCGACCAGCAGCAGACCGAGCACCCCGATGAAGACGTTCGGCACGCTCACCGCGGAGCGGCCGCCGGGCAGCAGCTGGGCCAGGTAGTCGGTGAGCGCGGGCGGTCCGTCGTAGGTGGCGAGTGGCGCGGGCTGGGAGGCCTTGCTGGCCTTGAGGCCGACGAACATCACCGGCGCGGTCAGCAGCACCCCGGTCACGACCATGGCCGCGGCCCGGCCCAGTACCAGCAGCCGGGCCCGGACCGGCCGCTCGTCCAGCACCACCCGAAGCAGCAGCACCAGTCCGGCACCGATGGTGGCCATCGCGCCGGTGTAGAAGTTCCCCGCCCAGGCGACGGCCACGAAGAGCGTGCCGAGCACCCAGCGGCGGCCGCGCAGGCACCAGTCGCAGGCGATGCCGACCAGCGGCAGCGAGACCAGGCCCCACATCCACATCGGGTCGGGGGAACCGTCGTTGACCGCCCAGGCGCAGACCCCGTACCCCGTCCCGAGCAGCGCGCGCAGCCACGGCGACCCGGGGCGCAGCCGGCCCAGGAAGTACGTCATCACGGCCGCGCCCAGGCCGATGCTGAGCAGCGTCACCAGGAAGACCGGGAAGTTCACCGCGTCGCGCGGGAAGAGCCCGACCAGCCAGGAGAACGGATTCGTCAGATAGGTGAAGAAGTCCGCCAGGAACGGCGCGCCGTAGCCGCTGTTCCAGTTGAAGACCAGGTCACCGGTGGTGTTTCCGTGCTGGAGGTCCCACAGGTGGGCGTGGAACGGCACGAACTGGTTGCCCAGGTCGTTCACCGCGCGCGAGCGCGCGCCGAACGGGTACGTGCCGCGCAGCGCCAGTGCCAGGCAGTAGGCGCCCATCGAGAGCCCGGCCGCGAGCAGGGCCGCACCGAGCTCCGGGCTTCTCAGGCGGCGGACGAGGGCGGTGCTCCGGCTCACGGCGTGCGGCTCCCTGCTGCGGGTCGTCTTGAACTGGTCGAGCATAAGCGGCCCTGTCCCACGGGAACCGGCGGCCTCAGGGCGCCATGGTCCACTGGCCGAACGGCTGGTCCTCGGCCGGGCGCCGGGCGACGTAGAGCATGCCGTCGCAGCCCACCGCGACGGCGACCGGCAGGCCGGCCCGGTCGGTGGCGAGCGAGGGGGTACCGGTCAGCAGCGGTCCGGAGCGCAGCCACTCCTGGCCGCCGGAGTGCAGCCAGTCCTGGCTGGTGGAGAGGGCGACGCGCCCCTTCCCGTCCCGGACCGCCAGCGCGTTCGCGGTGGCCGCGACCCGGCCGAAACCACCTGGTGGGATGGTTTCGCCGACAACCTTCCAGGTCCCTCTGCCGGGCTGGAGCTCGGCGGTCAGCACCTTCGCCGACTTGGGCTCGCGGAAGTGCAGCCGCAGCCGGCCGTCCGGGGCCAGCAGGGCGGTGATCGGGCCGCCCGGCACCGGCAGACCGGTCGGCGAGGCCGGGCGCAGCGGCCCGCCCGGGGTGTCGCTCATCCAGTGCGCGACGCTCCTGCCACCCGCGAAGACATGGGTCAGCCCGTTCGCGTCGAGCACCGCGCCGAGGCCGTCCTGGACCTGCTGGCCCACCCCGCTCGGCAGCGGCAGCGCGTTCCAGCCGCCGTCCAGCGTCCGTACCGCGACGGTGCCCGCGAAGGTGCGGACGAAGACCTGCACGCTGCCGTCCGGGCGGGCGAGGGCGCACGGGTAGCCGAACTCCATCGACTTCACCGAGTCGTCACCGTCCGGCGAACCCAGGCTCTGCCAGTCGCCGAAAGACGGCGGCTCGCCCGGAGCGCCCGGGCTCTGCACGCAGGTGACGACCTCACGGCGGTGGTCCCGCAAGGTGTACCCGAGCACGGTGCGCACGCCGAGCAGCCGCAGCAGCCCGTCGGATTGACGGATCACCTGCAGCTGTCCCTCCAGACCTCCGCCCGCGATCCGCCGGGGGCCGTGCCAGCCCTTGGCGTCCTCGTACCAGTACGCGGCCGCGCCGTTCAGCAGCGTGAAGGCCGCCAGCCTGCCGTCGGCGGTCCGCTGGAGCCACTGGCCGCTGCCCGCCGCGCGGTAACGGGTGCTCTGCGCCCAGCCGTTGCGCAGCGCGCCCTTGCCGACCTTGCGGTCGCCGCAGCCTGCCGGGTCGCCGCAGTCGCGGTCGTCCGCCCAGCCGTAGGTGTCGATCAGTCGCGCCTTGCGCTGCACGGTCGCCTGGTCCAGGTTGGCCGGCAGCTCGGCGTTGACGTAGCCGAGGTAGCTCTCCACCGTCGCGGTCCGGGCCAGGCCGTCGCCCCAGTGCTTGGCGAGCGCCGCCTGGGTGAAGTACGCCGAGTAGGTGTGGTCTTGGTGGTCCAGGTAGAGCAGGCCCTGCGCTCTGGGCGGCGCCTTGGGGGCATGGTCCGGGTTGGGGTCCAGCATCCGGACAACGGTGGGGCGGAAGTGGTCCATGATGTTGACCAGGGTGTCTATCAGCTGGTCCCGGGTGTAACCGGCCTGCGGGGGCAGGCCGCTGTGCGCCGGAGGCAGGGTGGATATCCGCTCCTCCTGGCCCAGCCACAGACCGCGCAGGCTGTCCGTCCTGGGGGTGCTCACCGCACGGGCCTCCACCAGCGCCGGGAATATCAGTTGCACGTGGGGAGCGGCCCGCAGGGTGTGCTGCTCGACCGAGATGCCGTCGTGGTAGCTGACCAGCTTCACGTCCCACGGGCTGTTCTCGTCGCCGGTGGCCATCACGGCGTACGAGGCGGCGAGCCCGTTGATCCGCGCCCTGGTGTAGTCGGGGCGATCGGCGGGGACGCGCCTGTGGCCAGCCTCGCTGTGCAGCACGTTGCGGCCGTCCGACTCGCCGTCGGTGAGGCAGACCGTGACACAGGAGGCGCCGGTGGCGACGGCCTGGTCGAGGTCGGGGTTCATGAAGTAGAGGTTGTCGTCCGGATGGGCGATCACATGGACGAAGGACATCCGCTCCGAGCTGCCCGCGATACCGCTGGCCTGGATGGTCTCCGGGGGAGCCTTGGTGGCGTGCGGCTTGGGCGGTGCGGAACGGGTGGCCTCCCACAGGCCGTAACCGGCCGCGGGCAGTGCCGCCATCCCGCCGGTGAGCCACAGGGCGCGGCGCCGGCTGATGGGATTGACCATCTGTGATCCCCCGTGAAGAAACCATGAACTCTGGATGGATATTACCGGTTACGCCCGCTTCGTTCGAAACTGCGTACCACCGTTCCCGCGACACGCGACGTCCGGATGATGGACAGAACGTGTCACGACATGGGACGCGCGAGTATGGTCCCTGCCATGTCTCGCAGCCTTCGTCTCGCAGTGATCCCCGGTGACGGCATCGGCCAGGAAGTGGTGGCCGAAGGCCGTAAGGTGCTTGCCGCCGCCCTCCCCGCCGACGTCGAGGTGGAGACCACCGAGTACGACCTCGGTGCCCGGTTCTACCACCGCACCGGCGAGACCCTCCCGGACAGCGTGCTGGCCGAGCTGAAGACCCACGACGCCATTCTGCTCGGTGCCGTCGGCGACCCGTCGGTGCCCTCCGGGGTACTGGAGCGCGGACTGCTGCTGAAGCTGCGGTTCGCCTTCGACCACTACGTCAACCTGCGCCCCGGCAAGCTCCTCCCGGGCGTCACCGGTCCGCTGGCGGGCCGGCCGGAGATCGACTTCGTGGTCGTCCGCGAGGGTACCGAGGGCCCCTACGCCGGCAACGGCGGCACCCTGAGGACCGGCACCGCGCACGAGATCGCCACCGAGGTGAGCGTCAACACCGCCTTCGGCATCGAGCGGGTGGTGCGCGACGCGTACCGGCGTGCCGCCGCCCGGCCGCGCAGGAAGCTCACCCTGGTCCACAAGAACAACGTGCTGGTGCACGCCGGCCACCTGTGGACCCGGACCTTCGAGCAGGTCGGCCGGGAGTTCCCCGAGGTCACCACCGACTACCTGCACGTCGACGCGGCGACGATCTTCTTCGTCACCCAGCCCGAGCGCTTCGACGTGATCGTCACCGACAACCTGTTCGGCGACATCCTCACCGACCTGGCCGCAGCGGTCACCGGCGGCATCGGCCTGGCCGCCAGCGGAAACATCAACCCCAGCGGTGAGTTCCCGTCGATGTTCGAGCCGGTGCACGGCTCGGCACCGGACATCGCAGGCCAGGGCAAGGCCGACCCGACCGCCACCGTGCTGTCCGTCGCCATGCTGCTGGAACACCTCGGCTTCACCGCCGAGGCGGCCAAGGTCGAGGCCGCCGTCGCGGCCGACCTGGCCGAGCGCACGGGCCCCCGGACCACCTCCCAGGTCGGCGACGCGCTCGCCGCCCGAGTATCCGGCTAGCGGGCCGGATCCCTGGCAGGGGAGTCCCGGCTAGCGGGCCGGATCCTTCACGGGGAAGTTCCGGCCGACGGGCCGGAGCACATAACGGAGCAGCTTGCCAGCTGTTCGGCACGGCCCTCTGGATGCGAGTATCGACAGTGGGCCGTGCCGTCGTGTGTTCGAACACCGGTGGCGGGGCCCGGACCAACCCCACGGTGAAGGACAGACTGACATGAGTACGCCCACCCAGGCGCCCATCACGTTCGAGCTCAAGCCCTCCGCGCACCCGCTGTCCGACGCGGAGCGGCAGGCCCGGCTGGCCAACCCCGGCTTCGGCCGCGTCTTCACCGACCACATGGTCACCATCCGCTGGACCGAGGGCCGGGGCTGGCACGACGCCCAGCTGACGCCGTACGCGTCGCTGGAGATCGACCCGGCCAACATGACGCTGCACTACGCCCAGGCGATCTTCGAGGGCCTCAAGGCGTACCGGCAGGCCGACGGCTCCATCGCCACCTTCCGGCCCACCGCCAACGCCGAGCGCTTCCAGGCCTCCGCCCGCCGGCTGGCGATGCCCGAGCTGCCGGTCGAGACCTTCATCGAGGCTGTGGAGCTGCTGGTCCAGCAGGACCAGGCCTGGGTGCCCAGCGAGCCTGAGCAGAGCCTCTACCTGCGGCCGTTCATGTTCGCCACCGAGGTCGGTCTGGGCGTGCGCCCGTCCAACGAGTACCTCTTCATGATCATCGCTTCCCCGGCCGGCGCCTACTTCCCCGGTGGCGTCAAGCCGGTCTCGGTCTGGCTCTCCGAGGAGTACGTGCGCGCCGCGCCCGGGGGCACCGGTGCCGCCAAGTGCGCCGGCAACTACGCCGCCTCGCTGGTCGCCCAGGCCCAGGCCGCCGAGAAGGGCTGCGACCAGGTCGTCTGGCTCGACGCCGCCGAGCACCGGTGGATCGAGGAGATGGGCGGCATGAACCTGTACTTCGTCTTCGGCGAGGGCAAGGACGCGAAGATCGTCACTCCCGAGCTCTCCGGCGCGCTGCTGCCCGGCATCACCCGCAACTCGCTGCTGAAGCTGGCCGCCGACCTCGGCTACGCCGTGGAGGAGCGGAGGATCTCCACCGACGAGTGGAAGCAGGGCAACGCCGACGGCACCCTGACGGAGGTCTTCGCCTGCGGCACCGCGGCCGTCATCACCCCGGTCGGCTCGGTCAAGTCTGCCCGCGGGGACTGGACGGTCGGCAAGGGCGAGCCCGGCCCGATCACCATGGAGCTGCGCCGGAACCTGCTCGCCATCCAGGGCGGCCAGGTGCCGGACACCCATGGCTGGCTGCACAAGATCGTCTGATCTCCGGCCGGGCGTCCCGGTCCGCCGTGGCGGGATGGGACGCCCGGCGTGGGTAACCTCGAATCGCTCCGCTCGTTGAGTTCTGCGGACTGGAAGGAGGGTTCGTGACCGCGCTGACGCACGACATCTCCGACACGGCGGGTGGCGAGGACGACGGCCTGCTGGAGGCCTTCCTCGCCTTGGATACCCCCGAGGGGTTCAAGGCCGAGCTCATCGAAGGGGAGATCGTCGTGACCCCACCACCGGACGGCGGCCACGAGACCGCGATCGGCCGGATTGTTCGACAGGTCTTCCGGCTGTGCGCAGACGATATCGATTTTGCCCCTGGCAAGGGCCTGATCGTGCCGGACGGCCGGTACATTCCTGACGGCACGTTCACCGAGGCCGACGCCATGCTGGGCCAGGAGTCCTGGTCCAAGCCGGAGGGGGTGCTGATGGTCATGGAGGTCACGTCCAGCCGCCCGGGCAAGGACCGCGAGGCCAAACGGAAGGGCTATGCGGCCGCCGGCATCCCGCTCTACCTGTTGGTGGACCGCCAGGCGAACCGGATCGTCCTGCACAGCGCTCCCCGGCGTGGCGACTACACGACCACCACCGGGGTCCCGGTCGGCGATCCGCTGCCGCTGCCGAAGCCCTTCGACTTTGACCTGGCCACCGACCGGCTGGTCTGAGACGTCCCGCATCGCGAGACGGGCAGGCCGGATCCCGGATGGTGTGCCACACTCCAAGGGTGTCCTCGCTTTCGCTGATTATTAGCAGCAGGCGCGCCGGTCCGCAGTGACCGCTCTCCGGTAACCCCCCGGTACGGAGCGATCACCGTCGTCCAGACCCGCGCGCAGACCTCTCGCACCCGCGAGGGGTCTTTTTGTTTCCGCCCGGACCGGCCGAAGCCCCCACAAGGGGTCGAGGGACACCGGGGAGCGCGCGGGATGGTGGACAGTGGAGCCGGAGAATCCGGCAAAACGACAGCAGTACCCCCGGAAACGGAGAACCCAGGGTCATGACCGAGGCCAATAGCCGTCCCGACGACAGCTTCCACGTGTTCGACACCACGCTGCGCGACGGCGCCCAGCGGGAGGGCATCAACCTCACGGTCGCCGACAAGCTGACCATCGCCCGGCACCTGGACGATTTCGGCGTCGGCTTCATCGAGGGCGGCTGGCCCGGCGCCAACCCGCGCGACACCGAGTTCTTCGCCCGGGCCGCCGCCGAACTCGACCTCAGGACCGCCCGGTTGGTCGCCTTCGGTGCCACCCGCCGGGCCGGCGGCCGGGCCGCCGAGGACCCGCAGCTGGCCGCCCTGGTCACCTCCGGCGCGCCGGTGATCACCCTGGTCGCCAAGTCCCACGACCGCCATGTCGAACTGGCGCTGCGCACCACCCTGGAGGAGAACCTGGAGATGGTCCGGGACAGCGTGGAGTACCTGTGCTCCCAGGGCCGCCGGGTCTTCATCGACTGCGAGCACTTCTTCGACGGCTACCGGGCCAACCGCGAGTACGCCCTCGCCGTGGTCCGCACCGCGCACCAGGCCGGCGCCGACGTCGTCGTGCTCTGCGACACCAACGGCGGGATGCTGCCAGCGGGCGTCCGCGAGATCGTCGCCGACGTGCTGAAGGAGACCGGGGCCCGGCTCGGCATCCACGCCCAGGACGACACCGGCTGCGCCGTCGCCAACACCCTGGCCGCCGTGGACGCCGGGGCCACCCACGTCCAGTGCACCGCCAACGGCTACGGCGAGCGGGTCGGCAACGCCAACCTGTTCCCGGTGGTCGGCGCGTTGGAACTCAAGTACGGCCGGCGGGTGCTGCCCGAGGGCAGGTTGGCCGAGATGACCCGGATCTCGCACGCCATCGCCGAGGTGGTCAACCTCGCCCCCTCCACCCACCAGCCCTACGTCGGCCTCTCCGCCTTCGCCCACAAGGCCGGGCTGCACGCCTCCGCGATCAAGGTCGACCCGGACCTGTACCAGCACATCGACCCCGAACTGGTCGGCAACACCATGCGGATGCTGGTCTCCGACATGGCCGGCCGGGCCTCGGTGGAGCTCAAGGGCAAGGAGCTCGGCTACGACCTCTCCGCCGACCGCGACCTGGTGGGCCGGGTGGTCGCCAGGGTCAAGGAGCAGGAGAACCTCGGCTACACCTACGAGGCCGCCGACGCCTCGTTCGAACTGCTGCTCCGCGACGAGGTGAAGGGCCGCCGGGAGCGCTTCTTCACCCTGGAGTCCTGGCGCACCATCAGCGAGCAGCTGCCGGACGGGAAGGCGGGCAACGAGGCCACCGTCAAGATCTGGGCCAAGGGCGAACGCAGGATCGCCACCGGCGAGGGCAACGGCCCGGTGAACGCGCTGGACATGGCGCTGCGCACGGCACTTGAGCACATCTATCCGGAGCTCGCCCGGATGGAGCTGGTGGACTACAAGGTCCGCATCCTGGAGGGCCAGCACGGCACCGGCTCCAAGACCCGGGTACTGATCGAGTCCGGCGACGCCGCATCGACCTGGTCCACGGTCGGGGTCGCCGACAACGTGATCGCCGCGTCCTGGCTGGCACTTGAGGACGCGTACACCTACGGGCTGCTCCACGCCGGACTGGATCCGGCGGAGGGCTGAGCCCCCAGGGGTGCGGGGAGCCGCGCGAGAGACCGGGCACCTCGGTGGCCGGTCCTCCGCACGGTTCCCCGCACCCCTGTTCGACGCCTTCGACGGCCTGGACGGACGGTCCAGGTTCTCCTCAGCTCATCGGAGGCGGGTGAGGAGAGGGCCCCTCCTCATCGGAGGCGGGCGAGGAGAGGGCCCCTCCTCATCGGAGGCGGGCGAGGAGAGGGCCCCT
>NZ_JBSFJU010000037.1:0-84023 GCF_053598215.1 Kitasatospora sp. NPDC001175 | reverse complement strand
TGGCACGCTGTTGAGTTCTCAAGGAACGGACGCTTCCTTCGGACCGCCTTCCAGCGGAACCTCCGGGCGCTTCGTTCTTTCGTGTTTCCAGCTTAGCAGATCCGTTTTCCTGGCGTTGACCAGGTGTTTACCGATCTGACTTGCTCCGTTCACCGCTGAAGCGCGGCGACCTGAGCAACAATAGCCGCTTCTGGCGCCAGCGCCTAATCGGGACGCGGCCACTGTCACCCGATCGGATGCGGGGCGCCCGCCCGAGGCACCGGTCGCCACGATCGTCGGGGGCCGCCCGCATGCCGTAGAGTGCGGCGCATTGGGCAAGAGGACTAGACCACTTGAGTTCGCGGGGATCGTCGCCGTCTGGGCTGCGGGCCGGTCTCATCGGTGTGGTGCCCGGCCGACGGCCGGGCGGGACACCGCTGTTTCCACCCGCGAGACTCTTGCGATATGTCCCAACTTGGCATGATTTACGCTTCAGTCGATGTCTCCGTCGCTGCCCGCGGCGGCACGATGTGCTCCGTACTTGGGAGGCTCCACCATGACCACTGTGACCTCACCGCTGGCCGGTCGCGCTGTCGGGCTGGCCAATGTGCCCGACCCCGTTTTCGCCGGCGCCATGGTGGGTCCCGGCACCGCCGTCGACCCGGTGCGGGAGCCCACTGCGGCGGTGGCGCCGGTGGACGGTCTGGTGGTGTCGATGCACCCGCACGCGTTCGTGGTGATGGATGCGGACGGCCACGGCGTGCTGGTCCATCTCGGGATCGACACCGTGCAGCTGAACGGCGAGGGCTTCGAGCTACTGGTCAGCAAGGGCGACCAGGTGAAGCGTGGTCAGCCGGTCATCAAGTGGGACCCGGCGGCCGTCGAGGCGGCGGGCAAGTCCCCGATCTCGCCGATCGTCGCGCTGGAGGCGTCCGCCGAGCAGCTCGGTGAGGTTGTCGAGAGCGGTGAGGTCGCCATCGGCGGCGAGCTGTTCACCTGGAACTGATTCCGGGTACACGCGCACCGTGCGCCGTCCCTCCAGCTCGTGTGGGACGGCGCACCGCACTATCGGGCCGCGGAGCGGCCACCACCCGTAGTGACCCCAGAGACGGACGAGCCCGGTCCGGTCCCGACGAGTGCCAGCAGGAGTGGCGCGTGGCCGGATTGCGGGTGAAAGGAACTCACGAAGATGGAACAGGCACTGCGCGGCGTAGGCGTCAGCCATGGTGTCGCGATCGGCCAGGTCCGGCACATGGGTACTGCGGCTCTCGAACCGCCCGCCACTCAGATTCCGACCGAGGAAGCGCCGCGTGAGCAGGCTCGTGCGCAGGCGGCCGTGGACGCGGTGGCGGCGGATCTGATCGCTCGTGGCAACCTGGCCGGTGGCGAGGCCCAGGCCGTGCTGGAGGCGCAGGCGCTGATGGCGCAGGATCCCGAGCTGATGGCCGACGTCAGCCGGCGGATCGCGGTCGGCAGCAGTGCGGAGCGCGCGGTGTACGACGCCTTCGCCGCGTACCGGGCGCTGTTGTCGGCGGCGGGTGACTACCTGGCCGGGCGGGTCGCCGACCTGGACGACGTCCGCAACCGGATCGTCGCCCGGCTGATGGGTGTGCCGATGCCGGGCGTGCCGGACAGCGACGAGCCGTACGTGTTGTTCGCCCGGGACCTCGCGCCGGCCGACACCGCCTTGCTGGACCCGACGCTGGTGCTCGGTTTCGTGACCGAGGAGGGCGGGCCGACCAGCCACAGTGCAATTCTGGCGCGGGCCATGGGAGTTCCGGCCGTCGTCGCGCTGCCGGGTGCGACCGGACTCGCCGAGGGCCGGCTGGTGGCGGTGGACGGCAGCACCGGCGAAGTGCTGGTCGACCCGTCCGAGGAGAAGCAGGCTGAGCTGCGGAAGACCGCGGCCGAGCGGAAGGCCGCGATGGCGGCCTCGTCCGGTCCGGGGCAGACCTCCGACGGGCACAAGGTGCCGCTGCTCGCCAACGTCGGTGGGCCGGCAGACCTGCCGGCCGCGCTGGAAGCGGGTGCGGAGGGGGTCGGACTGTTCCGCACCGAGTTCCTGTTCCTCGACGACTCGGCGAAGGCGCCGAGCGAGGAGAAGCAGGTCGAGGCCTACCGCAAGGTGCTGGAGGCCTTCCCGGAGAGCCGGGTCGTGGTGCGGGTGCTGGATGCCGGCGCGGACAAGCCACTGGACTTCCTGACCCCCGCGGACGAGCCGAACCCGGCGCTGGGTGTGCGCGGCCTGCGTACGTTGCTGGACCACCCCGAGGTGCTGCGGGGCCAGCTCCGGGCGCTGGCCAAGGCTGCCGAGGGTCTGCCGGTGCACCTTGAGGTGATGGCGCCGATGGTGGCCGACCGGCTGGACGCCAAGGCGTTCGCCGAGGCCTGCCGGGAGGCCGGGCTGGCGGCCAAGTTCGGTGCGATGGTGGAGATTCCGTCGGCTGCGCTGCGGGCCCGCTCGATCCTGCAGGAGGTCGAGTTCCTGTCGCTGGGGACCAACGACCTTGCGCAGTACACCTTTGCGGCCGACCGTCAGGTGGGTGCGCTGGCGCGGCTGCAGGACCCGTGGCAGCCGGCGCTGCTCGACCTGATCGCCGCCGCCGCGGACGCGGGCCGGGCCACCGGCAAGAGCTGCGGTGTCTGCGGTGAGGCCGCGTCCGACCCGCTGCTGGCCTGTGTGCTGACCGGTCTCGGAGTGACCAGCCTGTCGATGGGTGCGGCGTCGATCCCGTATGTGCGCACCGCACTGGCCAAGTACACGCTGGCACAGTGCCGGCGGGCGGCCGAGGCGGCGCGGGCCGCCGACACCGCCGAGGAGGCGCGGGCCGCGGCGCAGCAGGTGCTGTCCGGCGAATGAGGTGAGCGGTGAGAGGTGCGCCCCTGGTGAGGGGCGCACCTCTCACGTCGCGAGGTGCGGTCAGGCCCGGCGTTCGCGGCCGAGGGTCTCGAAGAAGCGCAGGTGGTCGAGGTTGTCGACGGAGCCGGGGTTGACCGCCTGGTCGAGGGGGGTGCCGGAGAGCAGTCGCTTGACCGGGACCTCGATCCGCTTGCCGGTGAGGGTGTGCGGGAGGCCCTTGACCGCGATGACCTCGTCGGGGACGTGGCGCGGGGAGAGCTGTTCACGCAGGGAGGTGCGGATGCGGGTGCGGAGGGCGTCGTCGAGTTCGGCGCCGGGGGCGAGGACGACGAAGAGCGGCATCCAGTAGCCGCCGTCGGCTTCCTCCAGGCCGATGACCAGGGATTCGGCGATCTCGGGCAGGCGCTCGACGACCTCGTAGATGTCCGAGGAGCCCATCCGGACTCCCTGGCGGTTGAGGGTGGAGTCGGAGCGGCCGTGGATGACGACGGTGCCGCGGGAGGTGGTGGTGATCCAGTCGCCGTGGCGCCAGACGCCCGGGTACATGTCGAAGTAACTGTCTTGGTAGCGGCGGCCGTCGAGGTCGTTCCAGAAGCCGGTGGGCATGGACGGGAGCGGCTTGGTGACGACCAGTTCGCCGACCTGGTCGGTGTGGGGGTGCCCCTGGACGTCCCAGGACTCGACGGCGGCGCCCAGGCAGGGGGCCTGGATCTCGCCGAGGTACACCGGGAGGGTGGGGACGCCGCCGACGAAGCAGCTGCAGATGTCGGTGCCGCCGCTGACGGAGGCGAGCCAGACGTCCTGCTTGACCTCGTCGTAGATCCACTGGAAGCCGTCGGGCGGAAGCGGGGAGCCGGTGGTGCCGACGCAGCGCACCGCGCCGAGGTCGAGGTCGCGGCCGGGGTGCAGTCCCGCCTTGCGGCTGGCGATCACGTAGGCGGCGGAGGTACCGAGGACGGTGGCGCGGGTCCGGGCGGCAACGGACCAGAGGGCTCCGGTGTCGGGGTGGCCGGGGCTGCCGTCGTAGGTGACGATCGTGGATCCGACCAGGAGACCGGCGACGAGGAAGTTCCACATCATCCAGCCGGTGGAGGTGTACCAGAGGAAGCGGTCCTCGGGGGTGAGGTCGAGGTGCAGGGCGGCCTGCTTGAGGTGTTCGACGAGGATGCCGCCCTGGCTCTGGACGATGGCCTTGGGGAGGCCGGTGGTGCCGGACGAGTAGAGCACCCAGAGCGGGTGGTCGAAGGGGACCTGTTCGAAGACGGGCGCGGTGTCGGCGCCGACCAGGCCGTCCCAGTGGAGGGCGCCTTCCGGGGCCGGGGCGCCGAGCAGCGGGACGTGTACGACGGCGCGCAGGGTGGGGAGTTCACGGCGGAGTTCAGCGACGACCTCGGTGCGGTCGTGGTCCTTGCCGCCGTAGTGGTAGCCGTCGACGGTGAACAGGACCACCGGCTCGATCTGCTGGAGGCGGTCGAGGACGCTGCGGGCGCCGAAGTCGGGGGCGCAGGAAGTCCAGACGGCGCCGACGGCGGCGGTGGCCAGCAGGGCGACCACGGCCTGCGGGATGTTTGGCAGGTACGCGCCGACGCGGTCACCGGGGCGGACGCCCTGGGCGCGGAGGGCCTCGGCGAGGGAGGCGACCTGGCGGCGCAGCTCGGCCCAGCTGAGTTCGGTGGGCTGCTCGGTGGTCTCGTCGAGGTGGAGGATCGCCGGGCGGTCGGCGTGGGCCGGGTCGTCCGCGTAACGGAGGGCGTGCTCGGCGTAGTTGAGGCGGGCGCCGGGGAACCAGCGGGCGCCGGGCATGGATCGGCCGGCGAGGACGGTGTCGGGTGCGGTGGAGAATCGGACGTCGAACCACTGCGTGACGGCCGTCCAGAAGCGTTCCAGGTCTTCGGTGGACCAGGTGTGCAGGGCAGCATAGCGGGCGGCGGCCTGGGCGTCGTCGGTGGTCGGGGCGAGGGGCCCGGCCGGGGCGCCGTGGTGCTCGGCGGCCCAGGTCTGGAAGGCCACCAGCTGGGTGCCGGCGGCGCGAGCGGGGTCGGGCCGCCAGAGGGGCTGGTCCTGGGTGGGGGTGCTCACGGTGGTCTCCCGGCCGGGGGTGGGGACGGGGGTGCTCGTGGCGGATCCCGTCCGGCTGGCACTGACGGTGCAGACCATGCCATGTGATCGTCGGCTGCGCCAGGTCTCCTGGGCAGCAGTCAGTGGTGCGGGGGTCGGGACGGGCCGGGTCAGAGGTGGGCGTAGGCGCCCTGGAACCAGGCCGTGGAGACTCGGGTGTGGAAGGGGAAGGCGAGTTGGACGGGCGCGGGTATCAGCTGCCAGCCGTCCGTCTCGTCGGTGGGTTCGGAGGGCGGCAGGTCGGCGAGGTCGCGTGCGGGCAGCAGGCCGAAGAGGCAGAGGAAGCCGCCGGCCCGGTCGGAGTCGGTGGCGACCAGGGTGATCTGCTCGGCCTCGGCCACGATGCCGGTCTCCTCGCGGAGTTCGCGTACGCAGGCCTGCTGCCAGCTCTCGCCGTAGTCCACGTAGCCGCCGGGGAGGGCGAGTTTGCCGTAGCCGGGCTCGATGGTGCGGCGGATGACGGTCAGGGCCTGGCCGTCGGCGGTGCTGACGGGGAGCAGGGTGACCACGACGGGCAGCGGGTTGCGGTAGCTGATCTCACCGCAGCCCGGGCAGGTGCGGGGCCAGGCGACGGTGCCGGCCGGGTAGGCCGTGCCGCACCAGTGGCAGTGCGTGCCCGGACCGAAGGGCCGGCGTTCGGCGGGGTGGTCGGCCTGCTGAGTGGTCATGGGGTGGATGGTAGTGGCCCGGGGTGGCCCGCGGACCCGGGTGCGGCCGGTTCGCCCTCGCGGGTGGGGCGGAGCAGCGGTGGGTGGAGGTACTGGGCGTCGCCGGAGCGGTAGCAGCGGGCCCGGGGGCCGCCGCGGGCCCCGCCGCGATCGGCGGTGGTGCCGGTGCCCTCGACGAAACCGGGGACGGAGAGGACCTTGCGGTGGAAGTTGCCCGGGTGGAGCTTCTCGTCCCATACCGCCTCGTAGACGGCGCGCAGCTCGGGGATGGTGAAGTCGTGGCCGAGGAAGGCGGTGGCCAGTGGGCTGTACTCGAGCTTGGCGCGGGCGCGGTCCAGGCCGTCGGAGAGGATGCGGGCGTGGTCGAAGGCGAGGGCGATGGCGGTGCCCTCGGCCGGGTCGGTGCCCTGGGATGCGGTGGTGTCCTCGCCGGCGGTGGGGCACTCGGTCGTGGTGGTGCTGTCCCTGGCGGCCCGGGCGGTCGTCGGGGTGGTGGAGCGGGCCCCGACCCGTCCGCCGACGCCACCCCCGTGGGCCTCGGCGGACGGGCCGGAGGCCCGGGTGGCAGCGAGGTCGACCGAGTCGACCCCGTGCCATGCGGCGGCTGCCGCGTCGGTGCCGGCCTGGGGGGCCGGCAGGTCAGGGGCGAAGGCCAGGTACGCGACCGAGACGACGTGCATCCGTGGGTCGCGGCCCGGGTCTCCGTAGGTACCGAGCTGTTCCAGGTGGATCCGGCCCAGTGCGGTGCCCGGGTCGGTGCCGAGCCGTAGGCCCGTCTCCTCGGCGAGTTCGCGGACCGCGGCCTGCTCCAGGCTCTCCTTGCCGGCGCGGAGGAAGCCGCCGGGTAGTGCCCAGCAGCCCTGGAAGGGCGGCTCACCGCGTCGGACGAGCAGGACGTGCAGCCTGCCCTGGCTCAAGGTCAGCGCGACGACGTCGACGGTGACGGCAATCGGCGGGTAGGCGGACGGTTGGTAGGCCGCCAACCACTGCTGCTCCGTTGCCACTGGTGGTGTTGACATGCCGCGCCTCCCCCCGGGGAACCGGTCGTTCTCCGACTGAGCAGAACCTAGCGCACGGCTCTGACAACCGGCCAACGGTTTTCGTGCCGGGGGATGCCGGCCAGCGGTGGGAGCGGCCCGGAGCGCGGCAGGAACCGGAGGGGCGGCGGGGCGGGCGGAGACGGGGCGGGATCCCGGCGGGTGGGCTGGTGGGTGGGGCTGACCTGGGGCGTCCTAGAGTGCAGACAGTTGGCACTGTCAGGAGGTCGCCGTGTCCGCCACTCCCCCCGCCGCCCCTTCGGGCGGCTTCGCCGCCGCGCTCGCGGCCGGTCCGCTGGTGCTCGACGGCGGGCTGTCCAACCAGTTGTCGGACGCCGGGTACGACCTGTCGGACGAGCTCTGGTCGGCGCGGCTGCTCGCGGACGATCCGGCGGCCCTCACCGGTGCCCACCTGGGGTACTACCGGGCGGGCGCGAGCGTGGCGATCACGGCCAGCTACCAGGCGAGCTTCGGGGGGTTCGCCCGGCACGGGGTCGGCCGGGCGGCGGCCGGGCGGCTGCTGGCACGGAGCGTCGAACTGGCCCGGGAGGCGGCGCGGCAGGCCGAGGTGGGGCGGCCGCTGTGGGTGGCGGCGTCGGTGGGTCCGTACGGTGCGGTGCTGGCGGACGGTTCGGAGTACCGGGGCGGGTACGGGCTGAGCGTGGCGGAGCTGGCGGCGTTCCACCGGCCGAGGCTGGAGGCGCTGGCGGCAGCCGGTCCCGATGTGCTGGCGGTGGAGACGATCCCGGACACCGACGAGGCCGAGGCGGTGCTGGGTCTGCTCGACGGGCTCGGGGTGCCCGCGTGGCTGTCGTTCAGTATTGAGGGGGAGCGGACCAGGGCCGGACAGCCGCTGGCGGAGGCGTTCGCGCTGGCGGCCGGGGTGCCCGAGGTGCTGGCGGTCGGCGTGAACTGCTGCACCCCGCAGGACGCGGACCGGGCGGTGCGGCTCGCCGCCGAGGTGAGCGGCAAGCCGGTGGTGGTGTACCCGAACAGCGGGGAGCGCTGGGCCGACGGCGGCTGGCGGGGCGAGCCGACCTTCCGTCCGGACCGCGTGGCGGGCTGGGTTGCCGACGGCGCGCGGCTGGTCGGCGGCTGCTGCCGGGTGGGCGAGGCGCAGATCTCGGGGCTCGCGCACGCCGTACGCGCCCTGCGGAGGTGATTGCACACCCGGTGAAGCCGACCGCAACTCCGGGGAAACGTGCGCGCCCGGCCATCGGCCTGGCAGACTCATGGCGATACCACTCGGTCGACAATGTCGACCGTCAGTCAGCGGAGGTGAACATGCCCGGCCCGATCCAGTCGCTCTCCCGGGCCGCCGCGATCATGCGCCTGCTGGCCGGCGGTGAGCGTCGGCTCGGCCTGTCCGAGGTGGCCACGGCGCTCGATCTGGCCAAGGGGACGGCGCACGGCATCCTGCGTACCCTGCAGCAGGAGGGTTTCGTCGAGCAGGATCCGGAGAGCGGTAAGTACCAGCTGGGCGCGGAGCTGCTGCGGCTGGGCCAGAGCTATCTGGACGTGCACGAGCTGCGCGCCCGCGCCCTGGTCTGGGCCGACGACCTGGCCCGGGCGGCCGGTGAGACGGTCTATCTCGGAGTGCTGCACCAGCAGGGTGTGCTGATCGTCCATCACGTCTTCCGGCCCGACGACACCCGCCAGGTGCTGGAGGTCGGCTCGATGCAGCCGCTGCACAGCACCGCGCTGGGCAAGGTGCTGATGGCCTACGACCCGGTTGCGCGCGGGGAGTTGGGCGTGGGCCCGTTGGAGTCGTACACCCTGCGCACCCTGACCGAGCTGGCCGACGTGGACGCGGAGTGCGCGCTGATCCGCGAGCGCGGCTGGGCGGACTCGATCGAGGAGACCTGGGAGGGCGTGGCCTCGATCGGTGCACTGATCCAGGACCGGCGGCGCAATCCGGTCGGCGCGGTGTGCATCAGCGGCGCGGTGGAGCGGGTCTGCGAGGACGGCTTCGTCCGGCCCTCGCTGGTCGCCTCCGTGCGCAGCGCCGCACGGGCGATCTCCCGGGACCTGGGCGCCGGTCGCTTCTGACCCCGCACTCCCCCATCACTGCGTGTCGAAGCGCGGACAGGCTGGAGCCTGTCCGCGCTTCGTCGTTCTGTCGGGTTTTCGCGTCATTTGCGGCCCGACTTCCGGGGGGTCGGCCGATCACTGCGAGTGATGGATCACAGGAGTATCACCCCGTCTTGACGTAGGGGCGACGGGAGGTGGAAGCTCTTCCGCATGGCGGTCGACATTGTCGAACGGCGTCCGTGAGAACCGGAACGCCACCGTCGGGGTGCGGCCCAGGGACGGGACGCACCCATCCCGTTGCGGACTCCCCCGCCGCGACGCGCCCTCCCCCACCTGCTCCGGGCAACACGGACGCCATACGGACAAAGGAGTCTCAGTGTCCGCCTTCTCCAACGGCGACATCTTCGTCGGCGAAACCCTCGGCACAGCCGCCCTGATACTGCTCGGCGGCGGCGTCTGCGCCGCCGTCACGCTGAAGAAGTCCAAGGCCCTCAACGCCGGCTGGCTCGCCATCACCTTCGGCTGGGGCTTCGCGGTCATGATCGCCGCGTACATGGTCGCCCCCAAGTCCGGCGCTCACCTCAACCCGGCCGTCACCCTGGCCCTCGCCGTCGACAGCGGCGACTGGAGCAAGGTGCCGGTCTACCTCGGCTCCCAGCTGCTCGGCGCGATGATCGGCGCCGTGCTGGTGTGGCTCACCTACTTCGGCCAGTTCCAGGCCAACGAGGAGCCCACGCTCGGCATCTTCTCGACCGGTCCCGAGATCCGGAACCCGGTCCAGAACCTGCTCACCGAGATCATCGGCACCCTGGTGCTCTGCATGGCGATCCTCACCCAGGGCCTCACCAAGGGCATCGGCCTCTCCGGCATGGGCGTGCTGATCACCTCGTTCACCGTGGTCGGCATCGGCCTCTCGCTCGGCGGCCCGACCGGCTACGCCATCAACCCGGTCCGCGACCTCGGCCCGCGCATCGTGCACTCGCTGCTGCCGATCCCGAACAAGGGCGGCTCGGACTGGTCGTACGCCTGGATCCCGGTGGTCGGTCCGGTCATCGGCGGTCTGCTCGCCGGTGCTCTGTACCACGTCGCGTTCTGACCTCGCCCCCGAACCACGCCGGGTTTGCCCCGCACCCGCTGACGGGGACTGAGACTGCGTCACCCGCACCCGCCCGTCACCCTCCACCCTTCCGAGGGCGCGCTCAGCGCGGCACCCCTTGGACCACTTACTCAGCCGAGGATCCCAATGACTGCCAACTACATCGCCGCGATCGACCAGGGCACCACGTCCAGCCGCTGCATCATCTTCGGCGCCGACGGCCGGATCGTCGCCGTCGACCAGCAGGAGCACAGCCAGATCTTCCCGCAGCCGGGCTGGGTCGAGCACGACGCCGCCGAGATCTGGACCCGAGTGCAGTCCGTGGTCCGCGGCGCGCTGGAGAAGGCCGGTCTCACCAAGGACGACATCCGCGCGATCGGCATCACCAACCAGCGCGAGACCACCGTCCTGTGGGACAAGAACACCGGCGAGCCCGTGCACAACGCACTGGTGTGGCAGGACACCCGCACCGAGGCGCTCTGCCGCGAGCTGGGCCGCAACGTGGGCCAGGACCGCTTCCGCCGCGAGACCGGCCTGCCGCTGGCCAGCTACTTCGCCGGCCCGAAGATCCGCTGGCTGCTGGACAACGTCGAGGGCCTTCGCGAGCGCGCCGAGCGCGGCGAGATCCTCTTCGGCACCATGGACACCTGGGTCATCTGGAACCTCACCGGTGGTGTCAACGGCGGCAAGCACGTCACGGACGTCACCAACGCCAGCCGCACCATGCTGATGAACCTGCACACCCTGGAGTGGGACGAGAAGATCGCCCAGTCCATGCAGGTGCCGATGGCCGTCCTGCCGGAGATCCGCTCCTCCGCCGAGGTCTACGGCCACGCGGTCGGCGACCTGGAGGGCGTGCCGGTCGCCTCGGCGCTCGGTGACCAGCAGGCCGCGCTGTTCGGCCAGACCTGCTTCGACGAGGGCGAGGCCAAGTCGACCTACGGCACCGGCACCTTCCTGCTGCTGAACACCGGCGAGAAGATCGTCAACTCCTACCACGGCCTGCTGACCACGGTCGGCTACCGGATCGGCGACCAGAAGCCGGTCTACGCCCTGGAGGGCTCGATCGCCGTCACCGGTTCGCTGGTGCAGTGGCTGCGCGACCAGCTCGGCATCATCTCGACCGCCGCCGAGATCGAGACCCTCGCCAACACCGTCGAGGACAACGGCGGCGCCTACTTCGTCCCCGCCTTCTCCGGCCTGTTCGCCCCGTACTGGCGCTCCGACGCCCGCGGTGTGATCGCCGGTCTGACCCGGTACGTCACCAAGGGCCACCTCGCCCGGGCCGTCCTGGAGGCCACCGCCTGGCAGACCCGCGAGGTCGTCGACGCGATGGAGAAGGACTCCGGCGTCGAGCTCACCGCCCTCAAGGTCGACGGCGGCATGACCTCCAACAACCTGCTGATGCAGAACATCGCCGACGTCCTGAACGCCCCGGTCGAGCGCCCGTACGTGGCCGAGACCACCGCGCTCGGCGCCGCGTACGCGGCCGGCCTCGCGGTCGGCTTCTGGCCGGACCTGGACACCCTGCGGGCCAACTGGCACCGCGCAGCCGAGTGGACGCCGCGCATGGACGACGCCACCCGCGAGCGTGAGTACAAGAAGTGGCTCAAGGCCGTGGAGCGCACCATGGGTTGGGTGGAGGAAGACGAGCAGGACTGAACCGAAGCCGGTCGGGGCGCCACGCCCCGGCCGGCCATCGGCGCTTCATCGGAAGCCTCGCCCGGGGCCGCCGACGGAGCTTCATCGCAAGGGAACCGGCCGTGACCAAGGCCGGTCCCCCCGGCCTCCCAGCAGAGGCCGCACCGCACACCGAGAGGAGACACGGCGCCGCCCGCACCGCGCGCCGTACACACACCATGGCAACCATTCCGACCCTGGGCGCCGAGCGCACCGCCGGACGCACCGCCTCCCGCGCCGAGACCCGTGAGCTGCTGGGCAAGGCGACCTACGACCTGCTGGTGATCGGCGGCGGCATCCTCGGCACGGCCGTGGCCTGGACCGCCTCGCAGGCGGGTCTCAAGGTCGCCATGGTGGACGCGGGCGACTTCGCCGGTGCCACCTCCAGTGCCTCCTCCAAGCTGGTCCACGGCGGTCTGCGCTACCTGCAGACCGGTGCGGTCAAGCTGGTCGCCGAGAACCACAAGGAGCGCCGGGCGCTGGCCACCGACGTGGCGCCGCACCTGGTCAACCCGCTGACCTTCTTCGTCCCCGTCTACAAGGGCGGCCCGCACGGCGCCACCAAGCTCGGCGCGGGCGTCTTCCTGTACTCCGCGCTGTCCGCCTTCCGTGACGGCATGGGCCGGGTCTCCACCGCCGCGCACGCCGCCCAGCAGGTGCCCGCGCTGCGCACCGAGGGCCTGCGCTCGGTCGCGGTCTACGGCGACCACCAGATGAACGACTCGCGGGTCGCCGTGATGACGGTCCGCGCCGCCGTGGACGCGGGCGCCGTGGTGCTCAACCACGCCGAGGTGACCGGTCTGCGCTTCACCGGCGGCCGGGTGACCGGTGCCGAGGTCCGCGACCGCCTGGACGGCAGCGAGTTCGGTGTGAACGCCCGCCTGGTGCTGAACGCGACCGGCCCGTGGGTCGACCACCTGCGCAAGATGGAGGACGCGGGCGCCGCGCCCAGCATCCGCCTGTCCAAGGGTGCGCACGTGGTGGTCAAGCGCCGCAGCCCGTGGCGTGCCGCGCTGACCATCCCGATCGACAAGTACCGCGTCTCCTTCGCCATCCCGTGGGAGGACCACGTCCTGCTGGGTACCACGGACGAGGAGTACACCGGTGACCCGCGTGACGTGCGCGCCACCGAGGCGGACATCGACCAGATCATGGGCGAGGCCTCGCACGCGATCCGCGACGAGCACCTCGACCGCGACCTGATCACCTACTCCTTCGCCGGTCTGCGTGTGCTCCCCGGCGGCCCGGGCGACACCGCCGCCGCCAAGCGCGAGACGGTCGTCACCGAGGGACGCGGCGGCATGCTGTCGGTCGCCGGCGGCAAGTGGACCACCTACCGGCACATCGGCCGCACCGTGCTGGAGAAGCTGGCGCACGTCTCCGGCACCGGCCTGGCGGACGACATGTCGCCGATCGCCCGCACCGTTCCGCTGCCGGGTGTCGGCACCCCGAACGCCGTCGCGCACCGCCTGCTGATCGACCGCGAGCCGGGCTCGCGGATGGACCCGCTGGTCGCCAAGCACCTGGCCAGCCACTACGGCACGCTCTCCTTCGAGATCGCGCGTCTGATCGCCGATAACCCCGAGCTGGGCGAGCCGATCCACGAGGACGGCCCGGACGTCTGGGCGCAGGTTGCCTACGCCGCCGACAGCGAGTGGGCGTACACCGCCGACGACGTGCTGCGCCGCCGCACCACCATGACGGTGCGCGGCCTGGACACCCCGGAGATCCGGGACCAGGTCGAGGCCTTCCTGTCGAAGCGCCGACAGGGCTGAACGCGGCAGGGCCGTATGCCCAGGGGCTCGGGCGCGGTGCTCTGAGCCACCAGTCGAAGGGCGGGTACCCGGAAGGTGGGTACCCGCCCTTCGGCGCGCCCGGGACGTTGTCGGATCGACACACGGTCACATGTCGGATGAGCCAGCTGCGGGATGTCGGATGGGCGGATACTCCGATGTCGGATGAGTGGACCGTCCGACGTCAGATCGACCGACCGTACGTCTTCAGACGAGTGGATCGTCCGACATCGGATGAACGGCCGGTCCGGCCTCGCCGGCCGAGCGGCACAGGTCCAACGGTCTGCTGTGATTGCCGCGCGGGGACGGTCGGTTCGGACCGCCGGGGCGGACGGCGCGAAGGTCCGCTCACCGGGCCGGCCTTGCGCCCCGTCGGGACGTCTCCGGCGGTGCGGCGCTAGACGACCAGGCTGAGCGGGAGGATCAAGGCGATGGCGACCACCGAGATCACTGTCTCCATGATCGACCAGGACTTCAGCGTCTGGCCGACGCTCATCCCGAAGTACTCCTTCACCAGCCAGAATCCGGCGTCGTTGACGTGCGACAGGAAGAGCGAGCCGGCGCCGATCGCGAGCACCAGCAGGGCCGCGTGGGTACTGGACATGCCGGCGGCCAGCGGCGCGACGATGCCGGCCGCGGTGATGGTGGCGACGGTGGCCGAGCCGGTGGCGAGGCGGATCAGTACGGCGATCAGCCAGCCGAGCAGCAGCGCCGAGATGTGCCACTTGCCGGACCAGGTGCTGACCACGTTGCCGACGCCGACGTCGATCAGGGTCTGCTTGAAGCCACCGCCCGCGCCGACGATGAAGACGATGCCCGCGATCGGGCCGAGCGACCTCTCGACGGTGCCTGCGATCCGGGCCTTGTCGAAGCCGGCGGCCTTGCCGAGGGTCAGCATGCCCAGCAGTACGGCTGCGAGCAGGGCGATCAACGGGGAGCCGACGAAGTCGACGAAGCGCTGGATGCCGGCCTTGGGGTCGTCGACCACCACGTCGGCGAGGGCCTTGCCGAGCATCAGCACGACGGGCAGCAGGATGGTGGCGAGCACCGCACCGAACCGCGGAGTGCGCTCGGGGCGCTCGTTCTCCCGCGGGGTGGTCTCGGCCGGGAGACTCAGCGGGCCGACCCAGCGCTCGGCGAGGCGGGAGAACAGCGGACCGGCGACGATCAGGGTCGGCACGGCGATCAGCAGGCCGAGCGCGAGGGTCACCCCGAGGTCGGCCTTGAGTGCGTCGACGGCGACCAGCGGACCCGGGTGCGGCGGCACCAGGCCGTGCAGCACGGAGAGTCCGGCCAGCGCCGGGATGCCGATCCGGATCACCGGGACGCTCGCCCCGTACGTGAGCGGCGCCCGTCGGGCGACCAGCAGCACGATCGGGACCAGCAGCACCACACCGACCTCGAAGAACAGCGGCAGCCCCAGCACGGCCGCGATCAGTGCCATCGCCCAGGGCAGCAGCCGCTTGCCGGAGCGGGCCAGCACGGTGTCGGCGATGATGTTCGCCCCGCCGGAGTCAGCGAGCAGCTTGCCGAGCATCGCGCCCAGGCCGATCAGCAGGCCGACGCTGCTCACGGTGGCGCCGAAGCCGGTGACGAAGCTGGTGGTCAGCTTGTCGAAGGGCGCTCCGGCGACAGCGGCGAGCAACCCGGAGCCGAGCGTCAGCGCGAGGAAGGGGTGCAGCTTCAGCTTGGTGATCAGCAGCACGATCACACCGATGCTGAGCAGCACGGCTGCCAGGAGTTGGCCGTCACTGCCGGTGTGCGGCAGGGCCGGTGGGGCGGCCGCGAGGAGAGTGGGGGTCACGCGAGGTCTCCATTGACGGGCTCCAGCCGCCCGGGTCCGGGGCGTGCCGCCGCCCGGAGCGGCGGATGACCGGGGACGAGGGGGTGCGGGAGCGGAAGGCGTGCGAAGCGGGTCAAGAACGCCCGGGGGCGGGCGGGCGAGTCACAGCAGTTCCTCGGCCATCTCGACGAGTTGTGCGGGCGTGTGGGTGACGTCCAGTACCGCGCCGCGCTCGTCCGGCTGCAGCGGTTCGAGGGTGGCGTACTGGGAGTCGAGCAGTGAGGGTGGCATGAAGTGGCCGGTGCGGTGGGCGAGCCGGTCCTCGATCAGGCCGTGGCCGCCGCTGAGGTGCAGGAAGAAGGCGTCCGGGCAGTCGGTGCGCAGGATGTCGCGGTACTGCCGCTTGAGCGCCGAGCAGGTGACCACACCGCCGGTTCCCGCCTTGGCGCACTCGCCGAGCCAATCGGCGAGCGCGTGCAGCCAGGGCCTGCGGTCCTCGTCGTCCAGCGGGATGCCAGCCGTCATCTTGGCGATGTTGGCGGGCGGATGGAAGTCGTCGGCCTCGGCGTAGGGAAGGCCGAGCCGCTCGGCCAGCAGCCGGGCGACGGTGGTCTTCCCGACCCCGGAGACACCCATGACGACCACGATGGGCCGGGGGGTGGTCCGGTGCTGGTTCTCGACGCTGAGAGCCATGGGGTAGTGCTCCTGTTCTGCCTGCTCGGGTGCAACCATCACGCAAAGATATGACTTATTCAAGAGGCTGAAACTCAATCGTCATACTTTCTATGCCTGACGATCTACCGCCGGGGCTGCGCCCTCTACCCTGGACGGATGGACATCCAGGGCCTGCCCGGCCGCCTCCTCGCAGACCTCGGACCAGCCATCGCCTCCGGTGAGATCCCGGCCGGCACGGTGCTGCGCAGCGAGGAGCTGGAGGCCAGGTACGGCGTCTCCCGCACGGTGGTTCGCGAGGCGGTGCGGATCCTGGAGTCGATGCGGATGGTTGCGCCCAAGCGTCGGGTGGGCATCACCGTCCAGCCGAAGTCGGGCTGGGACGTGTTCGACCCGATGGTGATCCGCTGGCGGCTCGCCGGGGCGGACCGCTCGGCCCAGTTGCGTTCGCTCGGCTCGCTGCGGGTGGCGGTCGAGCCGGCCGCCGCAGGACTGGCGGCCCGTCACGCCACCGACGACCAGCGGCGCGAGCTGAGTGCGCTGGCCGTCGAGCTGACCGTCACCGCCCGTGCAGCCGATCTGAAGACCTTCCTGAAGCACGACATCGCCTTCCACGCGACCATCCTGAAAGCGTCCGGGAACGAGATGTTCGCGCATCTCGGCGACACCGTCGGCGCTGTGTTGACCGGCCGGACAGAGCATCAGCTGATGCCGCACCAGCCGAGACCGTACGCGGTTCGGCTGCATCGGGAGGTGGCGGACGCGATCTGCGCGGGCGACGCGGAGCTGGCCGAGCAGTCGATGCGCACGATCGTGGTGGGGGCGCTCGAGGAACTGGACGCCACCCTGGGCTGACCGTATCCGCCTGGTCGCCTGCCCGTTCTTGCCATGGTCCGGCGGTTTTCGGGCATGACCGGCGCGGAACGGGGCAAGGTGTCGCTCGGGTGGCGCACGGCGCGCCGTCGACAGGACGGCGCGTCATCCGTACCGGGGGCGTGTCCGCCCCCGCCGGGGGTGCGCCATTCTTGCTCGCGGCGCATCGCGTGCACGAGGGGCGCATCGTGGCGAGGAGTGCGCCAACTCGGTTCTCGGTCGCCGTTCGTCCGCGCCTTGGGGGTCTGGATGTCCGCTGCACGCCGTCGCCTACCGGACGAGGTACGGTCGGCCGCCGTTCGGGCCTGGATGAGTCTCTCGTGCACCCTGGTCACGCTGATGGTGGCGACGCTGGCCTCGTACGCGGGGAGTTGGCTGCTGGCGCCGGCGCTGCTGGCCACCGGCGTGGGTGTGTTCGCCACCGCTTGGTGCCTGTTGGAGATCTTCATCTCGCGTCAGATCGCGGCGCAGCGGATGAGCAGGCCCAACTCGGCCTCGCCGATGTCCGGAAGCCGCTACGCGAAGCGGCGCCCGGACAGGAGCCGGGCGCCGCTGCAGTACTGATCCGGGCGTCGGCCGTGGATCGCGCCGGGGCGCGGGGAACGGTCCGTTCGGTCGGGGGAGCTGGCCGCACGGATCCCCCGACCGAACGGACAGCGTGCCAGCGCGTTCACCGAAGTGCGCTGCGGCGGCGGATGGCTGACCGCCGCGCCCCTCACGGTAGGAGCAGTGCTGCACCTGGATCGCCCAACTGCGGTTCAGCCACCGATGGTTGGCCCCCTCAGTCGCTCAGCGCTTCAGCACGTAGCCATACTGGACCGGCCAGTCGGGGGTGACGCCGAGCCGCTGGGCCGCGTGGAGCGGCCAGTAGGGGTTGCGGAGGAGTTCGCGGCCGAGGGTGATCACGTCGGCCTTGCCGCTGGTGAGGATCTCCTCGGCCTGGACGGGGTCGGTGATCAGGCCGACCGCGCTGGTGGCCAGGCCGGTGGCCGCGCGCACCTGATCGGCGAACGGCACCTGGTAGCCGGGGCCGACCGGGATCCTGGCGTCGGGGACGAGCCCGCCGGAGGAGGCGTCGAGCAGGTCCACGCCGGCCGCCTGGAGTTCCTTGGCCAGCAGGACGGTCTCCTCGGGCGTCCAGCTCGGCCGGTCGTCGACCCAGTCCGTGGCGGAGACCCGGAAGACCACCGGCAGTTCCTCGGGCCACACGGCGCGGATCGCCGCGACGACCTCCAGCGCGAACCGGGCGCGCCCGGCGAAGTCGCCGCCGTAGCCGTCAGTGCGGTGATTGCTGAGCGGAGAGAGGAACTCGTGGATCAGGTAGCCGTGGGCGCCGTGGATCTCGGCCACTTGGAAGCCCGCCCCCAGCGCCCGCTTGGCGGCGTCGGCGAAGGCCTGGACCAGCTCCTGGATCTCGTCGACCGTCAGCTCGTGCGGCACCGGCCCGCCGGCGGAGAAACCGATCGGGGACGGGGCGACCGTCTGCCAGCCGAGCCCGTCCGCCGGGAGCGGCGCACCGCCTAGCCAGGGCCGGTCGTGCGAGGCCTTGCGCCCGGCGTGCGCCAGCTGGATGGCGGGCACCGAGCCGTGCTGCTTGACGAGTGCGGCGACCCGGGCGAGCTGCTCCTGCTGCCGGTCGTTCCACAGGCCCAGGTCGTAGGGTGTGATCCGCCCGTCGGGGCGCACTGCGGTGGCCTCGACCATCACCAGTCCGGCCCCGCCGGCCGCGCGGGTGGCCAGGTGTGCGAGGTGGAAGTCGGTGGCGACACCGGCCTCGGGCCCCTCGGGGGCGGCCGAGTACATGCACAGCGGTGCCAACCAGATCCGATTGGGGATGGTCAGCGATCGGAGGGTGATCGGCTCGAAGAGTGCACTCACGGCTGCTCCTAGGACGGACGCGCAGGGGTTCATGGAGACACTCGTACGATATCTCTCGTAGTACGACACCTGTCAAACTACTATTCCTCTCGTACTATCGAGGAGTGACCGAGACCATCGCAGCCACCGGAGACCAGGCCGTACTGCCGGAGCCCACCTGCGGGGAGATCCGCCTGGAGGCGGTGCTGCACGCCCTCGCGGACCCGGTACGGCTGCAGATCGTCACCGAACTGGCGGTCAACCGGCACGAGATGGCCTGCCAGGCGTTCGGCCTGCCGGTGAGCAAGTCGACCACCACCCACCACTTCAAGGTGCTGCGCGAGGCGGGCGTGATCCGCCAGTTCCGCAGGGGGACGGCCCGGATGAGCATGCTGCGCACGGAGGATCTGGAACCGCTCTTCCCCGGCCTGCTGGACGGCGTGCTGAACGCCGCGCTGGCCCAGCGGGCCCGCGTGGAGCAGTGTCCGGACGGCGGGGCGGTCGGAACGGGTCCCGGCGAAGCGGGGACGGCCCGGCGAGGCGGCCTGAACGGTCCCCGTAGCGCGCCCGAGGGCGTCAGCGCTTGCCGAGCGTGAAGAGCAGGATCATGAAGCCCGCCCAGATGTGGGTCGCCGCGATGTAGATCAGCGCCCTGGTCAGCATCGCCTTGCGGCGGCTCTTCTCCTCCGCCTTGGCGTCCGTCATCGGTGGGCTCCCTGGGGTTCGGCGGCCGCGCCGCCGCGCAGCTGGGCGAGCAGTGTGCCCTGGTCGGCGAGCAGGGCGGTGAGGATTCGGCGTGCGGCGCCGAGCAGCTCCGCCACGTCGGGGGTGCTCAGCTCGTACACCACGGTGTTTCCCTCGCGGGTCGCGGTGACCAGCTGGGTGCGGCGCAGCACGGCGAGCTGTTGGGAGAGGCTGGATGCTTCGATGTCGATCTCGGTGAGGAGTTCGCGAACCGGCCGCGGGCCGTCCTGGAGGAGTTCGAGAACGCGGATCCGGACCGGGTGACCGAGGGTGCGGAAGAACTCCGCCTTGGCCTGGTACAGCGGTACCGGCATGCTCAGTCCTCGTCCCCTACGTCGTCGTCCGGCTCGTGCGGAACCGTGATGCTGTGGCGGGCGGCGATGCGGAGCAGCCCGGTGATCCGGCCCCGGTACGCATCGATCCCGTCCTCGTCCCCGGCCTCGCGGGCTGCCGCGAGGTCCAGCCTCGCCTGGGCGAGCTGGTCGCGCAGTTCCTCGGCGAACACGTCGGTCACGCGTACAGGATCTATGAATGTGAAGAATTCTTCAAGCCGATCGCCGGCCTCCTGACCGCCGCTCCGGACACCGCTTCCCGCCCACCGGAGCGGCGGCACCCCAGTCCCGCCCGAGTCGCGCAGCAGCAGGGGCATGGAGCGCCGTGAACGGCTCTCCATGCCCCTGTCGCTGCAACTCCTCACCGCTGGGAAGTCGTTCAGACGGTCGCCGGCTCCGCGGGCCGCTTGAACATCCGGGTCGCGGTGATCTCGCCGTGAATGGTGGGGCCCTCCGGGTCCTGGGGGGCCGGGAGGCCGGGGCGGAGGTGCTCCTCGACGGAGATGTACTTGAGGCCGGCCCGCAGGTCGGCGTCGTTGCGCAGGCGGATGACCAGCGGGAACTCGGCCAGCGCCGTGGTGTCGAACAGACCGGTGGTGTAGATCAGCTGGACGCCCAGGGCGTCGGCCACCGCGCGCTGGAGCTCCAGCAGGTAGGTGGCGTTGGCCCGGCCGATCGGGTTGTCCAGGAAGAGCGTTCCGGCGTGCCGGAGCTGGGACTGGCCGCGGTCGTTGGCGCGCAGCGCGGCCATCGTGCAGTAGAGCGCGATGGCGGCGGTGAGCAGCTGGCCGCCGGAGAACACGTCCGACATCTGGCCGACGCCGACGCGTTCGGCGCGCAGTACCGCGTCCGGCTTGAGGATCTCGACGCTGACGCCCTTCGGACCGATGGCGGCGGCGACTCCGCGCAGCAGCAGGGACATTCCGTCCCGGCGCAGGTCGGAGTTCTTCTTGACGGCGGCGCGGGTTGCCTCGTCGATGACCTCGCCGAGGCGTTCGACCAGCACGGCGTGGTCCGGGTCCTCGAAGCGGATCCGCAGGAACTCCTGGCCGGACCACTCCCCCAGGCCGTCGGGCAGCCGGGACAGGCGCTGGGCGGCGCGCAGGGTGGCCAGCGAGCTCTCCACCAGGCCGCGCAGGCGGTCCACGATGGAGCCCCGGTTGCGTTCCAGCTGCGCCAACTCGTCGCTGAGGACGCGCAGTCGGGGTGCGAAGGCGGCGGCCCATGCGGCCGCGTGGTCGGGCAGCGTGGCGGCCGGGAGTTCGCGGATCTGCTGGCGGGCGGGGGTGCGCACGGCCTCGTAGCGAGCGGCGTTGGCGTGCCGGATCAGGGCGTCGGCGGCGTCGCGGACGGCGAGTTCGGCGGCGCTC
Organism: Kitasatospora sp. NPDC001175; assembly: GCF_053598215.1. Taxonomy (NCBI): domain Bacteria; kingdom Bacillati; phylum Actinomycetota; class Actinomycetes; order Kitasatosporales; family Streptomycetaceae; genus Kitasatospora; species Kitasatospora sp. NPDC001175. The sequence continues at coordinate 63,130 of NZ_JBSFJU010000037.1, read as the reverse complement.
AGCTCGGTGGCGGCGGCGCGCAGGCTGCGACGGGTCTCGGTGGCGGCGCTGCGGGCCTCGGCGAGGCCGCCGAGGTACGGGTCCGAACTCTGCTCCGTCTCCTCGGGGTTGTCGCGCAGGCCGTCGCGGAGCCCGGCCGCAGCCTCGTCGAAGTCGGCGGCGGCGCTCTGGGCGGCGTCCAGGGTGCGCTGGAGGTCGGCGTACTCGAGGCGGGCCGTCTCCACCTGCTCGCGGCGCTCGGCCAGCAGCGAGGTGGCGGTGCGCAGCAGGGTCTGGGCGTGCTCGGGGTCGGTGGGGACCAGGTCCTCGGGCAGTTCGGTGTGGCACTCGGCGCCGTCGGCGGGGGCGGAGCGCTCGACCTCGCCGCGCAGGCGGCCGAGTTGCTCGCTGGCGGTGGCGGACCGGGCCTCGATGGTGGCGACCAGCCCCTCGGCCCGCGCGGCGGCGGCCTGGCGGGCGGGGCCGTCGGCGCCGTCGGGGCTGGAGAGCAGTTCCTCGGCGCGGGTGCGGACCTTGTTGGTGAGGCGGTCGAGCTCGGCGGCGGCCGCGGCCTCGTCGCCTTCGGCGCGGGCCTGTTCGGCACGCAGGTCGGCGCCGACACCGACCTTCTCGTAGAGCTGGGAGGCGGCTCGGTAGGCCTCGCGCAGGGCGGGCAGCGAGGCGGGGGCCTCGTCGGGTTCGATGATCTCCGTGCCGGCGGAGATCTCGGCGCGTTCGGCGCGCAGGGTGCGGGCGGTGCGGCGGGCGTCGTCGGCGGCGCGCTGAGCGGCGCGGCGGTCCTCGTCGCAGGTGCGGGCGCGCTCGGCGCAGGCGGCCTGGCGGCGGTCGCACTCGGCGGCGTCCTCGGTGAGTTCGCGGCGGCGGCGGGCCCAGTTGGCGCGTTCGCGCAGCCGGAAGGCGAGTCCGGCCAGGGCGTCGGCGCGGCGACGGGCACGCTGGGCACTCTCCCGGTGGTCCTCGTGGATGGCGGCGGCCGCGGCGTGGTCGGTCTCGGCCTCGGCGTGCTCGGCACGCAGGGTGGCGAGTTCGGCGGCGGCGCTCTCGGCGGCGAGGGCAGCGGCCTGGACGGCTTCGGCGAGTTCGGCGAGGGTGCCGGGCGGGCAGCTGGCGTGCCAGGAGGCGAGGCGGGCGGCGAGGGCGCGGTCGTGGCCGAGCCGGGCCGCGAGTTCGCGGATGTGCTCCTCGCGAGCCATGGCGCGGGCGCGCAGTTCGCGGCGCTCGCCGTCGGCGGCGTTCTCGTCGTGCATGGCCGGGTTCGGTGGCACCAGGAAGAAGGCGGGCTCGTCGGTGATCGGGGCGATCAGCGAGGCGGCGGTGCCGACGGCGACGGTGGAACGCGGCAGCAGGGCGGCGTTGCCCAGGGCCTCGCGGGCGCGGTCGAGCGAGTTGGGGTCGGTGACGACCACGCCGTCGACCAGTTCGGGCCGGGCGGCGAGGATCGCCTCGTGGTCGGCCGGGTCGACGGACTGGGCCAGGTAGCGCCAGCCGGGCAGCGCGGGCACGCCGTGCTCACCGAGGTACTCCACGGTGGCGAGCACGTCGGGGCCCGGCGGCAGCAGCCCGCCGTCGCCGAGCGCGGCCAGGATGCGGGAGTCCTCGGCGGCAGCCGTGCGGAGGTCGAAGAGGGTCCGCTCGGCGGTGGCGATGGCCTGGTCGAGTTGCTCGCGCAGGTCGTCGGCGTTGACGTCGAGGACGGCGGGGGTGAGGAAGCCCTCGCCCTCCTCGGCGCCCTCCTGGTACGGCGTCAGGGAGAGCAGGTCGGCGAGGCGCTCCTCGGCGGCGAGCAGCGCGGCGGTCCGCTGCTCGCCGCCCAGGGCGCGGCGGGCGGCGGTGTGCGCGTCGGCGGCCCGGGCGGCGGCGAGTTCGGCCTTGGCGGCCAGGGCCGAGGTCTCCCGGACCCGGGCGGCGGTCTGCTCGGCGGCGGCCCGGGCCTGCTCCAGTGCGCTGGTGGCGGCCTTCTCGGCGTCGGCCGCGAACAGGGCGGCTCGGGCCGGGTCCGGCTCGTCGGCGTCCGCGTCGATCCAGCCGGCCTCGACGGCGGCCTGGGTCTCCTGCTCGACCTCGGCGAGGCGCTGGCGCAGGTGCTCGTCCTCGCTGCGGGCCTTCTGTGCGGCAGTGGCGGCGGCGGTGGCCTCGGCCTGCGCGGCGGCGCCGTCGGACTGCAGCTCCTCGGCGCGCAGCTCCTCCTGGTCGGCGCGGGTCTCGGCGGCGACGGCGGCGCTCTCCAGCGCCCGGGCCAGCGCACCGGCGGCCTTGGCGCGGGCGGCGAGCGCCGGGGCGGCGTCCAGCTCGGCCTCGCGGATCGCAGCGGCGACCCGGGCCACCCGGTCGGCGGCCGCGCGGTGGCGCAGCACCGCCTCGGCGGCCTGCCAGGCGGAGTGCAGCGTACGGGCGTCGGTCAGCTCGCGGCGCAGCGCGGCGGCCTCGGCGGTCGCGGCGGCGAGCCCGAGGGTGGCGTGGCGGTGGGTCAGCTCCGCGACGATCAGGGAGTGCCGGGTGCGGTCGGCCTCGGCGGCGGTGACGGCGCTCGCGGCGGCCGCGACCTCGATGGCGAGGTCCTGGGCACGGTCGCGTTCGGCGGCGGCGCGGGTGGCGAGGGCATGGGCGAGTCGGCGGGTGCGGCGCTCGGCGGTGCGGTGCGTCTCGCGGACGCTCTCCCGGGCGGTGGTGCAGTCGACGATCCGCTGCAGCAGGTCGAGCGAGCCGGCGGTGAAGTCGCGTTCGGCGGTGAGTTCGGCGCGGCGGCCGAGCTTGGCGGCGAAGCCGTGGACCAGGTCGGCGAGGCCGTCGGTGTCGCGGGTGTCGGTGACGGCGCGCAGCAGCAGGTCGGTGAAGTCGGAGTCGTGCTTGACCGCGAAGAGGCCGGCGGCCTCACCCTCGTCGGCATTCATCTCGCGCTGGTAGCGGAAGAGTTCGGGGTCGAGGCCGAGTTCGCCCAGGTGCTCGGTCCAGCGGTCGTGGCCGTCCTCGAAGGTGAGGTCGAGGTACGGGTGCGCCTTGCCGGTCTCGGTGAGGGCGTCGCGGAAGCCCTTCATGGTGCGGCGGCGGCCACGGGCCCTCTGGTCGGCCAGGTTGATCCGCTCGGCGACCGGGAGCGAGTCCAGGGTCAGGCCGGGGCCGGGGCGGAAGGAGTACCAGAGCTCGGCGAACTTGCGCGGGTCGGAGGAGACCTGGCGGCCGCGCCACTCGCTGACCTTGCCGACCACGATCAGCTCGCCGGTGACGGTGTGCTGCCACTCCAGGGCGACGTGCCCGCAGTCGTCGGCGAGCAGGAACTTGCGCAGCACGCCGGAGCTGGCGCCGCCCAGGGTGTTTCGGTGGCCGGGCAGCATCACGGAGAAGATCAGCTTGAGCAGGACGGACTTACCGCCGCCGTTCTCCAGGAACAGCACGCCGGCGGGGGCGGGGCGGCGCTGCGGACCCTCCGGGTCCTCACCGAACAGGCCGATCTGCTGCGGCACGGGCTCGGGCACCGGTTCGCCGACACCGCGCAGGTCGAGCACCGTGTCGGCGTAGCGGGCGCCGGCCGGTCCGATCGAGTAGAGGCGGACCCGGTTGAGCTCGTACATGTGCGGCGGTTCTCCAGTGACGGGGGGTCGGGGTGGTCAGGGTCGGCGGGCGGTGGCGGTGGATCAGAGGGAGTGGAAGGGCAGGCCGGCGTCGGCGACCAGCTCCTCGCTGTCGTCCGCGGGCAGCAGGCTGGCGGTGCCGTCGCTGACGGCGACCACACCGAGTTCCAGCAGTTCGGCCATCGCGGCGCTGCCCGCCAGGTCGCGGACCTGGAGCTGGTAGCGCGCGGTGGTGCGGTAGGTGCCGCCGGAGTCGTCCGAGACCTTCTGCAGGAAGCCGGAGTCGACCAGGAAGAGCACCGCCTTGGAGACGATGCCGATGGTGGAGCCGGCCAGGCGGCGGGCGTCCTTGGTGGCACCCGTGGCGCTGCGGCGGGCCCACACCCGCCAGGCGGACTCCAGGCCCGGTGCGTCGCTGGCCGGGTCGGTGTTGGCGCCCGCGGCCTCGGCCTGCTGTTCGAGCCGTCGGCATGCCTGGCGGACGAAGGCGTCCACGCCGTTGACGCTGACCCGGCCGAGGTAGCCGTCGTCGGACAGGTCCTCCGGGCGTGGGAAGGCCATCGCGGCGATGGCCAGGTGGGCCAGGCCGTGCAGGAAGCGGTCGGTGGACTCGGCGGCGGCGCGGCGGGAGTAGTCGCCCATCCGGACCGCGAAGACGGACTCCTCGGCGGCGGCGACGGCCATGCCCGCGCGCGGGGACACCTCCAGCACCACCAGGCCCATGCCGGTCGCGACGGCGTCGGCGAGCCGGGCGAACGGCGGATCCTCCCGGTGCCGGCGGATCAGTTCGGCGTACTCCGCGTCCCGGGCCGGGAGCAGCTTCGCCTGCAGTCCGAAGGAGACCAGCCGCGCGGCATCGGCCACGTCGGCGGGCGTGATCGGCGCCGGGGCGGGCTCGGGGTCGGGCGCCCAGGTCGCGTCCGGGTGAGTGATCACGGGTGGTGCTCCTTGCGGATGGTACGAGGGAGGACTGGACGGCTTGCGGGGTTCTTCCGGCGCGCGGCCGGCCGGGGTACCGCCGGCGGAGGCTGACGGTGCGCCGATGGCTGGCGGCGAGCCATCAGCTCGCGTCCTTGCGGTCGGCCGCCATGCCGGCGGCGTCCAGCAGGGCGCTGCCGACGATCAGGTCGGCGCCGCCGAACTCCGGGTCGTCCAGCCGGGTGCCGTCGTCGACCGCGAAGAGCAGGCGCTCCTCGCCCTGCCGGTAGGCCGTACCGACCGGCGGGCTAGCCGCGTGCACGGCCAACAGGGCGACCAGGTAAGGAAGTTCCGGATCCTGGCGGCGAGCCTCGGCGAGCAGGCCGGAGAGCCGGCGGGGGGCGTCGGCCGGGAGGTCGAGCAGCTCCAGCGCGGCCTCCAGCTGGGCCTCGGAGAAGCGGCTGTCGTCCGGGGTGGCGATCAGGTCGGGGTCGGGCAGCTCGGCGCCGAGGTGCTCGCGCTCGACGGGCGGGGTGAGCAGCAGGTCGACCAGGTCGGTGACGCGTACCGAGACCGGGGTGCGCAAGCCGATGCCGCGGGTGAAGAAGGCGTCCGTCGGCCGGGTGGCGTCGGCTACCGGCAGGCCGAGCAGCGGGGCGAACAGCTGGCCGTAGAGGTCGATGCCGCTGCGGGCGCTGGGCGCGGCGAAGGCCTGGCGGTCCTGCTCGGCACGGAACAGCGGGCCGGCCTCCAGCAGCCGGGTCTGCAGCTGGGTGTGGCGGCGGATGCAGTCCTTGACGATGTCGACCAGCTCGGCGGCACGGCGCTTGTGCTCCGACCCCTCGGCCTCGTCTCGGGCCTTGCGGATGTTGGTGAGGATCGCGTTCTCGTGCCGGTAGCGGTCGGCGATGTGGTCCAGGGCCTCGTCGATCAGGTCGGGAATGGCCTGCATCCAGTCCACCGCGCGGACGTTGCGCCGGGTGGCCTCCAGGGCGCGGCGCAGCGTCTCGGCGTACTGGACGGTGCGGTAGCGGGCCTGTTCGGCGGCGAGCTGGGCGTCGGCGAGGCGGCCGCGCCTGATCAGCACCTCCAGCTTGACCTCGGCGGCGATCTGAGCGGACGTCACGTCGGTGTCGAGCGCGCCGACCAGGACGTTGACCGCCTCGTCGGTGGTGCGCAGGTAGACGCCGCCGTCGGGGCCCGGCACCTCCTCGATCAGCTTGAAGTCGTAGTCGCGCCTGACGTACCCGCCGTCGGCGGCGAAGGTGCCGTAGACCATGCGGAAGCCGCGGTCGACGCTGCCGACGTTGATCAGCGACTCCAGCACCCAGCGGGCCACCCGCTCGTGCTCGGTGGCGGTGCGGGCGGGGTTCTGCGCGGCGACCCGGGGCAGCAGGCGGGCGAGCACGGTGTCGCGGTCGGCACCGGTGTCGAAGTCCATGTTCAGCGTGACCAGGTCGATCACGGCCAGGCCGATCTCGGCCATGGTGTACGAGCTGTACTCGCCAGCGAGGTTGACCTTGCGGCTGTCGAGGTCGTGCAGCGGGGCCGTGCAGGCCAGTGCCTTGAGCCGACGGGCGAGCCCTTCGTCGGCGGCCGGGCCCGGGGCTGGCCGGGCGGCTGCGGCGGGCGGCCGGAGCTCGGTCTCGGCGCTCTGATCTGCGATGGCGGTCACGGGGGACAAGATTAGAGGTTCGCACCGGCAAGGTCCGAAACGAGTCCGGCCATCCCGGACGCCGGGGACGCGAAAGACGCCCACAGTGAAGTTGAACGCGTTCAATTCCAGGTCTACAGTCGGCTGCGGAGCGGCCGGACGATGTCCTCCGGCCGCCGCTCGGACAGGTTCGGACAGGTGGGGGCTTGGTATGGGAAACCTGGATGGTGCCGCGACGGCCGGCGAGCGGGTACTGCGCGGGGATGGCGGGGACGGCGGGCGCCGGGGCGGGGGTGGTGCGGCCGACTGCGGGGGTGCCGCAGCCGCGGGCAGTGCGGCCGGAGCCGGTGAGCTGCGCCGGATCAGGACCTGGCTGTGGATCTTCGTGGTCTGCCTGGTGCTGAGCGGGCTGACCGCCTTCCCGCTGCAGACCGAGTCACGCTGGCTGGCCGAGCTGATCGGCGGCTCACCGGTCGGCCACGCCTTCCCGGCGGCGACCGCCTGGGCGGAGCGGATCCGCGACGGGCTGGCCGACACCAACGCCCGCTACCCCTTCCTCGCCTACGGCACCGACTGGCTCGCCTTCGCGCACCTGGTGATCGCGGCGGCCTTCTGGGGACCGATCCAGAACCCGGTGCGCAACGTCTGGGTGGTCAGGTGGGCGGTGACCGCCTGCGCCGGGATCATTCCGCTGGCGCTGATCTGCGGCCCACTGCGCGGCATTCCGCTGGCATGGAGATTCGTCGATATGTCTTTCGGCGTGGTGGGCGTGGTGCCGCTGCTGATCGTGCTGCGCGCGATCCGGCGACTCGAGCGGGCGGCCACCACGGCGCCGGGTACCCCACTGACAGCCTGACCGCGCCCCGTCGGCAGCCCGGCCCCTGAGGTGCGGACCGCGGACGGGGCTCGGGGGACGGGGCGCGTGTCCGTCGACGGACGGCGAGTGGCGCCGTGGTGAGCCGGTGGGCCGCCCTCGTACCAGCTTCCGCACAGCGGAGCAGCCCGTGCACCTGGACGGCTATCCATCGGTTGGGGGAGCGCGCGAGGGCCCGTCGCACGCTCCGTCGCCGGGTCACACTCACCCCTGCCACCGGCCAGGCCCTACGATCAACCCGAACAGCGGGCGTGGGCAGACGCGGCAGCATGACGCGGGAGGCGGGCGTGGCGTGGCCGATGCGGTGATCGATCTCAATGCGGATCTCGGCGAGGGGTTCGGACGCTGGGACCTGACCGACGACGAGGCCCTGCTCTCCGTAGTCACCAGCGCCAACGTGGCCTGCGGTTTCCATGCCGGCGACCCCTCGATCATGCGCCGGGTCTGCGCGCTGGCCGCCGAGCGCGGGGTACGCATCGGCGCCCAAGTCTCCTACCGCGACCTCGCAGGTTTCGGCCGCCGGGCGATGGACGTACCGCCGGAGGAACTGGCCGACGAGATCGCCTACCAGATCGGCGCTCTCCAGGTCTTCGCCCGAGCGGCCGGTTCCCGGGTCTCGTACGTGAAGCCGCACGGCGCGCTCTACAACAAGGTGGTGGGCGATTCCGAGCAGGCCGAGGCGGTGGTGGCCGGGGTGCTGCGGGCGGGAGCGGTGTGCGACGGGCCGCTGCCCGTGCTCGGCCTCCCCGGGTCCCGGCTACTGGCGGTGGCCGAGGGCGTCGGACTGCCGGTGGTCGCCGAGGCGTTCGCCGACCGGGCGTACACCTGGGCGGGCACCCTGGTCCCGCGGCGCGACCCGGACGCCGTGGTGCACGACCCGGAGGCAGTGATCGCGCGCGCCGTCGGCATCGCCAGGGACGGCCTGATCACCGCCGTCGGCGGGGAACCCGTCGCCGTCGAGGCCCGTTCGCTCTGCGTGCACGGCGACACCCCGGGCGCGGCCCAACTCGCCTGGCGAGTACGCGGAGCGCTGGCCTCTGCCGGCGTACGGGTCGAACCGTTCGCCTGACACACCCCGGCACGGGCAACGGCGCGGGCTGACAGGCGGACAAGCGGACCAGCAGGGGTGGGCGACCGGTACGGGCACGGACGCGGGCACGGGCACGGGCACGGCCAGGAAGCGGCGGTTGGTGGCTATGGCGGGGGTAGCGGAACATGGCAGAAGGTTTGACATTACGTCAGGTCGGCGAGGACGCACTGCTCGTGGAGACCGACCGGATCGAGCGGGTGACCGCCCTGTACATCGAGCTGCTGGCCCGGCGGGACGAACTCCCGGAGATAGCCGAGATCGTGCCCGCCGCGCGCACCGTCCTGCTGGACGGCGTCACCGACCGCCCGCTACTGCTACGGAAGTTGGCCGAGTGGACGGTTCCGCTGCACCCGGCCGCCGAGGGCCCGCTGGTCGAGGTGCCGACGGTCTACGACGGCGCCGATCTGGCCGAGATCGCGGCGCGTTGGGGCGTCTCGCCTGAGGCGGCGGTGCGGATCCACAGCGAACCGGAGTACCGGGTGGCGTTCTGCGGCTTCGCCCCGGGCTTCGGCTATCTGACCGGTCTGCCCGAATGCTATGAACTGCCCCGCCGCGAGACCCCGCGCAGCTCCGTGCCGGCCGGATCGGTCGCGCTGGCAGGATCGTTCACCGGGGTCTACCCGCACTCCTCCCCCGGCGGCTGGCAGCTCCTCGGCCGCACCACGCTGACGCTCTGGGACGTCCGGCGCGACCCTCCCGCCCTGCTCGCCCCGGGCGTCCGGGTACGGTTCGTCCCGGTTCCGGACACCCTGAGCGGCAGTCGCCTCCCACCGGCGGGCAGCCGGGCAACGAGCGGCCGGGCAACGGACCACCGATGAGCGGGCGCCCGTTGAGCGGCCGACCGCAGGCACCGGCAGGCCTGCTCCCGCCGACCAGCCACCCGACGGACCAGGAGGAGGCTCGTTGAACGGCCTGCTCGTCGTGCGCCCCGGCCCGCTGACAACGGTCCAGGACCTCGGGCGGCGTGGTGTGGCACACCTCGGCGTACCGCGCGGCGGCGCACTGGACGAGCCCGCCCTGCGGACGGCGAACCGGCTGGTCGGCAACCCGTCGGGCACGGCGGCTCTGGAGACCACCGTGGGCGGCGTCGCGGTGAAGGCCCTCTCCCCGCTGCTCGTCGCGGTTACCGGCGCGCCCGCACCCGTGCGGATGGACGGGCGTCCGACCGCGTGGGGTGCGCCGGTCGCGGTACCGGCGGGGGCGGTGGTCGAGGTCGGGCCCGCCACGTACGGCGTGCGCAGCTATCTGGCGGTGGCCGGCGGGCTCGCGGTGTCCGAGGTGTTCGGCAGCCGCTCGACCGATCTGCTGTCCGGGCTCGGCCCCGCACCGCTGGCGGCCGGCCAGGTGCTGCCGGTCGGACCGGCGGTCGGGCCCTACCCCGCGGTGGACGTGGCCCCGCTGCCCGCTCCCCCGGTCGAACTGGTGCTACGCCTGCGCCCGGGCCCGAGGGCCGACTGGTTCACCGCCGAGGCGCTCGCGGGGCTGGCGCGCGCCCGCTACCGGGTGGCGACGGCCAGCAACCGGATCGCGCTGCGCACGGAGGGACCGGCGCTGGCCAGAACCCGCGAGGACGAACTCCCCAGCGAGGGAGTGATGTTGGGGTCGGTACAGGTCCCGCCGAACGGCCTTCCGGTGATCTTCCTCGCCGACCACCCGACCACCGGTGGCTACCCGGTGATCGGTGTCGTCCCGGCCACCGACCTCGCCGCAGCCGCCCAGGCCCGCCCCGGCACCCCGCTGCGGTTCGCCCCGCTGCGCGGCCCCCGGGTCCGGCCCGGCACCTGAGACGAGGGCGGGCAAGCCCCAGGGCCGGCAAGAGAGCAGCACCACGGGCTCCTGCCAGCAGTCGAAGCGGTTCAACGGCCTGCCGCGATGTGGTCAGGTGCTGCGCCGGGGAGGTGCCCGGTGGGCCGCACACCGTCGCCGGTGCCTGCGGCCGGGCCGGTCGGAGGCCGCGGCCCGCCGTCGCCCCGCCGCCCGAGCCGCGTCCGGCGGCCGGGCTACTCCCCCAACTCGGCGAGCCGACGCTCCAGTTCGGCCCGCTCGACCGCGTTGCCGGTCAGCGACAGTGCGTGCTGGTAGGCCCGGGCCGCGCCCTCGCGGTCTCCGACCTGCCGCAGCAGCTCGGCGTGGGCCGCGTGCAGCGGCTGGTAGCGCGCCAGCCGGGAGTCGTCGAGCAGCGGTGCGAGCACCTCCAGGCCGGCCGAGGGGCCGGCCGCCCGGGCGAGCGCGACCGCGCGGTTGACCTCGATCACCGGTGAGGGTGACAGGCGGCCGAGTGCCAGGTACAGCCCGGCGATTCGCGCCCAATCGGTCTGCTCGGCTCTGGGTGCCTCGACGTGCAGCGCGGCGATCGCGGCCTGCAACTGGTACGGGCCCGGGCGGCGCAGCGCCATCGCGGCGTCGAGCGTGCCGAGCCCCTCCCGGATCCGGTCCCGGTCCCACCGGGACCGGTCCTGCCGGTCCAGCGGGACGTAGCGGCCGTCGGCGTCGAGCCTGGCGTCGCGGCGGGCGTCGTGCAGCAGCATCAGCGCCAGCAGACCGCGCACCTCGGCGTCCTCGGGCATCAGGGCAGCGAGCAGCCGCCCCAGCCGGATCGCCTCACCGCACAGCTCGCCCCGGACCAACCGGTCGCCCTCCGCCGCTCCGTACCCCTCGTTGAATATCAGGTACACCACGGACAGCACGCCCTCCAGCCGCCCGGGCAGCGCCGCACCGCTCGGCACCCGGTACGGGATGCCGGCTTCGGCGATCTTGCGTTTGGCCCGTACCAGTCGCTGGGCCATCGTGGTCTCGGAGACCAGGAAGGCCCGGGCGATCTCCCCGGTGCCCAGGCCGCCGAGCGTCTTCAGTGTCAGCGCCACCCGGGCGGGCATCGCGAGGGCGGGGTGGCAGCAGGTGAAGATCAACCGCAGTCGGTCGTCGACGACCTCACCGCCCTCGTCGGCTCCGTGTTCCGGGCGGTGCTCCTGGGCGTCGAGGCGCGCGAGCTCGGCCAGCCGTGCGGCGCGGTCGGCGATGGCCCGTTCGCGCCGCAGCCGGTCGATCGCCTTGCGGCGCGCGGTCACGGTGATCCACGCTCCCGGATTGGCCGGGATGCCGTCCTCGGACCAGGCGGCGAGCGCGGCCGCGAACGCGTCCTGAACGGCGTCCTCGGCGAGCTGGAAGTCGCCGAGGTGCCGGATCAACGTGGCCAGCACCGCACCCTGTTCGGCGCGGAAGGTGCGTTCGACGGCGGCGGCCGGACCAGCCGGTGCCACAGGCTCTGCGGCCGGCCGCCACGCGTCGTTCGAGCTCACGCCCTATCCCACTCCTGTCCTGCCGCGGCCGCCTAGGCCTGGCCCCAGACCGGCCGCACCTCGACCGAACCATAGCTGCTGCTCGGCATCCGCGCGGCCCATTCCAGTGCGACGTCGAGATCGGGCGCCTCGATCAGGAAGTAGCCGGCCAGGTACTCCTTGGTCTCCGCGAACGGCCCGTCGGTCAGCTGGGTCTCACCGCCCCGCACCCGGACGGTCGTCGCCGCGTCAGGTCCGGCGAGTCCGTCGTTGGCGAGGAACAGTCCGGCCTCCTTGAGGTCCTGGTCGTACCGCATCCATCGGGCGTGCTGCTCCCGCATCTCCTCGGGCGCGGGGCCGCCCTTGGTCGGCAGATAGTTCAGCAGCATGTACTTGGGCATCGTGACTCCTCGGTCGGTATCGGCCTGGTCGGTATCGGCCGCTCGTTCGGCGGCCTCATCCAGGACGACGCCGCAGGTCCGCCGGATTCGACACCCCCGGAGAAGTTTTTTTCGGATTCTCGGAAATCCGATGGCCTTCGGACGCCGATCCGGTGGCCGGGGCCGCTCCGGCTCCGGTCACCGGGCAAGCCGGTGGCTGGGCCGACCGCGGCGGCACCGAGGTCGGACGACACGGCCCGCACGCTACCGAGCCCACTTGCCGGACCGTGTTCCGACAGGCCGTGCGTCGGTCCGGTGCCACCCGATCGCGCCGCGCGCCGACCTCTGGCGGTCATCCGGGACCGGGAGGTCCTCGCCACCGTCGTAGCGGATCCCGTCGAACCGCTCCGGCACCCGCGGATCGCCTCGGCCCGCGGCATCGAGTCAGCGCGGTCCGACCCCTCCAGCGGGCACCACATCCACCGGGAGCCGGTCAGTTCCTCCGGAGCGCCGCGAGGAACGCGTCAGGCATTTCGAGACTCAGGCGCAACTCCCGCAGCCGCACCGGGAACTGGACCGCGTATCCGCGTACCGCGGGGTCGATTCCCAGCCGGACCAGCCCCCTCGACGAGCCGTTGACCAGCCAGTGACCGGCGAAGCCGTGCACGCCCCAACCGGTGACCCAGCCGCTGTCCGGTCCGGCTGATCGGATCGCGTCCAACGGGATCCGCGCGCGAAAGGCCCAGCCGATCCGCACCGTGACCGCGCCGTCCCCGACCCGGACACCCGCCCGGCGCCGCCCGAGACCGACCATGGTGGCCAACGGGAGGAACCAGCTGTCGTAGCGCAGTGGGAACTCGGAGATCGTCACCCTGCCAGCCTCGCACAACACCGGGCCACAGAACGGCAGTTCGAGCCGTCCTGACGCTCTGTTGACGCGCGCGACCGCTTCAACGCCTCCCGGCAGGCGCGATCCGAGCCGGACTCGCGGCCCGGGGCGCCCGGCTCGGACCTACGTCGCTCTGCGGCGCACCCGGCTTGCCGCGCGCCTCAGTTCCCGGCAGCGCGGCGGCGCCACCAGACCATGCCGCCGACGGCCGCGGCCAGCACCACCACCACCGTGATGACCACGGGAACACTGCTGGAGGACGAGCCGCTGCCGGATGCCTTCGCCGTGGCCGAGGCGGAGGCGGAGGCGGGCGCCGCAGCGGACGCGGACGCGGAAACAGGAGCGGACGCGCCAGTCGAGGCGCCAGCCGAACCGGCGGTGGTGGCCGGGGCGGTGGCGGTCGGCGTGGCGGGCACAGCCGACGGGTCGGCCGGCAGCGGGGTGGCTCCGGGGGCTGCGGCCGCCAACTTGAGTACGGGCGCCGGATGTTCCGGGGTGGCCCCGCCCTGCGGGAGTTCGATCCAGCGGTCGACGTGGCCGTCCGTGTAGGTCACCAGCGACTTGAACACCAGCTCCTTGGCGTCCGGCAGCTGCCGCACCTTGATCTTGTAGCCGGCGGCCTTCGACGGCGCCAGCGCGGGGCTGGCGACGGTGTAGCCGTCGGCGGAGGGCGTGAGCATCCACCCCTGCGGTCCGTCGGTGAGCGTCACGTCCCCGGGCGCGATACCTGCCGGCAGTGCGACGCGGATCTGGCTGATGCCCGCCGTGTCCGACTCGCCCTCCGCATTGAACGAGACGACCGCGCCGACGGCGAGCGCCTGGGCCCCGTCCGACTCGACCTCGACATGCGCCGACGCGGGGCCCGTCAGTGCGAGCACACCGGCCAGGGCGGCGATCGGAGTGACGACACGGGCCAGGACCCGGGAACGGGAACGGTTCATGAGGACAGCTGCTCCAGGAGGCACGGGGCTCGGGTACGGGACGGAGCCCATGGACGGCCGCGGACGGATCGGCCGGACAGCCCCGTCATCATGCCCCACCCGGTGCCGTACCGGGTACAGGGCCTCCACGCGCCGTCGGCGCTCCCGAACCACCGCCGATCTGGCCTCCGGACACCCGCGCACACCCGCGCACTCCCCGGTGTGCCCCGGTGCGCCCACCGCGCGCTGCCGCACGCCCCCGGCGTACGCCTCCGTACGATCCCGTCAGGTACGGTCCCGCGCGGTCAGCCGCCCGCGAACCGCGGCGTGGACCTCGGCCTCCTCGGCCGGGTCGGCGGCGAGGCGGCGCAGGCGCTCCAGCACCCGGACGTCACCGGTGGTGGTGACGTGACGGGCGGCGAGTTCGCGGGTGGACTCCTCGCAGTCCCAGAGGCACTCGACGGCGATACCCCGGGCGAAGTGCGGGTCGGTCACGGCGAGGGCCTGGGCCGCGCGGCCGCGCAGCTCGGAGGAGGCCGCCTCACCGTAGATGTGGCGCAGGGCGGGTACGGCGTGCGCGGCGGCCAGCCGCCCCGCTCCGTCGACCAGGGCGCCGAGCCCGGCACCGGTCACCCCGCGGACCGAGAGCCAACGGCGCAGCGCGGCGACCACCAGCGGGCCGTCGCAGGGTTCCCCGGTGTCGGCCAGCAGTTGCACGGCCGCCTCACCGAGGACGCTGTCGGCGCCACCGTTGTCCGGATCCGCCCAGCGGCGGGCGTGGCCCAGGACCTCGGGGCCGCGCATCCGCTTGACCAGTTCCAGTGCGGCGCAGACGATCCGCTCGTCGATGTCTGCGGCGGCGGTCTCGATCAGGGCGGCCGCCCCGGGATCCTGCTGGTCGACCAGATAACGCAGGGCGGCGATCCGGGCGCCGGGGGCGCCGTCGAGGGCGGCCTCCAGCACGGCGTAGTGGTCCTCCGGGCGGCGGACCACGGCGGCGAGGCAGCGGGCGGCCGCCGCGGCCCTGCGGGCCAGCGCTCCGCCTTCCGGAGGTTCGCCGGTCACCGCGGCCGCGCCCGGCTCCGACCGGTCGGCCCAGGCGAGCACGTCGGCGGTGCTCCAGCCCGGAGTGACACCGCTGCGGTTGAGCTGGCGCTGCCAGAGGTCGAACGGGGACTGCTCGCTCGCAGCGGCGACCCGCGGGTAGTGGGCGGCCCACAGCCGCCACGGCCTCGGTTCGTACGCGGAGCGGATCGCGGCACGCAGCTCGGCCTCGCCGCGCTCGTCCTCCGGGAAGCGGGCCAGCACGGCGGGTGCGAGCGAGAGCAGCGAGCGGTCGTCGTCGCGCAGCGCCAGCTCGTCCAGGGCCCAGGCCCAGTTGGCGCCGACGGCGGTGTAGCCGCGCAGCAGGTCGAGGGCGTCGCGGCGCCCGTAGGCGGCGAGGTGGCCGAGCACCGCGAGGGCGAGGCCGGTGCGACCCTCGTCCTGGTCGAAGACGTCGGCGGGGTCGTGCAGATGCTGCTCGAGGCCGGTGAGCGGAGCCTCCAGCTCCATGTACAGCCGGGCGTAGTAGAGGGAGCGGTTCTCGACCTGCCAATCGGCACGCGGGTCGCAGGTGACGCATTCCTCAAGGGCGGCGAGCGCCTCGGCACGGTCGGCTGCCAGCGCATGCAGCTGCCCGTCACCGCGGCCCCGCTGGAGGAGGCCGAGGAGGCTGGCGCTGGGCGCTATCACTGGCTCGAACATGAGGTCAGCATCCGTTGCGGCGGTCGTCGTGGGCAACGGGATTTCCGTCGCCGGGGGTTAACTGGTCGGTCGTGCAAGGGCGCCCCGGGCGCCGGAATCACCGAAGGTTACCGCCTGGGCGCTCCTTACGCACACAGGACCGAGCAGGACTACCCGCGGTCCGACGCCGGGACACCGGAAGCGGACCATCCGCACCGATCCCACCCGGAACGGTACCGAAATCTTCCGACGACGCACCCTGTTCGCACACAACTCCAGATATCGAAGCGGCGCGGTAGCGACTGGATCAAGCCACTACCGCGCCTCCACCGGAATACCGCCCGCGGACCCTGTCAGATCGTGCGGGGCTTCGGCGGCATCACCGAATGGATCTCGTCCCGCAGCTCCGCCACCGCCGGGACGCCCTGGTACTTCGCCGACAGCCGGTACATCTCTCGCAGCCGGTCCCAGGTCCGCATCGAGGAGGTCTGGTTGATCGCCGCCAGCGCCATCTTGGCCTGCACCTGGGCCTCGTCCGGCTCGCCGGAGATCCAGTAGACCGAGGCGAGGGTGATCCGGTCCATCAGGGCGGAGCGCTCCCGGCCGCTCATGGCCCGCTTCTCGATCGCTCGGCGCGCGTGCAGCTCGGCCAACTTGGCCGCGCCCGGGTCGTGCTCGGCGAGCGTCCGGTAGACCAAGGCCTGCATACCGTGCAGCTCGGCCTCGTCGAAGAGCAGCATCCAGCTCGGCGCCGGGTCGTCGGCCGGCTGGACGAAGAGCTTCTCGGCCTCGCCCAGCACCCTCCTGGTGGCCTCCGAGCGGCCGAGCGAGGCCTGGGCCCAGGCCTCGATGGTGCGCAGCATCGCCCTGGTCTGCGGCAGGGCGCGGTCACCGCTGCTGGCCTGGGCGAGCTGCATCAGCTCCAGGGCGTCGTCGGCCCGGCCGAGGTGCAGCATCTGGCGGGCCGCACGGGAGACCGCCTCTCCTGCCCGGGGACGGTCCCCGGCCTCCCGGGCGGCCTGGGCTGCGATCACGAAGTACCGCTGCGCGGTGGGTTCGAGGCCCACGTCGTGCGACATCCAGCCGGCCAGCACCGAGAGGTTGGCGGCGACCGTCCACAGCCGCTGCTTCACCCCGGGGTTCAGCTCGTGCGTCAGCAGGCCGCCCACCTCGTTCAACTGGCCGACCACCGCCTTGCGTTGGAGGCCGCCGCCGCGGGAGGCGTCCCAGGCCCGGAACACCTCGACCGAGAGCTCGAGCGCGGCCACCTCGTCGGCGCCGACCGGACCGGGTTCATAGACGTTCACCACAGGGTTGGCGCCGCCCTGGGCGATCACTTTCCGAGGCCCGGGACGTTCCGCCGCGTACGCCACGTCGGGGCCACTGAGCCAGTCGTACAGATTGTCGGCGATGACGGCACCGGCCGTGAGCGCGGCTGACGCCCCCACAAATCCGCGTCGGTTGAGCATGAGGTCCATTCCCGTGAACTCGGTGAGGACCGCGGCCGTCCGATCCGACTCCCAGGGTTCTGCCGACGGCGTCGTTCCGGACCTGGTTCGCCGGTGTCGTTCCAGACCGAGGTCCTCAGTGGTGACGACACGGCCGAGCCGCTCCGTGAACACGGCAGCCAGCAGTCTCGGCACGGGATCGCGCGGGATCTCCCCCTGCTCGATCCAGCGCCGGACCCGCGAGGTGTCGGTGGACAGCTGCTGCTGGCCCATGGCCGCACCCCGCCGGTTGACCAGCCTGGCCAATTCGCCCTTGGACCAGCCGGTCAGGGCGAAGAGGTCGGCGAGTCTGGCGTTCGGCTCCTTGCTCACGTGAAGCCCCCAGGTTCCTCGGCTGGCTTCGACACTAGTAGCTGTGTCATGTGCCACGCGACCATTCGCCATGCTTCGCCAGGGTCCGCCACATGGTGTACCAGTGGCGATCGGGTGTCAGGTAGGAGTGCGCCACCTCGACTCCGGGTCAAGGCGGCCGAGGCCCGGTCAGCACACCAGCTGACCGGTCGTCGGCGACCTCTCCCGTGGCCTCGTCGGAAGGGGTGGCGCGGCCGGGTGGCGCGCAGGCGCCGGGCACGGCCACGGCGGCTGCGGCCTCCGCACTTCCCCAGGGTGCGGACGGCCCGCCACCGCCGCCGCGGGCTCCCACAGCCGTACCGTCCGTGCCCGGCGCCTGCGTTCCACCCCGGAAGACCGGTCGGCAGTCGGGTGCATGGACGCCACGCGTCCGACTGCCGACCGGTCGGAGCCCTGACGGCGCGCCAGGACCCGCGCCACCGGGGCAGTCCGTACACGTCAGGGCGTCGGCTCTCACCGGCAGGGGCCACCGATCGGCCAGGAAGGGACTCTCACCACCCCATGTACTCCTCAGCCACCAGCGGCACCACCCAGACCCGCACCGCGCTGCGTCCCCCCAACGCAGCGGCCGGCGGCCGGCCCGCGCAGGGCCCGGTTCCGCGTGGTGCCGAACTCCGCGACCCGCGTGTACTGGCGGGCCGCGGCCCGGTCGGACAGGTCCCGCTCCGTCCGGCCGACCAGCTGGCCGGGCGCCCCGGTGCCGACCGGCTGCTGCGCGGCCGGCACCTGGACCCTTCGGTGGACCGGGTCGACCCGGCCGCCCTGCAGACGCCGGCCGTGCGGGCGGTGCTGGCCAACATCTCGCGGATATGTCCCGCCTTCCTCCCCCGCCAGGTGCTCCGGGAGGGCAGCCAGCACATCCTGATCGCCGGCACCATCGGCCGGGCCCCCGTGGTCGCCAAGTGCGTGTCGCCGCAGGCCCTGCGCAGTGAGCAGCACGTCCAGCTGGTCGAACGCTTCCACCACGAGGTGGCGGTCTACCGGGCCTTCGTCCGGCACCGTCCGCCGGTCCGGCTGCCGCGGCTGGTCGCGGCCGACCACGACCGCTGCGTCCTGGTGCTGGAGCGGGTCCCGGGCCGTCCGGCCTCGCGGGAGCGGCACCCGGTCAACGCGCCGACCCCCGGCGAGGTGCGCGCGGTGCTCGGCGCGGTCCGGACGCTCAACCTGTGGCGCCCGCCGACGGACGTCTTCGGCAAGCCGCTCGACTACCAGCTGGAGGTCGCCAGGTTCCACTCGGTCGGGCAGCTGACCGACCGCGACGCGGGCGACCTGCGCCAGCTGCTGCACGGGGTCCAGCACACCTCCTGGCAGCTCTGCCATGGTGACGCGCTCCTCGGCAACATCCTGCTGGCGCCGTCGGGTCCGGTCCTGCTCGACTGGGAGCAGGCCGGCTGGTACCTGCCCGGGTACGACCTCGCCGTGCTGTGGAGCGTCCTCTCCGGGGACACCGCCGCCCGCCGCCAGATCAGCCAACTCGCCCAGTCCGGCGGGACGGTGGCGCGGGACGCGTTCCTGGTGAACCTGGTGCTGGTGCTGATGCGGGAGATCCGGCTGCACGACGTGCCGGGCGCGGGCGAGGAGCAGCGCATCATGATCCGGCGGCTGTACGACGACGCCGCGCTCGCCCGTCGGGCGGTCCGTGCGGCGGTCGGTACTCGCTGAACCTCCCTCCCGGGCGTACCGGGAGGGCAGGCACTCCGGGCGCGTGGGGAGGGCAACTGCCCTTCAGGCGAGTGGGGTTGCTTTCCGGGGCGCGGGGCTCTGATCGGTCAGCCCCGCGCTCCCGGGCGGCGCGACCGGCTTCGGGACTGTTTCGGCTTGCGGCCTTCGGCTCTGCGCCGGGTCCTGCGCCCCCGGCGGGATCGCCCTTCCGTACGCCCCCGGAAAGCAACTTCGCGCCCCGGATGGTCTGCGCGCCTCTCGGATGCCTCAGTGCGCCCGGCGCGTGCCGCGTTCCAGAGCGACGCACCCGAGCGCGTCGAGCACCACTTCCTCGGCCGGGAAGTAGACCCGGCCGCTGAGGATGTCGCGCAGATGGCGCTCCAGCGGGTGGCGGCGGCTGAGTCCGGGATTCCCGGCGAGCGCGACGGCCTGCTGAACGGCTGTGGTGGCGGTGCGGTTGACGGTCAGCTGGGCCGCGGCGGCGCGGGTCACGGCCGTCGGCTCGCCCCGGTCGACCCCGGCGGCCAGACCGCTCACCAGTTCCTCGGCGGCAATCAGCGAGCTCTCCATCTCGCCGAGCGCGGTCCGGTAGCGGGGCAGGTTCGCGAGGGAGTGCCCTTCCCCCGGTCTCCGAGGCCCGGAAACCGGGGGAAGCTCCGTCAGGTTGGCGGGGGGCTTCCGGTCGAGGAAGCGGACCAGCCAGCCCTGCGCCGCACGCGCCACGCCCAGGAGGACGGCGGACAGCGCGAGGTCGCGCCAGGCCAGGTCGAGCCGCTCGGCCGCGAGAACGGCCTCCGAACGCGGTCCGCCCGCCTCGGCCAGCCCGACGGCGGCCTCGACCGGCACCCGCACCCCGTCGAACAGCACGTCGTGCCCGGCGCTGGCACGCAGCCCGAGCTGGTCCCAGACCGGGTCGATCTCGATACCCTCGGCGTCACCGCGGACCAGGAACAGACCGGTCCGCGGAGCCGGTTCGTCGGTCCTGGCCCATACCGCCATCCAGGCCAGTGCCTCGGACCCGGCGCAGTACGTCTTCCGACCGTGCAGCACCCAGCTCCCGTCGGCCGCCCGCCGGGCCACCGTGGCGGGCAGGCCCAATCCGCCGCCGGGCTCGGTGCGCAGGGTGTCGACCAGCGCGGGCCCGCGCCGGGACTCAGCCAGCAGCTTGCGGTAGACCGGGGCAGGCCAGCGGGGCGCTCTGGCCTGCTCGGCGTGCTGGAGCAGGGTGAAGGCTGCGAGCACCGCCACCGAGGCGTCGCCGCGCCCGAGTTGGCCCAGCACCCGGACGGTGTCGGCGAGCGTTCCGCCCGGGCCGCCGTACCGCGGGGCCACCGTCAGGGTGAGCAGCCCGGCCTCGTGCAGGGCTTCGACGCCCTGGTACGGGAAGGTGGCGTCCCGGTCGTGCTCCTCGGCGCGGGCGGCGAGCAGGTCGACCACCCGGGGCAGCCGAGCGAGGGCCTCGGCGACAGTTGACGGGACGTCGGTCGGAAGATCGGCGGAGCGGGTGGTCATGGTGCTGTGGCCTCCAGGGCGGCAGCGTGAACCTCAGCAGACTTCGGTGGCACACCGGCTGGCGTGCGATTTCGGACGCGGCGCCCCGAAACATGGCAGCCCGGCCGATCGGTTCGGCCGGGCACGCGCCGCCTGCGGAACGGAAGGTTCCCCCTCAGCGGCTTCGACACGCCGCGCTCGCGGTTCGCCGCAGGTCGAGACGGCTGCGACGGGTCAGCGGCGGGCGACGACACGACATGCTGGTGACTGTACGAAGCGTTGATCGAAGCCGTCAAGCACGCCCGGGAGGCGGCGGAGCGCCCGCCCGGGCCGACCCCCGCCGCAGCGGTGTCGGGGGCGGATCAGCCCTGCTGGAACATCTCCGCGGGCAGCGGCTTCAGCAGCTGGTAGAGATCGTCCGAAATCGGCCGGTCCCAGGAGGCGATGGTGACCTGGACGCCGTCGCTGCGCCCGAACTGGGCGCAGAACACCCGCTCCTCGCTGACCTTGACCTTCTTCACGATCAGCAGGTCGTCCCCGAGCATGACCGGGAAGTCCTCGGCCGAGACGAACTCGACCGGCTCGTCGTTCTCCAGTGCCTCGAGCAGCTGATGGACCTCGAACGGGACTCCGTCGGCCGCATCCCTGGCCGGAGAGCCCTCCGGCAGGTTGCCGATGAACATCGCCGGACCGCGGCCGCCGAACAGGTCGTACCGCAGGAAGATGCCCTGGCAGGAGCCGTCGGGGGCGCTCATCATCATGGCGCCGAAGTGGCCGGGCCAGTCTCCCGGGTCCATCGCGAGCACGTCGAAGTCCGGTCCTGCGGGCGAGCCGGAGCGACGGCGGAGAAATGACATGCCACCCATCGTACGTGCCTGTCAGCTGCCGCTTCACGGGGTGGGTGGGGGCGCGGCCGAGATCCACGCTCAGAGACCAATGTTGACTCTGAGCAACCACCCGGGCTACGTTCGGTTCTGCACGGCAGCCGCTGTGGAGTCGATCCACCGGGGGGCGGCATGTCGCGGCGCGCCCGCATGCGCGTTCCCTCGCTGTGCACATGCCGTACGACACACACCAGAACCGCCGGATCACTTCCAGCTGTCCACAGACCACCAACAGCAACGCACAACACCAGAAGCCAGGTTCGCGGGGCCCCAGGCCCGTCGCACTCGCGGACCTGCCCGGGACACCGCCGCGTGGGGGCGTGCGGATCCTGGGCACCGGTTCCACCGCCCGAGTCGCTCTTGGGCTGCTGGAGCCACGCCTCCCGGCGACTGCCGGCCTCTTCGGAGGTCGGGACCGGCCGACGCACCCGGGTGCGTTCGGGGATTCACCTACGGGAGGTGCTCGGCACTCGTGCCGGGCTGTACAGCAGGCGCCGTGTTCGGCCGCGTGGGGGCGGCCGTCACGGCGTCTGTTGTCTTTTCCTACTGTGAGCCGTTGCTTGTCCAGCAGTCAACGAGTTTTCGGCCGCCAGATTTATTCTCAGCCTCCGACGGGCAGCCGGCGATTCCCCCGCGGGCGCGCCCCGGACGGGTCGACCCGATCTCTCCAACTCCGCTGGGACGGAGCGGATCTGACATCTCCTCAGTCGACCTTCCGATCCGGCTGGCGGCCCTGGCCAAGTCGGTTCCTGAGCGGAACGGTCCGGTTCCGGTCGGATCGGCTCGATCCTCACCGGGACCGGAGCGTTCCGGACCGGTTGGTCCTGATCAGGTGAGGTCGAACTCGCCGTCCCTGGCTCCGAGTACGAAGGCGCGCCACTCCGCCGGCGTGAAGACGAGCACTGGCCCTTCCGGCTGCCGGCCGTCCCGCATCGCGATGTACCCCTCGACGAAGGCGATCTGCACATCGCCCACACCTTGGCTGCTTGAGAGCCACTCGGCGTCGGTGAGATCCAACTTCGGCTTCCGGCCGCCCTCCAGGGTCCCCGTGCCGCCGTTCTCCACGCTCGTCCCGCTAGTGGCCACCGCTGTGCTCCTCCCGACAAGTTCCGAAGCCCCAGGGTAGCCACGCCCGGCCCGCGCGGAAGGCCCTGTGTCCAGGTCTCCTCCGACCGGGGCCAGTCGACCGGTTCCGGCCGTGGCGGGGCGGGGACTGTGCTATCGGATGACACGGCCCCGGTTCACCCCGGCGGACGCGCCGGGCTGCGAGAGTGTTGGTCGCACGCCCCCATCACCTCGCCCTCGCTCCACCACCCTCAGGTCCCTCCCCGCTCACCGGCCCTACCAGGCCCGCCCGCCACTCCTGCCACCCACCTGCCGGCCCGTTGGCGAGCCGTACCACCCAAGCCCGCCGGCCCCTCCCCTACCAGCCCCTTCTCGCCCACCGACCCCACCAGCACCGCCCACCAGCCCTGACCCGCCCACCAGCCAGGCCCATTCCACGCCCCAGGCCGACAGGAGCAGCCGATGGACCGCCGGGACGCCCCCCAGGCCGACGTCATCCCGATCTCTTCCGCGCCGTCCGCGCCGCACGCCGAGACCCCGGCCGCGCGGCCGGGTCGGCCGACGGGACACGGCCGGGTCGGTGTGGTGCTGGTGTCGCACAGCGCCGAACTCGCCGCCGCCGCCGGCGCGCTGGCGGTGGCCCTGGCGCACAGCGAGGACCCGGCCCCGGTCGCCACCACCGGTGGCAGCCTGGGTGACGGCCCCGGCACCAGCGCGGTACTGATCGCCGCGGCCGCCCGCCGGGTCGACCAGGGCCACGGCGTCGCCGTCCTCTCCGACCTGGGCAGTGCGGTCACCACCGTCCTCGCCGTACTGGCCGAGGCGGACGAGCACGGGCTGCCCTTCCCGGTCCGCTTCGCCAATGCCCCGTTCGTCGAGGGCGCGGTCGCCGCGGTGGCCACCGCCACGGCCGGCGGCGACCTCTCGGCGGTCCTGGACGCGGCCGAGGAGATGTACCGCCAGCACAAGCTCTGAACGCCCCGCCGACGGCCACCGCCCGGAGCAACCGCTGGGCGTCCTGGAACCGGAGCAACCGCTAGGCGCCCGCGAAGCGAAAGGCGGTCGCGCCGTCGAAGGCCAGGGCGATGTCGATCCTGCGCCGGGTGTACTCGTCGAGCTCGGGCAGGGCGTCCAGCCGGAACCAGCCGACCTCGGTGGACTCGTCGTCGTTCACCCGCGCCTCGCCCGACACCGGACGGCAGCGGAAGGTCAGGTCCAGGTACTGGGCCTGGTCCCCGTTCGGGTACTGCTGCAGCTCGGAGACCGTCACCGAGGTGAGCGCCTCCGGCAGCACCGTCACTCCGGTCTCCTCGAGGCACTCCCGCACCATCGCGTCGGCGGGCTCCTCCCCCGGGTCGAGGATGCCGCCGATCAGCGCCCAGCGGCCGGTGTCGGACCTGAGGTTGAGCAGCAGCCGGTCCTGCTCGTCGACGACCACCGCGGTGACGGCGGAGAGCCAGAGCGGCCGGGTGCCGACGAAGGAACGGAGATCGGCGAGGAATGGAGGGATGGCCATGGGCAGACCTTACGCGCCGGGCGCTCCCCCGAACTCACCGAGAGCCCGCTGACGCCCCATCCGCCTCCTGCGCAACAGGTGCCTCCCGCAACCACGGGACGGCCAGGAGGCACGACTCAGGGCCCGGTGCTCCGGAACAGGGCCAGCGCCACCCGGGTGAGCAGCAGCACGCCTGCCGCCAGGCAGCCGGCCACCGCCATCGCCCAGGCCGGTCCGTCGCTCTCGGGGACCAGCACCGCCACCACGATCCCGGCAGCGACGCAGGCCGCGCCGACCGCACTGATCAGCAGTTGGTGCCGCTCCACGGCGCAGCCGCCGACCAGCCGCGCGAGACGGCCGCCCGGCTGCTCACGTTGGGTCTCGCCCATGGCACCCACGGTATACCCGAGCGGCTCGGCCCACCCGGTCCGTTCGGCCCGGCGGTCCACCGCTGGGGCGGCAGCGCGCCCCTGCCGGCGCCCCGTCGGAGTCCGGCGCGGTCCGACCCCAGCCCTGCCGGAGCCCGGCGCGTCCAGCGCGGCCGCGAGTGCCGCCACGCGCCCCCGTATGAGCCCCGATGAGCTGCAGCGCGCCCCTTGAGCGTCCCTCGCACCGCCGTAAAAATCCATTGGCCGCCGTACAACCATCCGCGGGCCCGAGTGGTCTCCATTACATCGACCGAGCCACACCACCGATCCGACCCACCCGCCCGCTTCAACCGCGTCAGCCAGACCACTGCATCAGCTGGACCATCCAGGACCGTCCCCGGCGAGGGTTGGGAGTCCCCCCGTCGCGGGCCGGAGATCTCGGGTGCGGAGCCGCCGCGCCCTGGTGCCGGAGGCCTTGTGACGGCGCTCCGGCGGCGCCACCACGCCGCATCGGCGACCGAGGGGGACCTGTGCCGTATCCCGAATCCACCACCGTCAGCACCCGCCCCGGCGGCCCATCGCCGGCCGTCCTCCCCGCCGCTCCCCAGCCCGAGCGGGACCGGGGTGGCTGGCTGCGCTTCTCCCCCGTCCAGCCGTTCTTCCGGGCCCGCGCGGCGCAGCGCCTGGCCGTGCTCGCGTACCACGGGGTGACCGATCCGCGTTCCTTCGGCGCCCAGCTGGACCGGCTGCGCCGGCTCGCGACGCCGGTCTCGCTGCAGGCCGTGGAGCGGGCGATCTCCGAGGGCCGGCCACTGCCGCCGCGCAGTGTGCTGATCACCTTCGACGACGCCGACCGTACGGTGCTGACGCACGCGCTGCCGGCGCTCGCGGCGCGGCGGATCCCGGCGGCGGCCTTCGTGATCGCCGAGCTGATCGGCACCGACCGCCCGTTCTGGTGGCACGAGGCCGCGTTCCTGGCCCAGCACGGCGGTCAGGCGCGTTCGCTGTCGACCAGCGGCCGTCCCGACCAGTTGCTGGCGCGGCTGAAGGCGCTGCCCGATCCGGACCGCCGGCGGACACTGCACGAGCTGCGGGTCAGTGCCAGGCGCCGTCCGCCCGGCCAGGAGCAGCTCGCTCCGGAGGATCTGCGGGCGCTGCGGGCGGCGAAGGTCGCGATCGGCAACCACACCATGGGCCACCCGTGTCTAAGCCGGTGCGACGACGCGACGGTCGCCGCCGAGATCGTGGGCGCGCACCGGTCGCTCACCCAGTGGCTGGGCGAGCCGCCGACGGCCTTCGCCTACCCCAACGGCGGGTACGAGCCCCGGGCGGACTCGGTGCTGCGCGGGCTCGGCTACCGGTTGGGTTTCCTCTCCGACCACCGGCTCGGCCCCCGGCTGCCGGTCCATCCGCTGCGGATCAGCCGGCTGCAGGTGGACTCGACGACCTCGACCCGCCGGTTCGACACCATCCTCTCGGGGCTCGAACCGGCGGTGCAGCGCTGGCGCAGGCACCCCGACGGGGAGTGACCCGGGGCCCGCGGGCCGGGACGCGCCGGGCGCGGCCGGCCGGGAGCAAGTGCTCGGCCGAGCTCGGGACGGGCGCTCAGCCCGCGGCCGGGACGGGGGCGACCAGTGCCCGGCCCTGGGCGTAGTTCGAGGCGGCGGCGGGCAGCTCGGTGACGCGGCCGCTGTGCAGGACGGTGAGGGTGCCACCGCCGGTGGTGGACGCGGCGGAACCGATCCGCCGCAGGACCTGGGCGGCGACCGCGACGGCGGAGCCGAAGCAGACCGGTCCCGGGGCGCCCTGGCCGACGGCGGCCCGGATCCGGTCCTCGACCAGTTCGTAATGGGTGCAGCCGAGCACGATGGTGTCGGTGCCGGCGGGGGTGCGCGCGGCGGCGTTCGCGATGGCGGCGTCGATGGCGGCGTCGTCCCCGTGCTCGATGGCATCGGCCAGTCCGGGGCAGGCGATCTCGGTGATCTCCTCGGCTGCTCCGCCGAACTCCTCGATCAGCCGGCGCTGGTACGGGCTGCCGGTGGTGGAGGGAGTGGCCCAGATCGCGACCCGGCCGCCACCCGCGGCGGCCGGCTTGATCGCCGGTACGGTGCCGATCACCGGCAGGTCCGGCTCCAGTTCGACCCGCAGTGCCTCCAGGGCGCGTACCGAGGCGGTGTTGCAGGCGACCACCAGGGCGTCCGGGCGCTGTGCGGCGGCGGCCCGCGCGCAGGCGAGGGCGTGCGCCGTGACGTCCTCCGGTGTGCGCGGGCCCCAAGGCATGGTGTCGGGGGCGGAGGAGAGCACCAGGTCCGCGTCGGGCCGCAGGTGTCGCACGGCTGCCGCGGCGGCGAGCAGGCCGATTCCGGAGTCCATCAGTGCGATCTTCACAGGGCACGACTCTACTGGACTCCGCGCCGAGGCTTCGGGGAACGCCTCTGACCCACCGTCCGTCCCCGACGGCCCGGGCCTTCGGCAGGCCGACGCCGGAGCGGCACCTGGCCGCATCGGGCCCAGGACTCCCGGGTGCGCGCCACACCGAGAACGCGATCGCCGGTTGGGGGTGGGCGGGCGCCACCCGTGGGGCAGACTGCCGGGGTGACCGTACTGCGCTGGCTGTCGGTGGTGTCCCTGCTCGGTTGGCTCTATCTGGCCGCCGGCCACGGCAGGTTCTGGCGGACGGATCAGCGGCTGCCACCGCGCCGGCCGCCCGGCCGCCGGCCCGAGGTGGCGATCGTCGTCCCGGCACGCGACGAGGCGGAGGTGCTGCCGCTGAGCCTGCCGAGTCTGCTGGCGCAGAAGTACCCGGGCCGGGCGCGGGTGATCCTGGTGGACGACCACAGTGACGACGGCACGGGCGCGCTCGCCCGGCACCTCGCGGAGACCGGCGGACTGCCGCTGACCGTCACCACACCTCCCCCGCTGCCGTCCGGTTGGACCGGCAAGCTCTGGGCACTGCGGCACGGTGTCGAACTCGCCGGTCAGGTCGACTACCTACTGCTCACCGACGCGGACATCGCCCACGGTCCGGACTCGGTCGCCGACCTGGTCGCCGCCGCCGAGAGCAACGGGCTGGACCTGGTCTCGCAGATGGCCGGGCTGCGGGTCGCCACCGGCTGGGAGCGGCTGATCGTCCCGGCGTTCGTGTACTTCTTCGCGCAGCTGTACCCGTTCCGCTGGAGCAACCGTCCCGGGGCCCGGACGGCAGCGGCGGCGGGCGGCTGTTCGCTGGTCCGGCGGGAGGCGCTGGAGCGGGCGGGCGGGATCGCGGCGATCCGGGGCGCCGTGATCGACGACGTGTCGCTGGCCCGCGCGGTGAAGTCCACCGGCGGCCGCACCTGGCTGGGGCTGGCCGACCAGGTGGACAGCGTCCGCCCGTACCCGCGACTGGCCCAGCTGTGGCGGATGGTCTCGCGCAGCGCGTACACCCAGCTGCGGCACTCGCCCCTGCTGCTGGCCGGCACGGTGGCCGGGCTCGGACTGGTCTACCTGCTACCGCCGGCGGCGCTGCTGACCGGCCTGTCCACCGGGCGGGCCGGCCTCGCCGCGACCGGCGGGGCGGCCTGGGCGCTGATGGCGGGCACCTTCCTGCCGATGCTGCGCTACTACCGGCAGCCCGCCTGGTCCGCGCTGTTGCTCCCGTTCACGGCCCTGCTCTACCTGATGATGACGGTGGACTCGGCGGTCCAGCACTGGCGCGGCCGGGGCGCGGCATGGAAGGGCCGGACGTACCGGTGAGAGCGGTGCCGACGACGGGCGGCGCCGCTCCGGGAGCCGGGCGGAACGCGGTTCGACGAAACTCGGTTCACAACCGGGCCGTGTCGGCGCAGACTTTCCCGATGGACCGTCATCTGATCTCCCGTATCGCGCACGCCGAACACCCCATCGCGGCGCCGCTCTCCGACGAGTCGGTGCGAGGGCTGCTGGACCGCGTCCTCGGTGCCGGTGCCCGGCGCATGCTGGATCTCGGCTGCGGGGAGGGCGCCTGGCTGCTGCGCGCCCTGGCCGCGCGGCCGGAGCTGCACGCCGTCGGCGTGGACCTGGACGCCCGAGGCCTGGCCCGGGCCCAGCAGGCGGCCGCTGTGCTCGGGGTGTCGCAGCGGATCGGGCTGCACCACCGGGACGCCCGCGAGTTCAACCATCCGGAGCTCTTCGACGCGGTGCTGTGCGTGGGTTCGACGCACGCCTTCGGCGGTCTGCTGCCGACGCTCACGGCGATCGACCGGCAGCTGGCGCCGGGCGGCGTGGCGCTGGTCGGCGAGGGGTTCTGGGAGCGGGAGCCGACCGAGGCCGCACTGGCGGGCCTGGGCGGAGCGTCCGCCACGGACTACGACGACCTGGCGACCACCGTCGACCGGGTCACGGCCGCCGGGTGGACGCCGGTGTACGGGCATGTCAGCAGCCGGTCCGAGTGGGACGACTACGAGTTCTGCTGGACCGGCTCGCTCGCGGCCTGGGCGCTGGACCACCCCGAGGCCCCGGACAGCGCGGAGGCGGCGGCGGTGGCCGCCGAGCACCGCGCGGAGTGGCTCGGCGGCTACCGGGGCACGTTCGGGTTCGTCACCCTGGCGCTGCGGCGGACGGCCGACCCGGGCACGGGCGGTACCGGCACCGCCCGCTAGCCGGGGGCGCGGCGCTCAGGACCGGGCGATCAGGTCGTCCAGGACCTCCGGCATCCGCTCCACGCCGCCCGCGCGGCTCGGCGAGGTACGGAAGCGGCCGCCCCGCACCATGACGGTCGGCACCTCCTTCACCTCGTACCTGACCAGCAGGTCGGACGCACCCCTGGTGGCCCGGTCGACCTCCGGCGAGCGGTAGGCCGCGCGGAACGCCCGGGCGTCGAGGCCCTGACGCCGCGCCCAGTCGGCGGCCTGCTCCTCACCGGCCAGGTCCTCGCCCTGGTCCCGCACGGCGCGGAAGGCGGCGAGCTGCAGGCGGTCCACCTCGCCGAGCTTCTCCAGGGTGTAGTACAGCCGGGCGTGCGCCAGCTGGGCCCGCTCGTCGGGCCCGCCGGACCAGACTGCGGGGACCCGGCGCAGCGTCACGTCCCCGTGGTGCCGGTCAGCCCACTGCTCCAGTGGCTGCTCCAGCTGGTAGGAGTGCGGGCAGCCGTACCAGAAGAACTCGACGGCCTCCCGGCGCTCCACGGCCCGGACCGGTCGCGGGTGGTCGAGGTGGGCGAACTGGGCTCCGTCGTGCGGGACTTCGGGGGCGGCGGCGGCGGAGGGGCCGGTGAGCAGTCCACCGGCGAGGGCGAGCAGGGCGGCGGTGCGCAGCAGAGGGTTCATGGACGTCACCCTGCCAGTCACGGAGAGCGACCGGCCAGCCACCGGTCGGGGCGTTGAGGGTCATTCACCTGATCAGAGCAGTTTGAAAGCGCCTCGGCCCGCATGTCCGTCCAGCTCCGCACGGCGGCTCCCCGGCAGTACCCGCCTCCGGGGCCGTGGCGGCAGTGCGGCACCTGACGCCCTCACTCCCGCGGCGCGGCCTCCCACCCGGTCGCCCCTGGGGCCGGGACCCTCGTTCGAAGCCGGGACAGAGTTGCGACGGTTAGCCAGTTCAGGTGAACTCAGCTGGACCACAAGGGTGTTGGATCGGCAGGATCGTCAGCCGGGCCCGTCGGCCCCGCTCCCCTGGCCGCCCCGAGTTTGGAGTTCCCGGTGTTCAAGGGTTTCCGCAGCTTCCTGCTGCGCGGAAACGTCGTCGACCTGGCCGTCGGCATCGTCATCGGTGCAGCCTTCACCGCCGTCGTCACCGGGTTCGTCACGGCCTTCCTCACCCCGCTGGTCGGAGTCGCGACCGGTGCCGTGGGCGACTTCAGCCAGAACCACTTCTCGGTCGCGGGGACCACCTTCCCGTACGGCGCCTTCCTGAACGCGCTGATCAGCTTTGTGCTGATCGCCACCGTGATCTACTTCTTCGTGGTGGTGCCGGTCGGCCGGCTGCAGGACCGCTTCTACCCGGCGAAGGACATCCCGGTCGCCAAGACCGACTGCCCCGCGTGTCTGAGCTCGGTCCCGGTCGCCGCCACCCGCTGTGCGCACTGCACCTCGGAGCTCGCCGGTCAGCCCGGAGTGCCGGCCCAGACGGCGCAGAACCGCTGACCTCGGCGCACGTCTGTTGACGAGCGCTCAGCCCCCGGCATCCGCGCCCTGTGACCAGGGTACGGGCGCCGGGGGCTTGCCGACGACCTCCGCACGCCCTCGGTTCGCGACCAGCACACTGGATTACGTCCGGAAGGTGGCGTTCGTCCGCTGTTCGACTGTCCATCAGACGACGGATTGGCCGAATCTGAACCAGCAAAATGTCGGATCTAAGCAAGTTCGAGCGGTTTGTGCGAGCGAAGACTCTGTAAACACTCGAACTCCTGGGCCTTCCAGTCTCCTCAGCAGGCACAGTTGGGCTTACGGTATGCCCCATGACCTCGCCCCGCTCCTACGACGGAGTCGGCTACCCCTCTCCGTCCTTCTCCTCCGGCACGCCCATCTACGACAGCCTCGTCGCAGAGCGCGGGGTGCCGCAGATCGCCCCGATCAACGTGCCGGCGGCACTGCCGCCCGCCCTCCCGTCCGGCTATGCCTCGACGTCCGGCTACGGCGCGTCCGGCTACGGCCCGGGCGCGCAGGGCTTCGGCGCCCCCGGCCTGCCCGCCCCGGCGATCCCGACTCCCGGTCTCCCGACTCCGGGCTTCGGGACCCAGGGCCTTGACGGCCCGACGGGCAACCTGCCCGCGCTGCCTCCGGCCCGCCTCGCGCTCGGCCCGGGCTCCGGTGGCAGCGGGCCCGCCACCGCGTACCTGCCCGCACAGGCGGCCCCGGTCCCGGCCGGGTACGCGGCCGCGCCGCAGCCGCCCGCACCCGGCTACGGCGGTGTGCAGCCGGTCCTGCCGTCGCAGCGGCCGGTGGTTCCCGTCCCCGCCCAGTCGTTCCAGCCGCAGGCCGGCCAGAGTCTCGGCGGTCAGAACGGCTTCGCGTCGGCCCCGCAGGGCTTCGGCGGGCAGCCCTCCGGCGGCCTGCCGGGCCAGGGCGGGCCGAACGGCCAGAGCTTCGGCGGGCAGGGCTTCGGCGGCCAGCCGTTCGGCGGCCAGGCGCAGCAGGGTTTCGCCGACCAGAGCATCGGCGGGAACCAGTTCCGCCCCGCCGCGCCGGTCGCGCCCGTGCGGCCGGTCCAGCCGCAACGTCCGGCGCAGTACGGCGAGCAGCAGTACCAGCAGGGCCTGGGCCAGCAGTTCGCCAACCCGCAGGCCGGCCTGCAGGCCAACGCCTTCTGACCGGCCGCGCGCCCACCGAGTAGCACCCCGAGAACCACAGGACCCGGCGAACGAGGGCGCCGGGCCCGGCAGGGCAAGGGTCGTCCGCGAGGGCCGTCCCGATCGCAGCATGCCTGCGATGGGGACGGCCCTCGCACATATGCACTACTGATGCTGGCAGGATGTCGACATGCCACAGCTCACCGCACTTCACATCCACCCGTTGAAGTCCGCCTACCGACTGAGCCCCGGGAGCGCCCGGGTCGAACCCTGGGGCCTGGCGGGCGACCGCCGGTGGATGCTGGTCGACGAACGGGGCAAGGCGTACACCCAGCGCGAGAACCCGGCCGTCGGCCGGTTCAAGGTGCTGCCCGGCGAGGACGGCTCGCTGACCGTGACCGGTCCGGACGGTGCCCACCTGGTGGTGGTCGCGCCGTCGGGCGCCGCGGGCGCCGAGCGGGTCAACGCGGACATCTTCGGCTCGGTCTTCGAGGCGGCGCCGGCGGGCGAGGAGGCGCAGCGGTGGTTCGGCGAGCGGCTCCCGGGTGTGCGGCTGCTGCACCTGGACGATCCGCGCAGCCGCGCGGTGAGCCCGGAGTACTCCGAGCCGGGCGAGACCGTGTCGATGGCCGACGGCTTCCCGCTGCTGCTCACCACCACGGCCTCGCTCGCCGCGCTGAACGAGCTGATCGCCGCCGAACACCCGGGGGACGAGGTCAATGGTGCGGCGCTCCCGATGGAGCGATTCCGCCCCAACCTGGTGGTCTCCGGCACCGAGGCATGGGCCGAGGACGGCTGGCGCCGGATCCGGGTCGGCGAGCTGACGTTCCGGGTGGTCAAGCCCTGCGGCCGGTGCGTGATCACCACCACCGACCAGGAGACCGGCGAGCGTTTCCATGAGCCGTTGCGGACGCTGGCCAAGTACCGCCGCTTCGGGAAGAGCCTGGTGTTCGGCCAGAACCTGATCCCGGACCGCCCGGAGGGTGTGTCGGGCGACCTGCTCGGCACCGTCCGGCTCGGTGACGAGGTCACCGTACTGGAGGAGGGTCCGCGTCCGGAGCCGGACCGGCGCTGACCGGAAGGGACCAGCGCTGACCGTGGCAGGCTGTGGCACCGGCACCCGGGGTCCGCTCGCTCGTTGTCCTCGGTGAGCGTCCGAGGGCCCGGGCCGGGCACGCTACCGTGGGCACGGGGCGGGCAGGTTCGATGAAGGTGGGATGACGGTTCGTCATGGGTGAGCACAGGGTCCGGGTCACGCAGGACAGCGCCTCTCGGTGGCGGCGGCGCGCCGGGGATTACCAGACGCTGGGCGAGGCGCTCGCGGTGGCCGAACCCGGGGACACCCTGACGATCCGTCCCGGCACCTTCCGGGAGGGCCTGGTGGTCGACAAGCCGGTCACCCTGGTCGCCGCCGAGGGCCCGGGCACCGTCCGGATCGATCCGCCCGGCGGGGTCGCGCTGCTGATCACGGCCGCCGTCACGGTGCGCGACCTGGTGGTCGAGGGCAGCGAACTCTCCGCCCCCGCCGTACTGGTGACCGGCCCGGAGGCCGCCGCCGAACTGGTCGGCTGCCGGGTGACGGCGCGCTCCTCGGCCGGTGTCGAGGTCGCCGACCGGGCCCGCGCCGCCCTGCGCGGCTGCACCGTGCACAATCCCTCGGGCCTCGGCATGCGGGTGCGCGCGCAGGCCGCCGCCGTGATCGAGGACAGCGAGCTCGCCGAGGCCGGGCAGGCCGCGCTCGCCGTCCTCGGCGGCTCGAGCGCCACGCTGGACCGCTGCCGGCTGCACCACGCGAGCGGCGCCGGGCTGCTCCTCGCCGACCCGGGCAGCAGCGCCGAGCTGACCGGCTGCGAGGTCTACGAGATCCGGGGCAGCGGTGTGCAGGCGGAGGGCCAGGCGGTCGGCCGGCTCGTCGACTGCACCGTCCGCCGGGTCTCCGGCAACGGCCTCACCCTGGACACCGATGCCGAGCTCACCCTCACCGGCTGCCGGGTGCACGACCTGCCGGAGAACGCCGCCGACCTGCGCGGCCGCTCCCGGCTGGTGCTGGAGCACAGCACCGTCCGGGACTTCGGGCGGGGCGCGCTGTCCATCTGGGACCAGGGCACCCGTGCCGAGGCGCTCGCCACCGAGATCCACAGCAGTGACGGCGACTACCCCGCCGTCTGGGTCAGCGACGGCGCCGGGCTCACCCTGGTGGACTGCTCGCTGCACGACCTCCCCGACGCCCTGTTCGTACTGGACCGGGACTCGCGTGCGAGCGCCAAGGACTGCTCGTTCAGCCGGATCCGCAGTTCGGCCGTCTCGGTCAGCAGCGGCGCGACCGTCGACCTCTCCGACTGCCGGATCCAGGACGCCGGTACCGGCCTGTGGTTCCGCGACCACGGCAGCGGCGGGCGGCTGACCGGCTGCGAGATCTCCGAGGTGGCCACCGGTGTGATCGTCACCAAGGGCGCCGACCCCGAACTGCGCGAGTGCACCGTGCGGGAGAGCGAGGACGCCGCCGTGTACGTCTCGGCGCAGGGGCGCGGTGTCTTCGAGGACTGCCGGGTCTCACACGGCAGGGGCTTCGGTTTCCACATCATCGACGGCTGCCGCACCGTGCTGACCCGCTGCCGGGCGGAGCAGAACGGCCGGGCGGGCTTCGAGTTCTCCGAGCCCGGGCCGGTCGCCGAGGGGTGCGTCTCGGACGACGTGCCTTCGACTGCGGACGTCCCGGCGCCGCGCAGCGTGCCCCCGGTTGGGGCCGTCGGCCGGGCCGTGGCGCAGACCGCCCCCGTGCCACTGGCGTCGGCTGCCTCGGCCGCACGGATCGCGCCGATTCCCGACTGCCGCCCGGCCGGCGAGGCGCTGGCCGAACTCGACGCGCTGGTGGGCCTGGCCACCGTGAAGCAGGAGGTCCGCACGCTGATCGACCTGATCTCGGTCGGCCGGCGGCGTCAGCAGGCCGGGCTGAAGGCGCCCTCACTCCGCCGCCACCTGGTCTTCACCGGCTCCCCCGGCACCGGGAAGACCACCGTGGCCCGGCTCTACGGCGAGATCCTGGCCTCGCTCGGGGTGCTGCAGCGCGGTCATCTGGTCGAGGTGGCCCGGGTCGACCTGGTCGGTGAGCACATCGGCTCCACCGCGATCCGCACCCAGGCCGCCTTCGACCGGGCCAGGGGCGGGCTGCTCTTCATCGACGAGGCCTACTCGCTGGCGCCCGAGGACGGTGCCAGGGACTTCGGCCGGGAGGCGATCGACACCCTGGTCAAGCTGATGGAGGACCACCGGGACGAGGTGGTGGTGATCGTGGCCGGCTACACCGCCGAGATGGAGCGCTTCCTGTCCACCAACCCCGGTGTTTCCTCCCGGTTCTCCCGCACCGTCACCTTCCCCGACTACTCGGCGGACGAGCTGCTGCAGATCGCCCGGGCCCAGTGCGCCGAGCACGAGTACGCCCTGACCGAGGCCGCCGAGTCCGCCCTGCTGGACCACTTCGGCTCGCTGGAGCGCGGTCCCGGCTTCGGCAACGGCCGCACCGCCCGGCTGGTCTTCGAGACCATGGTGGAGCGCCATGCGATGCGGGTGGCCCAGCTCCCCGACCCGTCCACCGAGGAGCTCCAACTGCTGGTCCCGGCGGACCTGCCCGGCTGACGGGCGACCGGGCGGCTGGCTGGACCCGCTGCTCCACCGATCTGCCGACCCACCTGCCTGCGGTCCGCGTCCGACCCGGTGCACCTGCCGACCGGCCGACGGGCTGTCCGGGGCGTCTGCGAGGATGGCAGCGGACGAGCCAACGGGAGGTGTGGACACGTGGCCGACAACGGCAATCTGCTGGCCGAGCAGCGGCGCGCGCTGATCCTCGACGAGGTCCGGCGGCGCGGCGGCGTCCGGGTCAACGAGCTGACCCGGCAGCTGAACGTCTCCGACATGACGATCCGTCGGGATCTGGACGCGCTGGCCCGGAGCGGCGTGATCGAGAAGGTACACGGCGGCGCCGTGATGGTCGAGGAGGCCCGCACCCACGAGCCCGGCTTCGAGGCCAAGTCGGTCCTCGAACTCTCCGCCAAGGAGCAGATCGCGCAGGCCGCCGCCGAGTTGGTCACCCCCGGCAGCGCCATCGCGCTCTCCGGTGGCACCACCACCTATGCGCTGGCCCAGCACCTCACCGAGATCGAGCAGTTGACGGTGGTCACCAACTCAGTCCGGGTCGCCGACGTCTTCGACCGGGCGCAGCGCACGACCGGCGCCCCGGCCGCCACCGTGGTCCTCACCGGCGGCGTGCGCACCCCCTCGGACGCCCTGGTCGGCCCGATCGCCGACCGGGCCATCCGCTCCCTCCACTTCGACCTGCTCTTCCTCGGCACCCACGGCCTCTCCCCCGAGGCG
This sequence comes from Kitasatospora sp. NPDC001175, assembly GCF_053598215.1. Lineage (NCBI taxonomy): Bacteria > Bacillati > Actinomycetota > Actinomycetes > Kitasatosporales > Streptomycetaceae > Kitasatospora > Kitasatospora sp. NPDC001175. The sequence continues at coordinate 27,392 of NZ_JBSFJU010000037.1, read as the reverse complement.
GGCCTGACCACCCCCAACCTCGCCGAGGCGGAGACGAACCGGAACTTCATCGCCTCCGCCCGCCGCGTCATCGCCGTCGCCGACCACACCAAGTGGGGCATCGTCGGCCTCTCGACCTTCGCCGCCCTCGCCGAGGTCGACACCTGGGTGACGGACTCGGGCCTGCCCGCCGAGGCGGCGTCGGTGGCCCGCGAGCACGTACGGGAACTCGTCCTGGCTCAAGAAGGTAGAGCCGGCTGACCGGTTGAGGTACCGGGGCTGGACACTCCAGCCGTCGACAACGCGGGTTGGCGGAACGCCTGCGTCCGGTAGGTCTGTTGACGCTTCCCGACGGTGGTGCCGGGTCAGCCCAGCAGGCCGGTGCCGTTGAGGAAGGCTTCCAGTTCGTCCTGGTACGGGGCGATGTCGATGCCCTGGCCGGCCAGCCAGTCGTCGGAGTAGTACTTGTCGAGGTAGCGGTCGCCGGGGTCGCAGATCAGGGTGACCACGCTGCCGCGCCGACCGGAGGCGCGCATTTCGGCGACGATCCGCAGTGCGCTCCACAGGCCCGTACCGGTGGAGGCGCCGGCCTTCTTGCCGAGTTGGTGTTCCAGGACCCGGATGGCGGCGATCGAGGCGCCGTCGGGGACCTTCATCATCCGGTCGATGGCGCCGGGGACGAAGCTGGGTTCCATCCGGGGGCGGCCGATGCCCTCGATCCGGGAGCCGCGGTCGCAGGTGGCGGACGGGTCGTGGCTGACCCAGCCCTCGAAGAAGCAGGAGTTCTCCGGGTCGGCGACGCAGATCAGGGTGTCGTACTGCATGTAGTGGACGTAGCGGGCGATGGTGGCGGAGGTGCCGCCGGTGCCGGCGGTGGCGACGATCCAGGTGGGCTCGGGGTGGGGTTCCAGGCGAAGCTGGGCGAAGATCGACTCGGCGATGTTGTTGTTGCCGCGCCAGTCGGTGGCCCGCTCGGCGTAGGTGAACTGGTCCATGTAGTGGCCGCCGGTCTCCTCGGCGAGCCGGGCCGACACCTCGTACACCTCGGCCGGGTCGGCGACCAGGTGGCAGGTGCCGCCGTGGAACTCGATCAAGTCGATCTTGGCCTGGCTGGTGGTCTTGGCCATCACCGCGATGAACGGCACACCGATCAGCTTGGCGAAGTACGCCTCCGAGACGGCGGTCGAACCGCTGGACGCCTCGATCACGGGCTTGCCGGGTCTGATCCAGCCGTTGCACAGGCCGTAGAGGAACAGCGATCTGGCCAGGCGGTGCTTCAGGCTACCGGTCGGGTGGGTCGACTCGTCCTTCAGGTAGAGGTCGATGCCCCACTCCTCGGGGAGCGGGAAGCGCAGCAGGTGGGTGTCTGCGGAGCGGTTGGCATCGGCCTGCACCTTGCGGACGGCCTCGTTCAGCCAGGCCCGGTACTCCAGGTCGGAACGGTCCACGTCCAGCGTCTCGATGCTCATTGCACACCCTCTCGGATCGGCGGAAACTCGGCAAAAAGCCCATGGGTACGACCAACCGAGTGTAACAATTGACTACGAAAAGTAATCTTTTTAAGAGTTCCAGCTTCCGCTTATCGGACTTGCCGTTGGCGGGCCTGTCGGCCCGCGACCGCCGATCGCGGTGTCGGGGGGCCGGCCGAAGGCGTCCGGCCGGGGGGTGTCCGGCCCCGACCGGAGGTGTCGCGGGGGCGTTACGGCTGCTTGCCGTGGCCCGGCTCTCGTCCGCCGTGTCTGTCCGGCCGCTCGAGGAGCACCGCGCGCCGGGCCCGGTTTCCTCGGCGTCGATCTCGCCCTGGGCGTAGCGGCGGCCGAGCACCGCGAGCGGGCTGTCGCCGAAGGCGGCCCAGCGTCGCCGCCCGACCGTGCGCCGCAGCAGCAACGTGGCGAAGAAGATCACCACCAGCCAGCAGAACGGGATCACCAGCAGCCACGGGCCGGGGCCGGTCCAGCGGTCGTGGTCCGCGATCGGCAGTGCGGCCAGCGGCAGTGTGGTCAGTGTGGTCATCGGGGCCATCTCCTCGTGGGTCGGTCCTGGGTCCCGGGCACCTTGGGCATCCCGCCGCGGCGGCCGCCACGCGTCGTAGGGGCAGCGGCAGTTGCGCTACTTCCCGGGGCGTAGCGGCACCGGACTGCCTAGCCTGGAGGAGGAGGTGGTGGAGATGCTGACCGATGCCCCCGTCCACGCCGTGATCCCGGCCACCGACCTCGAACGGGCCACCGCGTTCTACCGCGACACCCTGGGCCTGAAGCTCGCGCTGGACTCCGAGCAGGAGGTCCGGTTCGAGAGCGGAGGCACCGTCTTCTCGGTCTACCGGACGCCCAACGGCGGCAAGGCCGGGCACACGCTGGCGAGTTGGCAGGTAGCCGACCTCGCCGCCGAGATGGCCGAGCTGCGCTCGCGCGGGGTGGCTTTCGAGGACTACGACCTGCCGGGGCTCAAGACGGTCAACGGTGTCGCGGAGGCGGAGGGCATGCGCTGCAGCTGGTTCAAGGACAGCGAGGGCAACGCCCTGTGCCTGGTGGAGGAGCGCACGCGGTAGCCGTCCGATACGCCGTTTTCCGATCCGCGCCCGGCGGTTGAGCGTGCGGGGGGCACGCAGCAGCCGACGCGCGCCCGGTCGGGCGTACCGGCCGGTCGCGCCGGTCAGCCGTGTCGGTGGGCCTGGTCCGTGAGGCACGTAGGTGGGCCGAGGCCCTCAAGCAGGTCCTGGCCGACCGGGCCCGGTCAGCCGTGCCGCGGCCGGGCCGGCCAGCCGAGCCAGCCAGGCCGGACCAGCCCGGTCTCGTATGCCAGCACCACCAGCTGGGCCCGGTCGCGGGCGCCGAGTTTCACCATGGCCCGGCTGACATGGGTCTTGCCGGTGAGCGGGCTGACCACCAGTCGGCGGGCGGTGTCCTCGCTGGACAGGCCCGTGCCTACCAGCGCCAGCACCTCGCGTTCCCGGTCGGTGAGCCGGTCCAGTCCGGCCGCCACCTGGTCGGGAGCCTTGGAGCGGGCGGCGAACTCGCCGATCAGACGCCGGGTGACACCGAGCGAGAACAGTGCGTCACCGGCTGCGGCGCCCCGTGCCCTACCCGGCTACACCATCCGGTATCCGGACCGCCGCGCCGCTGACCCGTATCCGCAGGTCGCCCGGGCGCAGCTCGACCCGCAGGAGGCCGGGGCGGCCGAGGTCGACACCCTGGTGCAGGGTCAGCACGGCGGCTCCGGACTCCGCGGTCGGGGTCAGCTCGCCGAGTTCCCGCAGGTAGGCGCCGAAGGCGGCGGCCGCGGCACCGGTGGCCGGGTCCTCGACCACGCCGCCGACCGGGAACGGGTCACGGACGTGGAAGGTGTCGGCCGACTCCCGCCAGACCAGCTGGAGGGTCGTCAGGTCGAGCCTGGTCATGAAGGCGGCGAGCCGCTCGAAGTCATAGGCCAGGTCGGCGAGTCGGCGACGGGTCGCGACGGCCAGGACCAGGTGGCGGGCCCCGGCGTAGGCGATCCGCGGCGGCAGGGTCTGGTCCAGCTCCTCGCGGCGCCAGCCGAGTGCCGCGAGCGCCTCCGCCACGTCCGCGTCGGCGACCTGCTCGATGTACGGTTCGACGCTCGTCAGGGTGGCCTCGAGGACCCCGCCGGAGCCGGTGGTCACATCGACCGGGACCGTACCCGCGCGGGTCTCGAACACCACCCGGCCGGGGCCGATCCGCTCGGCCAGCGCCACGGCGGAGGCCACGGTCGCGTGTCCGCAGAACGGCACCTCGGCCTTGGGGCTGAAGTACCGCACGGTGTAGGAACGTTCGGGGCCCGGGGTGAGGAAGGCCGTCTCGGAGTAACCGAGTTCGGCGGCGATCGCGAGCCGGGCGGCCTCGTCCAGGCCGGTGGCGTCGAGCACCACGCCGGCGGGGTTGCCGCCGCCGGGGTCGGTGGTGAATGCCGTGTAGCGCAGCACCTCTGCAGAGATCGTCATGCCGATCCCGAACACCGCCCCGGCCGGGCTGATTCCCCTGCCGCCACGATGGAGAGAGCACTTCCGGGGGCGCGGCGCTGCCCAAGCGATCGTGCGCCCGCGCACGCGGTGAAGGGGACGGCGGACCCGCCTCGGAACGCGCTCCCGCCTCAGCCGTTGCGGGTGGCCCACACCTCGACGAAGACACCCCGGTCCACGTCCTCGACCGTGAACCCGGCATCGGCGACGACGGCGGCGAACCCCTCCGGGTCCCAGACGGTGTACCAGCGCCTGCCGTCCGGCTCGTCGAGCCAGCCGGTGCGGCCGACGGCCTTGAGGCAGACGTACAGTCTGCCGCCGGGACGCAGCAACCGGGCGAACTGGCCGAGGACGTCCACGGCTTCGGCCGCGAGGAGGTGGACGAGCGATGCGGAGGCCCAGATCCCGTCGAAGGTACCGTCCGGGTACCGACTGCCGATGTCGCGCAGATCGCCCACGGTGGTGGGCGCGTGGGCACTCGCCATCGCGACGAACACCGGGTTCAGGTCGGCACCGCGGGCGACGTGTCCGTGGGCGATGAACCGGGCCAGGTCGCGGCCCGGGCCGCAGCCGGCGTCGAGGATCAGCGAGGGCACCGGCAACGAGCCGGCGAACCGCTCGGCCCGGTCGGACATCTTCGCCGCGTGGGCGGCCCGGTAGTCGTCGGCGTGGTCGGTGTAGACCGCGACGGACCGGGCGGCCTGGTCGACCGGCCGGTCCTCGCTGCCGGTGCCGCCGTGCGAGGTCATGCTCTCCCCCTGACACCCGGTCATGGCCGGGCCGCCTGCTCCGGGCGTGGTGCTCCGCCCGTTGTCGATCACTGCCTCCAGTCTCCGCCCTGGTCCCGGACGGCCGGTGTCCGGGGTGCCGGTGCCGACGGCGGCGGTGACGGCCACGTGGATGACGACGGCGCGGGTCGTCGCGCATCGGCCCGCGTCGGCGAACCGCGCGAGGTCCGGGTGGCCCTGCGGCGCGGGACGGTGCGGACGGCCTCGACCTCGGCGGTTCCTATCACCAACGAACGCGTACCGTACCGGAGTTCAGGTCCGCAAGCGCCAGGTTGCCGTCGCCGCAGCCGTGTCCGGGTCCGTCGTCAAAGCCGGATCCCGGACACCTTCGGCGCTTCCCCGGGATCGTACTTCCGTTTCACGGGACCGGTTTTCGACACCGCCCGCGCGGTCGTCGGGGCCAGGTGGCTGACCTCGACGACGGCGGCTGCGAAGGCTTTCGGCGCCTCCTGGGGAAGGTTGTGTCCGGCGTGGGGAACGACGTGGTGTACCCGGGGTCCGGTGAAGTGCGGCGCCGACGCGGTCCCGTCGGTCCACGGAAGGCTTCCGTCCGCCTTGCCGTCGAGGGTGACGGCGGGGACCGTGATCGGCGGCTGCTTCAGCAGGCGCGCCTCCAGCTCGGCGTATCGGGGGTCGCCCGGTGCCGCCAGGCGCCGGGTGCGATAGCAGTTCAGCACGACGGCGAGGTAGTCCAGGTTTTCGAAGAGCTGGGCCGCACGGTCGAGATCGGCTTCGGTGAACCGCCACTCCGGCGAGTTCCTCTTCCAGACGACCCGCGCGAACTCCTTGGTGTTCTTCGCCAGTCCTGCCGCACCTCGCTTCGTCAGGAGGAAGTAGTAGTACCAGTGCGCGGATTCGACGTCCGGCGGGTCCGGTCGGTCGATCACCGAGGGATCGAGGTCCTGGATGAGATAGCTGTTCACCGAGACGAGCCCGGAACAGCGCTCCGGCCACAGCGCGGCGGCGACGCAGGCGCCTCGGCCGCCCCAGTCGTATCCGCCGAGGATGGCGCGCCGGATGCCCAGCGCGTCCATGAACGCGATGACGTCCGCACCGAGGGCGGCCTGCTGGCCGGACCGGACGGTGGCCCGGTGCCGGAACACGGTGGGACCGTGGCCGCGCAGGTACGGCACGTAGCAGCGGAAACCCCGGCCGGCCAGCTCGGGCACGACCTCCTGGTAGGCGTACGGGCTGTAGGGCCAGCCGTGGCCGAGGACGACCGGCCTGCCGTCGGCCGGCCCCGCCTGGTGGTAGGCGATGTCGAGCAGGTCGGTGCGCACGCGGCGGACCGGCCCGAGCCCGGTGGCCGGCTTCGCGGCGTCAACTCCGGCCTGCTCGGCGGTACCGGCCGTACCGGCCGTATCGTACGTACCGGCCGTACCGGCCGTGGTTCGGTCTGCCGTGTCCGGACCTGCCGAACCTGGCTTCCCGCCGCTGGTCGGAGCATCGGCGGCCGCCGCCGAGAGACCCCCGGCGGTAACCGATGCCGCGCCTATGGTGAGCACCTTGGAGAAGCTTCTCCTGTTGATCATCTGGGATCCGTCCTGCCGGAGAGCGACCTCGAGCGCACTGAGACGGCGCGGGGAAGCACGGCTTACCGGGATCGCGGACCGACTGGCCGCACCGGGACCGGCAGACGACATGCTAGGAGCAGCTGACGCCGTCCACCACGTGGGGCGCACTGCCGGTGACGGAGCGCGACAGCAGGTGCCCACGCGCGGCCTCTGCGCTTGACCTCTGCGCCCCGCGCGCTCCCCCGCTCACCGCCCATGCCCGCGGCCTCGGCTCCGCCCCGCCGACCGTCCGCTCCGCGCCGCGCTCCCGGAGGAGCGGAGATCGGAAAACAGGGAGAGGATCCCTGAGCGTTCGCCCGCCGCCGCGCAGCGGGCGGCGGGCGGCGCGGCGTCAGGCCGTGGCCACCGCCTGCGGATCATGAAGGTAGGGCTCCCAGGCGAGTTCGGCCGCGCCGACGAGTCCCGCGTGGGTGACCTCGGCAGCCACGATCGGCACCCGCCCGCTGCGGCCCCACAGGCAGCGGTCCGCGACCACCGAGGCCAGGCGTTCCGGGGCGGCGGCGAGCAGGTCGCGGTGCAGTCCACTGAGCACGATGCGGTCGGGGTTGAGGATGTTGACCATCCCGGCCAGCCCCAGGCCGAGGCGGTCCACCACGCGTTCGACGACGGCCAGTGCCTCGGGGTCCTCGGCGGCGGACCGGGCCAGTTCGCGGGCCTGGTCGAACAGCGGGCGGCCCGGGTCCGGGGTACGGCCGGCGGCGGCGAACAGGGCGTCCGGATCGGTCTCCGCGTTCAGGCAGCCACGGTTGCCGCACTGGCACGGACGGCCCAGCGGATCGACGGTCAGATGACCGACCTCGAGGGCCAGTCCGGCGCTGCCGGTGTGCAGCCGGCCGTCGATGACCAGCGCTCCGCCGACACCCCGGTGGCCCGAGGTGACCAGCAGCAGATGCCGTGCCCCGCGTCCGGCGCCATGGCGGTGCTCGGCGAGCGCGGCCAGGTTGGCGTCGTTGGCGACGGCGCTCGGGAACGGGCGCGGGACGCCGGGACCTAGGTCGGCCTTGCGGACCTCCTCCGCGAACAGGTCCGCGACGGGGGTGCCGCTCGGCCAGGCGAAGTGCAGTGCGGCCAGCGCGGTGCCGTCCGGTTCGGTCACCGGGTTGGGCAGCGCGAGCGCCGCGCCCAGACAGCGGCGGCCGGACGCGCGGGCCAGCCCGGCACCGGCGGTGGTGACAGTGCGCAGCAGCCGTACCGGATCGGTCGAGGAGGGCAGCGGCAGGTGGACCGGCGGCTCAAGTCGGCCGCCGAGCCCTGCCAGTGCCACGCTCAGGCCGTCCGCGTGGATCTGTGCGGCGATCACCACCGGACCCGCCGGGTCGATGGCCAGTCGGTGCGAGGGGCGTCCCCGTCCGCCGCCGGCCGGGCTGGAGTCGACGGTGATCAGGCCGAGCGCCTCCAGTTCGCCGCTCACCGCGCCCGCGGTGGCCCGGGTCACGTCCAGCGCGCTGGTGAGCGCGGATCGGGTGGGCGCGCGGCCGGTGTGGATCAGCGCGAGCGCCGGCCCGAGCAGCGTACGGCCACGGTCCGGCACACTCCGGCGCGTGTCCGCGGTCCCTTGGCGACGCGCGTCCGTGACCCCTTGGCTGCGCGTGTCCGAAGCTCCCGAACGTCGCACATCGGCTGTGCCGCGCGGGCGCGAGCCCAGGAGCGGGTCACGGCTCGCGCCGCCGCGTGCAGCGGCATGCGCGCCGGCCGTCGCACGGCGCTCGGGACCTGCCGCCCGCTCCCCGGGACCGGACTGCTCCTCTCTGGCCGTCTGATCCACGGGCCCCGTCCACCCCTCGCAGGCCGTCTGCCCCTCGCGACCCGGCTGCCCCCCGGGAACCGGCCGGCCTGCGCCGGAGGGGCCCTGGGGGTCACCGGCCGGATACTGACTTGTTGGTGTGTGCGGCACCCCCCTATTCTGACTTTGTGCCGCTCCTAAACAAAACCCGCGCCCGTTCAGAAGCTCAGAATCCCCCGTTCGGCCGACCTGGCACCGCACCCGGACCCGGCACCGCCCCCAGCCGCTCCTGGTCCCCCGCCCGGATCGCCCTCACCGCGTTCTTCGCCGTCGACGGCTTCCTGTTCGCCGCCTGGGTGGTACGGATCCCCGACATCCGGGCCCAGGTCAGCGCATCGCACAGCGCACTCGGCCTGGCCCTGCTCTGCATCTCCGCCGGAGCGGTCGCCACCATGCCACTGATCGGCAGACTCTGCGTCAGGTCCGGCAGCCGCCCGACCACCGTCGGCGCACTGGTCGCGCTCAGCCTCGCCGTACTGCTGCCCGCGCACATGCACTCGGTGCTCGGGCTCGGCCTGGTCCTGCTCCTGTTCGGCGCGGCCTACGGCGCCGCGAACGTCAGCATGAACAGCGCGGCCGTCGACCTCGTCGCCGAGCTCGACCGCCCCGTGATGCCCAGCTTCCACGCCGGCTACAGCCTCGGCGGACTGCTCGGCGCGGGGGTCGGCGGCCTGCTCGCCGGCCGGCTCAGCACAGCCTGGGCCCTCGGTCTCAGCGGACTGCTCGGTCTGCTGGTCACCGCCCTGGCCGGCACGGCCCTGCTGCGCAGCCCGGCCACGATCAGGCGCCCCGTGCCCAGGACGGCCGGACCCGACTCGACGGGTCCCGCCGCCGCGGCCGACCTGCGTGGTCCCAGGACTGGTTCAGCCACCGGCAGCCGCAGCGCGATGCCCACGCGCACCGCCGGGGTGCTGGTCCTGCTGCTCGGGCTGGTCGCCCTGTGCGACGCTTACGGAGAGGGCTCGCTCGCCGACTGGGCGACCCTGCACCTGACCGACGACGTCAGGGCGAGCGCCGGACTGGCCGCGACCGGCTTCGCCGCCTACGCCTTCGCGATGACCGCCGGACGGATCGCGGGCACCTGGCTCTCCATCCGGCTCGGCCAGACCAGGGTGGTGCTGTACGGCGGACTCACCGCCGGGACCGGGATGCTGATCGCCGCCCTCGCCTCGAACGTGCCCGTGGCGCTCGCCGGGTTCGTCCTGGTCGGACTCGGCCTGTCCAACATCTTCCCGCTCGCCATCGCACAGGCCGGTGCCATCGGCGGCCCGCGGGGCGTCGCCACCGCCTCCACCCTCGGCTACGCGGGCATGCTGATCGGCCCACCGGTGATCGGCTTCCTTGCCGACGCGACCAGCCTGCCGATCGCCCTCACCACTGTCGCCGCCACCTCGGCTCTCACCGGTCTCCTCGCGGTCGCCGTCCGTGCCCGGCGTACCCGCGAACGCACCGCACCCGCCTAGGACTTGGGCAGGCACCACCGTCCGCTGGCGCGAGAAGCCCGGCAACGCGTGCCGGGCATGCCTCAGAGTGCGACGGGAGGTTCGTCCCGGCCTGCTCCTGCTCCTGCCCCTGCTCCTGCTCCTGCTCCTGCTCCTGCTCCTGCTCCTGCCGCGAGCCGAGCATCCGGCCGGATGCGGCGACCGGACGGGGCTGTGAGAGGCTCAGCCGCGAACACGGCGGTGCAGCGGCGTCGGAGCACTGAACGCTCAAGCGCCACAGCACCACAGCGCCGCAGCTCGGTCACTCCGGAGCTCGGGAGCACGACCTGCGAGGACGGGACGATCGATGACGGTTGAGGTACTGCTGGCCGAAGGACGGGCCGCGACGCCGTGGCTGAACGGCGGCGGGGTGACCCGCGAGGTCGCCGGATTCCCGGCGGGCGCCGGGCTGACCGAGTTCGCCTGGCGGGTGAGCCTCGCGGACGTGGCACACGGCGGCCCGTTCTCCCGCTTCGAGGGCGTGGACCGGGTGATCACGGTGGTCGAGGGCGCCGGTATGGCCCTGACGGTGGACGGTGCCGAGCACCGCATCGCGCAGCCGTACCGTCCGTTCGCCTTCTCCGGCGAGGCGGAGACCGGGTGTCGTCTGCTCGACGGACCGGTGGTCGACTTCAACGTCATGACCCGGCGCGGACACGCGACCGCCGAGGTGGAGATCACCGACGGCCGACGGGAGCTGCGGGTGCCGCCGACCGCCGTCGTCCTGCTGATCTGCCTCGCCGGGACCGCCGAACTCGGCTCCGCCGACGTCCGGTTGGGCCGGTACGACGCCGCCCTGCTGGAGCGGGGCGAGGAACTGCTGCAGGTGGACGGCGTGGTGGCGGTGGTGACGCTCCACCGGGCCGGCTGAGCGGGCGAGCGAGCGCTCGGGGCTCCCATCCAGTCGCCCAGCGGCTCGCCCGCAGCGCGGTCTTGGCATGTCGGCGCCGGCGGCACGCCGGTACGCCGACTGGTGCCGCCAGTACGGGGGCCGACCCGCACCGGAGCTCGCCCGGTCAGGTCCACGGCCCTTCCCACCCGAAGCTGTGCCGACACGGGCGCGTCCGGCACCTCCACCCCGACTGGAAACGGCAGTCCGGCCTTCCGGCCCGTCACAACGGCAGTCCGGCCTTCCGGCCCGTCGCAGCGGCGAGCCGGTCAGTATGGGTTCGGGCACCCGACCCGCTGCCGGGCGTACGGAGGCCCTCGGGTGTCAGCTCTGTTCGCCGGCGCCCTCGCCGGGCAGCCGCAGGTCCCAGCCGACCAGGGCCCGGAGCTGTTCGGCGGTGATGCCGTCCGGGATCGGGTTGGGCGGTTCGTGCCGAAGTGGCGGCTGCCAGCCGTCGGCGTCGGTCCAGTTGCGCACCACCTTGGCCGGAGCGCCCGCGACCACGCTGAAATCGGGGACCTCGCCCCGGACCACGGAGCCGGCCGCGACCACCACGTTGCGGCCGATCCGCGCGCCGGGCAGGATCACCGCCCCCGTGCCTATCCAGCTGCCGGAGCCGATCTCGACCGGCTCGTTGCGCGGCCACTGCTTGCCGATCGGCAGCTCGGTGTCGTGGTAGGAGTGCGCGGTGTCGGTGATGTAGACGTACGGGCCGGTCCAGACGTCGTCGCCGAGCACGATCGACTGGTGGCCGACGATGTGGCTGCCGCGTCCGATCACGCAGCCGCCGCCGATCCGCACGATCGGGTCGGGGCCGAGGTCCAGCCCGGGCAGGAACCCGGCCGAGATGGTCACGCGTTCGCCGATGATCGAGAACGGGCCGATGGTGATCCACTGTTCGTTGAACACGGCGCCGAGCGGGAACGCCAGCTTGGTGCCGTCGCCGAGTTCCCGGAACCGGTACGGGCCCGGGTTGTCATTGGAGACCGCGCCCACGCCCTGCACCCACTTCCACCCCCGGTGCACCAGCCGACCGGCCACGCGGCGGCCTCGGGAGCGGGTGGCGTTCAGGAACGTACGGACATTCGACATATGCCCAACGCTAGCTGGCCGGTGCCGCACCCCGGATGGCGGAGGGACCAAGATCACAGGACTTGGCCGGCCGGCCGCCGGGAGGCCACGCCACCGGGGGTACGAGGAGCCGGGCGGCCCTGAGACCCGAGGCCCCGGTCGCCCACCCCTCGCGCCCCCGGTTCCGGGCGCGTGGCTACCGCAGGGCTACTGGGCCCAGCGGGCGGGCCGGCGCTCCAGGAAGGAACGCATGCCCTCCTGGGCCTCGGGGGAGCCGAACAGCCGCGCGGACTGGGCGACCCGCTCGTCCGCGTCCCGCTCGAAGGAGGCCACCACATCCGCGTTGGTCAGCCGCTTGGACTCGGCGAGGCCCTGTGGCGAGCCCAGCCGGATGGCGTCCAGCACGGTCTTCAGCGTGGCCTCCGGATCCTCCACCGCCTCGGTGACCAGCCCGATCCGGGCTGCCTCGGCGGCCTGGAAGACCTCACCGGTCAGGTAGTAGCGGGAGGCTGCGCGCGGGTCCAGCTTGGGGCGCAGCGGGAGGGAGATCACCGCGGGCGCGAGACCGAGCCGGACCTCGGTGAAGGCGAAGCTGGAGAGCGGTCCGGCGATGGCGATGTCGGCGGCACCGAGCAGGCCGAGACCGCCGGCCCTGGCGGCGCCGTTGACCACGGCGATCACCGGCTTCGGGCAGTCGATGACGGCCCGTTGGATGTCCACCAGGCCGCGCGGCCCCACCGTGGGATCGGCACCGGTCGCCTCGGAGAGGTCCGCGCCCGCGCAGAACACCTTGCCGGTGTGGCCGAGCACCACCGCCCGGACCGCCGGGTCGGCGGCCGCGTCCGCGAGGCCCTTGGCGAGTTCGGCCATCAGCCGTGTGGAGAGGGCGTTGCGGTTGTGCGGGGAGTCGAGTTCCAGGGTGGTGACGGCATCGGCGGTGCTGATGCGGACGAGCGGCACTTCGGGGGTCATCGCGGCTGGGCCTGCTTTCCGGCTGAGGGGTGGTCGGACGGTGTGCGGTCGGCTCGTACGCGCACCCGGACCCCGCGGAACGGCCGGTGTGCGCGCGCCTTGGCGGACGGCCGGTGGCTGCGGCCGCCCGGAACGAGACTCTGGCACGAGCACCCGCCCCGGAACCAGAGCTCCCGGCAAATCCGCTGGCCCGCGCCGCTGCCGGTGCGGCAGCATCCTTCCCCATGAGCACCGGAAGCCTGTTCCTCCTCGCACCCAGGATCAACGAGACCGGCCTGCAGCTGCTGACCGCGGCCCGCCGGCGCGGGCTGCGTGCGCACACCGCCCGCAGCTGGCAGGTGCCCGAGGAACTGGCGGGACTGCGCCCGGCACACCTCTACGGCGGCCCGCTGTTCGCCGATGCGGTCGCCCGGGAGCTGGGCATCGCCGCGCTGGACGCCCCGGCCGACTGGCTCACCGCCCTGCCCCGGGAGCTGACCCGGCGCCGGGTCGAGTGCACCACGCTCGCCCTGGCCCGGCAGGTCCGCCGTCCGGCGTTCTTCAAGCCTCCGGTCGACAAGTTCTTCCCGGCCCGGATCCACCCGGACGGCAGTCGGCTGCCCGGACCGGACGCCCTGGACGACGACACCCTCGTCCTGGTCAGCGACGTGGTGACGTTCCGCCAGGAGTACCGGCTGTTCGTCCTGGACGGCGCGGTGCGGACGGCGAGCCGCTACGCGACCGACGGCGACCTGGACGTACGGCCGCTGGCCGAGGATCCGCTGCGGCGGGAGGTGGAGGCGTTCGCCGCCGAGGTACTGGCGGTCTGCGCGGAGGGGCTGCCGAGCGCGGTGGTGGTCGACATCGGCCTGCTCGCGGACGGGCGTTGGGCGGTGGTCGAGGCCAACCCGGCCTGGGCGAGCGGTGGTTACGGCTGCGACCCGGAGCACGTCCTGGACGTCGTCCTCCGCGCGGCCGGCCCCGACACCGCCGTCCTCGACCGCGACCGTCCCCACCTCCGGGACCTCCCCGCGGTCGTCCGTTAGCAGTGCGAGGGAGCACGCCGACCACGCCTTAACGGCCGTCCGCGGACCGGAAGCCCTCAACTGCCCTGGTGCGTGCCACTACCGGTTTTCCGGCGCTGCGCCCAGCGCACCGTCGGCGTCATCGCCAGCCCGCTGCTCGCGAAGATCGCGGCGAGCAGGGCCCACCCGACCGGCCCGTGGGCGATCACCACGGTGGTGATCAGGGCTGGGCCGAGCATCTGGGCAGTGGACATACCGGTGCCGAAGACGCCCTGGTACGCGCCGTGGGCGCCCTCGCCCGCGAGGTCGTAGCTCAGCGCCCAGCCGGCGGCCTGGGAGAAGATCTCACCGAGGGCCTGGAGTCCGACGCCGGCGACCACCAGCAGTGCTGCGGCCCAGGCGGAAACACCACCGGCCAGGGCCAGCACCAGGCAGGAGGCGGCGACCAGCAGGCCGCCCCGGCCGAAGATCCGGCCGGCCGCCTCGGGTTGTTCGGTGCCCTTGGTGGCCCGGAGTTGGAGAGCGACGACCACCAAGGTGTTGACGATCATGGAGCCGGCGACCATCACCCGCGGCGCATGGGTGTGCGAGACGATCCACAGCGGCACGCCGACCTCGAGCATCGCGAACTGCAGCCCGAGCAGCGCGTTGAGCCCGGTCACCGCGAGGAAGGGCGCATTGCGCAGCGCGGGGTTGCGGTCCTTGCCCTGTACGGCGGCACCGTCGGTGTCGGCGGTCCTGGCCCGGACCGGCACCGGGATCAGCGCGAAGAGCACCGCGACCAGTACGAAGGAGAGCGCGTCGCCGAGGAAGGCGGATACGTACGCAGCCCTGGTGTCGGCCTGCAGGGCGAGCGCGGCGACGGCCGTACCGGCACCGAGTCCGACGTTGGTGACCACCCGCAGGTAGGCCCGGCCGGCCACCCGGCGCTCGGCGGGCAGGACTTCGGCGTAGAGGGCGTTGCGGACGGCGGCGGACCCTCGGTCCACCGCCGTGACCAGGCAGGAGAGCAGCAGGAACGCGACGTAGTCGTGGACCAGAACGTATCCGACGGTCCCGACGGCGTCGATGGTGACCAGGGTGACCAGGACCGGCTTGCTTCCCCAGCGGTCGGCGGCCCGCCCGGCCGGGATGCCTGCCAGCACTCCGCACAGTCCGGCGGCGGTGAGCGCGGTACCGACCTGAGCTGCGCCGAAGCCGAGGAGCCGGGTGAAGAACAGGACGCCGAGAGTCGCGAAGAGGCCGTTGCCGAGGCAGTTGATCAGAGTGATCCCGGCGAGCCGGCGCACCATCGGATCGGGGTGCAGCGGGCTGCGGCGGCGTGCGGGCACGGCGGACGGAGTGACGGTTGTCGTGGGGGTCATGCCACGATCCCACCGTCCGCGGGCCGTTCCCGGTACTCATTTAGGCTATGGCTAACGCCTGAAGGCGCAGCGGGGGCTGCGACGTCGGCCGGTCCGGCGGCGCGAGAGGATCGTCGGGGGGACGGATGCACCTGTTCCGGCTCAGTACGGAGGACCTGGCGAGCGCCACCTTCGCCATCTCGCCGCTGCAGGAGGCGATGCTCAGCCTGCGGATGTGGAAGCACCCGGGCAGCTATCCGCTGCAGACCGAGTGGCTCGACCGGCTCCGGCCCGGGTTCGAGCGGCTGGACACGGTGCTGCTCCGTTCCCTGGTGGCGACCTCCAACAAGAACGTCCCGGACTTCCTGACCCCCCGTCCGGCCACCCCCTTCCCGGACTTCCACAGCGAGCTGGCACGGGTCAGGTCGCTTCCGCCGGAGCGGCTGCGCCGGGAGCTGGAGAACACCCATCTGCCGCACGACCGGGTGCTGCCCGAGCCACTGGCCGCCGGGCTGTCCGACCCCGCCGGGCTGCTGGGGCGGATCGCCGACGCGGTGGCGGAGTACTGGGAGCGCTGCCTGGCGCCCGCCTGGTGGCCGCGCGCCCGCCCGGTGCTGCACGCGGACGTGGTGCACCGCTCCCGGATCCTGGCCGAGCGCGGCGCGGCAGCGCTCTTCACGGACCTGGACGGGCGGCTGCACTGGGCGGACGGCGTCCTGACGATCCGCCGGGACTGGGCCGACCACGACATCGAGATCGAGGTGGCCCGGCGCGGCCTGGTGTTCGTCCCGACCTGCTTCGCCACCGGTGCGGTCACCTCGATCAGCGACGAGCATCCGCCGACCATCATGTACCCGGCGCGCGGACAGGCCGGGATGTCCCCGGCCCCGCGGCCGACGCCGGCCCGGCGGGACCTGGAGCAGCTGCTCGGCGCCCCGAAGGCGCGGCTGCTGGCGATGCTGGACGAGCCCGCCTCCACCACGGAACTCGCGGCCCGGCTCGGCGTCACCCCGGGCGCGGTCAGCCAGCACCTGGGGGTGCTGTTCGCCACCCGCCTGGTCGGCCGCACCCGGCACGGCCGGGTGGTGCTGTACGCGCGCACGCCGCTGGGCGACCAGCTGAACGGCTGACCGCCAGCCTATTCACCCGAGCAGCAGGTCGATCGGCGCTGCGGCCCGGTCCTCCCACCGTGCCCGCCGACGGGCGGCATCCCGAGCGGCGCCCTGATCACCGAGCCCGACAGCGGCCCGGAGCAGCACCTGGCGGACGGACCGGAGATCCCGGCCCGTCCGTCCCGGGGCAGGACTCAGCGCGCGGCGAAGGACGCCAGCTTGCGCGCCGCCCGGTGGTCGCGCATCACCCGGGCGAAGGTGGTGTGCCCCTGGGTGGTCCGGGCGAAGGCCCGCCAGGCCGGGTCGATCAGGCAGACCGCCGCGTGGAACAGGTGCGGCCGCCGCTCGAAGGCGTTCAGCATCACCTTCCCGGCTCGCATCTCCACCCCGAGACCCGCCTTGATGGCGAAGGCGTAGTTGAGCGCCTGGCGCCGTACCGCGGTCATTCCGTCCGCCTCGGCGACCTTGACCGCCCACTCGCCCGCCAGCCGGCCCGAGCGCAGCGCGTACGAGATGCCCTCGCGGGTCCACGGCTCCAGCAGCCCGGCCGCGTCGCCCGCGACCAGCACCCGGCCACGGGACAGCGGCGAGTCCTCGGCCCGGCACCGGGTCAAGTGCCCCGACTCGATGCTCGGGGTGAACCCGGCCAGGCCCAACTGCCGGATGTACTCGGCCAGGTACTGCTTGGTGGCCTCGCCGTCGCCGCGCGCCGAGATGACGCCGACGGTCAGCGTGCCCGAGTCGGTCTTCGGGAAGACCCAGCCGTACGAGCCGGGCAGCGGGCCCCAGTCCAGGTGGATCTTTCCGGCCCAGAACTCCGAGACCGACTCCGGCACCGGGATCTCGGCCTCCAGGCCCAGGTCGATCTGGTCGAAGGTGACCCCGACGTGCCGGCCGATCCGGCTGGCGCTGCCGTCGGCGCCGACCACCGCGCGGGCCTCGATCCGCCGCCCGTCGGCGGTGGTGACGAACACGGTGCGCGCGTCCTCGTCCTGCTCCACGCCGCTGACCGTGACCCCGGTGACCAGCACCGCGCCGGCCTGCTCGGCGGCCTGCACCAGACGCAGGTCGAACTCGTCCCGGTTGACCAGGCCGAACAGCATCCGCTTCGAGCGGCGGGTCCGGGTGAACCGGCCGCCGAGCGAGAACGTGACGGCGTGGATCCGGTCCTGCAGCGGCAGCTTGAAGTCGGGCGGCAGGCTGTCCCTGGACGGGCCGATGATGCCGCCGCCGCAGGTCTTGTAGCGCGGGTGCTCGGACTTGTCGAGCAGCAGTACCCGGCGGCCCTGCGCGGCCGCGGCGTGCGCGGCGGAGGACCCGGCCGGCCCTGCGCCGACCACCACCACGTCCCACACGCCGCCCAGCGGATCGGGCTCGGCGGGGCTGTCGTTGCGGGCCTGGTCGTGAGAGGTACCGGAGTCAGTCACAGGCATCAATCCTAGTCGGCGCACCGGATTCGCCAAGCCATCAGATTATGCCGTGTGAGCTGCCCCGCCCGGTCCACCCTATGATCGAAAGTCCCCCTGGACGCCAGTCCCCCGAACGTCTCTCGGAGAAGTCGATGAACCAGCAGCCCCTGGCGGCGGCCGTCCGTTCCCTGATGCCGCGTGCCAAGGCCGACCTCGCCGAGCTGGTGGCCTTCCGCTCGGTCGCCGACCCGCGCCAGTTCCCGGTGGAGGAGTGCGAGCGGGCGGCCCGCTGGGTCGCCGACGCCCTCGCCGCCGAGGGCCTGACGGGTGTTCGCCTGCTCGACACCCCGGACGGCACCCAGTCCGTCTACGCCGAGTTGCCCGGCCCCGAGGGCGCGCCGACCGTCCTGCTCTACTCGCACTACGACGTGCAGCCGCCGCTGGACGAAGCCGCCTGGCAGAGCCCCGCCTTCGAGCTGACCGAGCGCGACGGCCGCTGGTACGGGCGCGGCGCGGCGGACTGCAAGGGCAACATCCTGATGCACCTCACCGCGCTGCGCGCCCTGCGCGAGGTGCACGGCGGCTTCCCGGTCGGCCTGAAGGTGATCGTCGAGGGATCGGAGGAGCAGGGCACCGGTGGTCTGGAGCGCTACGCCGAGCAGCACCCGGAGCTGCTGGCCGCCGACGTCATCGTGATCGGCGACACCGGCAACTTCGCCCCCGGCCTGCCGACCGTCACCGC
The DNA here is from genome assembly GCF_053598215.1 of Kitasatospora sp. NPDC001175. Lineage (NCBI taxonomy): Bacteria > Bacillati > Actinomycetota > Actinomycetes > Kitasatosporales > Streptomycetaceae > Kitasatospora > Kitasatospora sp. NPDC001175. Next base: position 9,269 of record NZ_JBSFJU010000037.1, on the reverse strand, counting down.
CTCGCTGCGCGGGATGACCGTGGTCGAGATCGCCGTCGAGACGCTGCCCGGCAACCTGCACTCGGGCGCCTTCGGCGGTGCCGCACCGGACGCCTTGCAGGCACTGATCCGGGTGCTGTCGACGCTGCACGACGAGAACGGTGACGTCGCGGTCGCCGGGCTGCGTTCCGACCAGACCTGGACCGGCGTGGCATACCCCGAGGAGCAGTTCCGGGCCGACGCCAGGGTGCCGGACGGCGTCTCGCTGACCGGCACGGGCACGGTCGCGGACCGGCTCTGGGCCCGGCCCTCGGTGACGGTCCTCGGGATCGACGCTCCGGGGGTGGTCGGCGCGACCTCCTCGGTGCAGGCCACCGCCAAGGCCAGCGTCAGCCTGCGGATCCCGCCGGGCATGGACCTGCAGCAAGCCCAGGACGCCCTGGTCGCCCACCTGGAGGAGGCGGTCCCGTTCGGTGCCCGCGCCACGGTGAACCGGATCAGCGGTGGTGAGGCGTTCAGCGCCGACATGACGGGCGCGGCGTACGAGGCGATGGGAGCGGCGATGCGCGAGGCCTTCGGCGTCGACATGGTCGCCTCCGGCGAGGGTGGCTCGATCCCGCTGTGCAACACGTTGCGCACCCTCTACCCGCAGGCCGAGATCATCCTGATCGGCGTCGAGGACCCGACCACCCAGATCCACGCGGTCAACGAGAGCGTGGACCCGCTGGAGCTGGAGCGGATGGCCCTCACGGAGGCGCTGTTCCTGCGCAACTACGCCGACGGCTCGGCCTCGTAGCCACCGCGGCCGGCCGGTGCACCGGAGCGCTCTCCTCCGCACCGGCCGGCTCCCCGCCGCCGCCCCGGTGCGGCCGTCCCGAGATCGGCGACGCCACCCAGGACTCCACACTCGACGCCTGACCGACTGACGGGCTGACCGGCTGACCGACTGACCGACTGACCGGCTGACCGGCTGACCGGCTGACCGGCTGACCGGCTGACCGGCTGACCGGCTGACCATGACACGACTACCGAACTCCTCGATGTCCACTGCCAGTTGGCCGGTCACCCGCGCTGCGCAGGCCGGTTCAACAGCCGTACCGCCAGCGCGTGGCCCGACGCCCCGAGCACGAGTCCGGCACCTGCGCCGAAGCAGCACTCGTCGAGCCGGGAGGCCCTGCGGCGGCGCAGCAGCCGGTGTGCCGCACCGACCGCCGCACCGATACCGAGCGCGGCCACTCCGGCCGCCTGCGGGGTGGCCGGCCAAGATGGCTCCGGCGCCCGTCCCGGCCCTCGTTCGGCCGCCAGCAGCGCGACCGTGTACCGGGCGAGTCCGGCGAGCCCGAGGGCCGAACCGCCGTACTGCAGCACCTGGTAGACCGGCACCCCGGCGACCCGCCGCGCCAGCACCGGGAACGTGCGGACCCCGGCCCGCCCCTGGTGCGTGAACTCGTCCCACCCGACGTGCGTCGCCGCACCGAGCGCCGCCGACACCGCGAACCACCCGAGCGTCCGGCGCCCGCCTCCCGTGGTGACCGCCCGGGCGGCCGCCGCCCAGGGGGCGGGGAGCAGCGCCAGCTCCGGCTCCCGCAGCAGGCACTGCCAGCCCGCCGCCAGCCCGCCCGCGAGGACCACGTCGACCGTCGGCACTGCCCACCACCGGTGCGTGATTGTCCCGAGCCCGTACGCCCCGCGCACCGCCGACTCCGCGTAGAACGGCACGTCCGGCGCCAGCGCCCCGGTGACCAGTCCCAGTGCCACCAGTGGCCCGCGCCCCCGTCCGCCGCGCAGCAGCGGCAGCACCGCGACGGGATGGCTCAAGGTGAACGGCACGAACCCATCCTGCCCGGTCGGCTGCGCCACGGTGGGCAGCCACGCGCCCTCGAGCGGTGCGCGCCGCTGCTCGGCGAACCGGCGTGCGCGGCCCATGGGTACCGGGGCCGTGCCGAGCAATCGCCGTTTGACGCGCCGGTCGCGGCGGCGAGCGCGGGAGCAGGGGGCTCATGGCACGGGCGCGTACACCCGCCGCACTCCGGGCGGTCCGCCTACGCGTTGCCGGCGTCGGGACGTGGTGTCCATCACCGGTCCGACCGCCGTGCGCCTGAGGTCAACTCCCCTTGCTCGGCTCCGGATTCACCTGGCCGCCGCACCCGCCGCGGCCGGGCGTCCCGCCTCCAGGTAGAGCAGTTCGCCCCGCTCGCGTGCGTCGAGCGCGGCCGCCAGCCTGCGCAGCCGCCCGGGCGTGAGCAGTCCGGCCGCCTCGTCCAGGGTGACGAAGCGCCAGCCGCGTAGCTCCTCGGGAGGCAGGCGCAGTGTCGCGCGGGCGGCCGCGTCCAGCCGCCCGCCGTCGTAGACCAGGCGCAGTCCGCCCCGGCGCGGACCGGTGCGCGGCTCCCAGTCGACGGCGAGCAGGCGCAGCGCGGGCGCTTCCAGGCGCAGGCCAAGCTCCTCGGCGGTCTCGCGCAGCGCGGCGTCGGTGGGGGCCTCTCCGCGTTCGACGACCCCACCGGGGAACTCCCAGGCGGGCTTGTAGACGGGGTCGACCAGCAGCACCCGGTCCTGTTCGTCGAAGAGCAGGACCGCGGCCGCCACCGTGTCCCCGGTGGTGTCGACGCTCTGCACGATGGGACAGCGCGCGACGCCGTCCTTGACCAGCTCCGCGAGCACCTCGGCGGTCTCTCGCGGCGTCAGCCCGCCGGTGTCGATCAGCCGGGCGTCACGGCTGAGCCAGCGTCTGGCGGCCCGGTACTGCGGCAGGTGCTCGCGGCACCAGGTACGCACCCTGGCGCTGGCCTCGGGGTCGCCCGGGCACTCCTCCCGTCCGTCGATCCGCCTTTGCAGGATCGTTTCCGCAGGGTCCAGTACGAAGTGGTGCACGGCCAGTCCACGGGCGGCGAGTGCTCCGAATATCTCGTCCCGGTAGTCCTCCCTGAGCAGGGCCATCGGCACCACCAGCGGGCCCTCGACCTCGCTCAACAGGGCCGCCGCGACCTCGGGTACCAGGCGCCGCCAGGAGGGTAGGTCCTGGTAGTCGGCGACGGTGGCCATCCGGTCCACGGGAAGCATCCGGCGCAGCCCCGCCCCGACCAGTTCCGGGTCGTACAGCACGCTCCCGGGCAATAACTCCACCAGCTCACGGCAGGCGCTCGTCTTGCCCGCCCCGAATGTGCCATTGACCCAGACGATCACAGCGTCCCCTGCCTTCGGCGCCGCCCGATGCCGGACGCACCGGGCGGCGCGGTTCGGATGTTCCTGGCTTCGCGCCAATCGTGGTGGTACCCGCGCCGGGGCCCCGGCCATACCTGGCCCGCCGCCGCACCGTCATTTCCCGGCCGCCCGGCACATGTCCGCCGATCCCCCGGCCCCGGCGGGCGCCCGGGCGGCGCCACGGGAGCGTGGGAGCAGCGCGAGCGGCCCCCGAGCGGAGGCACGGTCGCCCGGCCGACCTGCACCGCCCGCGGAGTCCGCTTCGCCGTCCGCCGAGGCGAGGGAGTCCGGCGGGACCTCAGAGCCGTTCGAGCAGCTGCTTCTTCAGCACCTTGCCCATCGCGTTGCGCGGCAGCTCCTCCACCAGCACCACTCGCCGGGGCCGCTTGTGCACCGACAGCCGCTCGGCGACGAAGGAGATCAGCCGGTCACCCGTCACCGCGCCGTCCGCGATCACGAAGGCGACGACGGCCTGGCCGAGGTCCTCGTCGGGCGCGCCGACCACCGCCGCGTCCGCGACGGCCGGATGGTCCCGCAGGGCGGCCTCGACCTCACCCGCGCCGATCCGGTAACCGCCGCTCTTGATCAGATCGACCGAGGCGCGGCCGACGATCCGGTGGAAGCCGTCCGGGTCGATCACCGCGACGTCTCCGGTGCGGAACCAGCCGTCCTCCGTCCAGGCCTCGGCGGAGGCGTCGGGCCGGTTCAGGTACCCGGCGAACAGCGTCGGACCGGCCAGCTGCAGCTCGCCCACCGTCTCGCCGTCGTGCGGGACGGGCGAGCCGTCCTCGCCGACCAGTCGGGTGCGCACCCCTTCGAGCGGCAGCCCGACACTGCCCGGCCGTCGTTCGCCGTCGGCCCTGGTGCTGACGGTGATCAGGGTCTCGGTCATCCCGTACCGCTCGATCGGGGCCTGGCCGGTGAGGGCCGCCAGCCGTTCGAAGACCGGTACCGGCAACGGCGCGCTGCCGGAGACCAGCAGCCGTGCCCCGCCGAGCGCCCGCGCCGCGGACTCGTCGGCGGCCACCCGGCCCCAGACCGTCGGCACCCCGAAGTACAGGCTGCCGCGAGCTGCGGCGTACGCCCCGGGCGTGGGACGGCCGGTGTGCACCAGCTTGCTCCCGGTCCGCAGTGCGCCGAGCACACCGAGGACCAGCCCATGTACATGGAACAGCGGCAGACCGTGCACCAGGGTGTCCTCGGCGGTCCACTGCCAGGCCTCGGCCAGCGCGTCCAGGTCGGCGGCGACAGCCGACCGCGGGATCAGCGCTCCCTTGGGCGCGCCGGTAGTACCCGAGGTGTACAGCACGAAGGCCGTACGCTCCGGCGCGGGTTCGGGGTACGCGCCCCCGGCGCCACCGGAGCCCTGCGATCGCTCCGCACGCGCCGTCAGCTCGACCGGCAGCACCTCGATCCCGGCCCCCACCCCTCCCGCCGGCAGCTCGTCCCCCGGCCGGACGGCCAGCAGGGCCGCACCCGAGTCCCGCAGGATGTGCTCCCGTTCCGTGGGTCCGGAGTCGGGCGGCAGCGGCACCACGGGTACGCCCGCCAGCAGGCCGCCCACCACAGCCGTGACCGTCTCGGCGGTCGGTCGGGCGAGCACCGCCAGCGCCGGCGCGCCGGCGATCCTGTCGGCCACCGCCGTCGCGGCGGTCAGCAACCGCTCGCGTGACATCGCGTACCCGCCGATCCGCAGCGCGTCGGCGGCATCGCCGTACCCGCCCTCAAGTGCCGTCAACAGTCCCATGCCGCGGACTCTACGCCGCCCCGCAACGCCATGATCGGGGAGCCCCACGACGCCGAAGGGCGCGGCCCCCGGAGTCCCGGGTGGCCGCGCCCTTCGGCAGCCGCACTAGGTTCGCACCACGACCTGGCGAACCGTCAGCCCTTGCGGGCCTTGACCTCGGCGGTCAGCTGCGGCAGGACGGTGAACAGGTCACCGACCACGCCGTAGTCGACCAGCTCGAAGATCGGCGCTTCCTCGTCCTTGTTGATCGCGACGATGGTCTTCGAGGTCTGCATACCGGCGCGGTGCTGGATCGCGCCGGAGATGCCCGCCGCGATGTACAGCTGCGGCGAGACCTGCTTGCCGGTCTGGCCGACCTGGTTGCTGTGCGGGTACCAGCCGGCGTCGACGGCAGCACGCGAGGCACCGACGGCGGCACCGAGCGAGTCGGCCAGCTCCTCGACCACGCCGAAGCCCTCGGCGGCACCGACACCACGGCCACCGGAGACCACGATCGCGGCCTCGGTCAGCTCCGGGCGGCCCGAGGAGACCCGCGGGGTGCGGGAGACGACCTTGGCGGCCTTGCCGGTGAACTCGACGGTGACGTTCTCGACTGCGCCGGCGGCCGGGGCGGCCTCGGGGGCGACGGCGTTCGGCTTGACGGTGATGACCGGGGTGCCGTGCGACACCTTGGACTTCACCTGGAAGGAGGCGGCGAACACCGACTGGGTCGCGACCGGACCGCCGTCACCGGCCTCCAGGTCGACGGCGTCGGTGATGATGCCCGACTCCAGACGCAGCGCCACGCGGGCCGCGACCTCCTTGCCCTCACCGGAGGAGGTGACCAGCACCGCGGCCGCACCGGCGGCCTTGGCGATCTGGGTCAGCGCGTCCACCTTGGGGACGACCAGCTGGTCGGCGAACTCGGCGCCGTCGGCGACGTACACCTTGGCCGCACCGAACTCGCCCGCCTTGGCGGCGATGTCGGCGGCGGCGGAACCGGCACCCAGGACGACCGCCGAGGGCTCGCCGATCCGGCGGGCCAGGGTCAGCAGCTCGAGGGCCGGCTTACGGACCACACCGTCGGCGTGGTCGACGAGGACGAGAATCTCACCCATCGCTCAATGTCTCCTGTATCTCCGAACTGCCCGCCACTCCCAGTGTGGGCAGTCACCACGTCAATGGGTCAGATGGATCAGATGAACTTCTGCTCGGCGAGGAAGGCGGCGAGCTGCTTGCCGCCCTCCCCCTCGTCCTTGACCACGGTGCCGGCGGTGCGGGCAGGGCGGGCCGTGATGGTCTCCACGGCCGTCCAGGCGCCGGTCAGGCCGACCTCGTCCGCCTCGACACCCAGGTCGTCCAGGTCGTACTCCTGAACCGGCTTCTTCTTGGCGGCCATGATGCCCTTGAAGGACGGGTAGCGCGCCTCGCCCGACTGGTCGGTGACCGAGATCACGGCGGGCAGCTCGGCCTCGAGCTGCTCGGTGGCGGCGTCGCCGTCGCGGCGGCCCTTGACGGTGTTGCCCTCGATCGAGACCTCGGAGAGCAGGGTGACCTGCGGCAGGCCCAGGCGCTCGGCCAGCAGGGCCGGCAGAACACCCATGGTGCCGTCGGTGGAGGCCATGCCGCACACGACCAGGTCGTACCCGGTCTTCTCCAGCGCCTTGGAGATGATCGCCGAGGTGCCGATCACGTCGGTGCCGTGGATGTCCTCGTCGTTGACGTGGACGGCCTTGTCGGCACCCATCGAGAGCGCCTTGCGCAGGGCGTCCTTGGCGTCGTCCGGGCCGACGGTCAGGACGGTCACCTCGGCGTCGCCGTGAGCTTCGGCGAGCTTGAGCGCCTGCTCCACACCGTACTCGTCCAGCTCCGAAAGCAGGCCGTCCACGGCCTCCCGGTCGGTGGTGGTGTCGTCCGCGAAGCGACGGTCACCGGTCGCGTCGGGCACGTACTTCACACAGACAACGATCCTCAAGCTCACGGCCTGTCTCCTGTACTGGTCTCGTCCGGCGGCTGCGGCTGTGCAAGTGGGCTGTAGACACACTCCAGTGCCCACTCCGGGCAGCGGTTATAGCTGTGCCCGTCCGGAACTTCCTGGCAGCATACTCGCCAGTAGCTTAGCCGTCACTACTGGCCAGTAGCTTAGCGCTGCCGGCGCCCGGCCGAGCGTCCCGGACCCCTCGAAGCACGCTGGCCAGAGGAGGTGCGGGACGGCTGCACTGCCGTCTGCGCCCATCCTGCCTCAGGGCGGGCCGTACTCCACCTGACTGCGCAGCAGATCCACTGTGAGATTGAACGGTCTTGACAAGATTCACCTTGCCGGACGGTCCGCCTGCGGCACCTCCGGGTCGCCCGGCGGAGCGGCCCCGAAGCACCGCCGGATCGGCCTCGCAGCGCTCCTGAGGCCCGGCCTCACGACGCGACCGCGGCCCGGCTCCGCAAGGCCCTGCAACGCATCGGCCTCGCAAAGCCCTCGGACGCGCCCGTCACCGGTCCCGGCGAGGCCCCGGACAGTTCCTCAGACCGCCGCGCCCAGCGCCACGATCACGTCCGCGCGGCGGGGCTGGCCGGACGCCCGGCGCACCACCCTGCCGTCCGCGTCCAGCACCAGGACGGTCGGGGTGCGCCGGATCTCCAGCCGCCGCACCAGCTCCAGGCGCTCCTCGGCGTCGATCTCCACGTGCGCGACCCCCGCCACCATCCCCGCGACCTCCGCCAGCACCCGCCGGGTCGCCCGGCAGGGCTGGCAGAACGCCGTCGAGAACTGCACCAGCGTCGCCCGCTCGCCCAGTTCCTGGCCCAGTTCGTCCGCCGACAGCCGTACCACCGCGTCCTTCGTCCGCTCCTGCAGCACCTTCAGCCCTTCCGTCCCGCCCGTCCCGCCCGGCCCGTCGCGGCCCGCCAGTACGTGCACCGCACCGCCGGCCCGGTCATCGCCCCAGTGTGCGCCCCGGCGTTCTCACCGGTCGAGTGCCCCTGGACGACGTAGACGACCACCCACAGCCGCGCTGCGGCGATCACCCCTGCCCGCACCCGGACGCCGCTCGCCGCTCGCCGCTCGCCGCTCGCCGCTCGCCGTACAGACTGCGCCATACCACAGCTCGCTCCACCCGAGGAGGCAGATGCCCGTCGGCCCGGACACGCCGCCCAGGACGCCCTGGAGTGCGGCATTCGTCACCTCCGGACGTGCTCAGATGACAGAGGGCACCCCTTCGGGGGATTATCTCCGTGTATCACCCGTGGCCGCCGCGGCGTGCCGCCCCTTCCGTCGGCCACCACCCACGCCCCGGGTACCACCTGACCGGGCGGTAGGCCCGTGGGAAGTAGGGCTGACCATGGCAGAGTTCGTGTACCCGCCGGTGATCGGAACGGCGCTCACCGTCTTCAGGGCACTCGACCTGCGGATCAGAATCGACGGCGCCGAACACGTCCCCTCCGAGGGCGGCGCGGTCCTGGTGAGCAATCACATCAGCTACCTGGACTTTCTCTTCGCCGGCATGGGTGCCTATCGGGGCGGCAAGCGCAAGACCCGCTTCATGGCCAAGGACGACGTCTTCCGCCACCGCATCTCCGGTCCGCTGATGCGCGGAATGAAGCACATCCCGGTGGACCGCACGGACGGCCAGCCCGCGTACGAAGCGGCCGTCAAGGCCCTGAAGCAGGGTGAGGTTGTCGGGGTGTTCCCCGAGGCCACCATCAGCCGCTCCTTCATGCTGAAGAAGTTCAAGACCGGTGCTGCCCGGATGGCCGCGGACGCCGAAGCTCCGCTGCTCCCGGTGGTGCTCTGGGGTACCCAGCAGCTCTGGACCAAGGGCCGCCCGAAGACGCTGACGAAGCGTCACATTCCGGTCACCATCATGATCGGCGAGCCCATCGAGCTCACCCCCCAGGACAAGCCGGTCATGGTCACCCGCCGTCTGCGGAGCGCCATGTCCGAGATGCTCGACCGCGCCCAGCGCGAGTACCCCGGCGAGCCGGCCGGCCCCGACGACACCTGGTGGCTCCCCGCCCACCTCGGCGGAGCCGCACCCACCCTGGAGGTCGCCGAGGCCGAGGACGAGGCCGAAGCCGCCGCCAAGGCCGAGCGGCGCGCCCAGCGCTGACCGGCTGTCTGCTACCGACCACTTCGGTCGGATCCTCACGTACACCCTTGCGGGGCCGGGACTCCTTCGGTGAGTCCCGGCCCCGCTCCCCCGTCCGCGCTCTCCGGGCTTCCCCTGCTTGCCTTCATACCTTGTCGGAAATCCTTGTCCGAAAGTCCTTGTCCGGAAATGCGGAAAGCCCCTCCCGGTATCCCCGGGAGGGGCTTTCACTAAAAATTGTTCGGCGGCGTCCTACTCTCCCACAGGGTCCCCCCTGC
>NZ_JBSFJU010000036.1:0-85168 GCF_053598215.1 Kitasatospora sp. NPDC001175 | reverse complement strand
GCCTCCTCCCCTGCGCCCTCGTTGAACAGGGGGTCGTCGCGCATCCACCGGCGCGAGTGCGTGTAGGGCTCGCCGGTGGAGGGCTCGCTACCGGGGAGATCCCGGAGCGAGCCGCCACGGCTCTTCCACGTTCAGGGACCGGCCGTCCGGTGCCGGGTGGAAGGCGTGAGCAGCAGGGAAACCGGTGCTCGGACGGTTGTCACGGTGCATCGATCCGCCCGCCGTCTTCAGCCGGTTCCCGGGCGCGCCAGAGCGTTCCGGGAAAGGTGCTCAGGGGGGCTGTCGCCGGGGTGGACGCGGTACGAGGCGCACCGGTATTTCCACGGGCCCGGTGCGTTGGGAGCGGGTGGCGGCATTCCCGGGAAGCTACGGAGAGTTGGCGCTCGGATTCGCGCCGGCTGGACGCTCGCGCGCCGTACGGGGGTGCCGGCTCGGGGCTAGTCCTGCCCCTCGGCCGGGTCGGGGAAGGTCTGCAGGGTCACGAAGACAACCCGGAGGCTCTCGCCGCTGCCCTCGGTACGGATCCGCACCCGCTGGCCGGGCCGCAGCAGGCGCAGGCCGCCGGCGTCGAAGGCCGCCGCGTCGAACGGCACCGGGGTGCCGTCGTCGAGCAGCACGGAACCCGCGTGCGTGTCGGGGTCGAAGGTGAACGCGGTGGCCTGCATACCCGCAGCATATCGGCGAGTTGATGCGCGGGTGGCCGGGGGCGCCGCCGGGGGTGCGACAGGTCCCCCACCTCGGTGCGCTGTGCGGCCCTCAAGGGCCCGGAGTGCGGCGGGGGACGGGCTCTTCGTGCATACCGCGCGCCCGGGAGAGGCCGGTCAGCGGCACCGCCCGCTCGGGGTGAACAGCACGGCGGAGGCGGAGGTGCTGCGGGGGCCGAGGCCCAGGCTGCGGGCGGCGACGAGGTCGTCGCCGGTGTCCACGTCGCGGCGGACCGAGGGGACGTCGGGCAGGGTGATCTCGTACGCGCCGCCGGCCGCGTGGCGCTCCCGGCTCGCCCCGCCGAACTCCGGTCGCAGGGCGGAGTCCGCGGCGCAGGCGAGCAGTGTGGTGCCGATGCCGGGCGCGTCCGCCAGGAAGGCCCGCCCGGTGGCCGGCACGGCGGCCAGCACCCGGGCGAGTTCGGCGGGCCGCAGCGCCGGGAGGTCGGCGGAGAGCGCGGCGACGGGGGAGTGCGGCGCGATCCGGCGGGCGTGTGCCGCGCCGTGCGCGAGGGCCGGGTTGAGGCCGCCGCCGGGTTCGTCGTCGAGGACCAGCGCGCCGAGTCGCGCCAACTCGGGCCCGGCCAACGGGTCCCGGGTGACCACCAGGACTCGGGCCACGTCCTGGCAGGCCAGCGCGGCCGTCACGGTGTCCAGCGCGAAGGCCAGCGCGAGCGCCGCGCGCCGTTCGCCGGCGAAGGCGCCGAGCCGGCTCTTGGCCATCGCGAGCGGTTTCACCGGCAGCACCAACGACCAGCCGGGGCGGGCAGCAGGCGGAACCGGCTCGACGGGGCGTACCGTGTCCTGGGTCATCGGCGTCATTGTGGCGTCGGTGCCGAAGCCCTGGCCAGGCGGGTACCGCGTAGGTTGACGTGCGATTGGTCACTTGCTGCGGGCCGCGGGGGAAGGCTCCTCGACAGCCGGTGAGGCGACGGGCGAGACTGATCCGCGCCCGGGGCCCGGGCACCGGGAACGGACTGCGGCACCTCGGAGTGCCGCACTTGATCGAGGAGGAGCTGGGGTGGCCCGCCGCTCGTACGCCAGATTCGGCAACGCCGACTACGGGTTCTGGTACCGCTTCGCGGCCGTGCTCGTGAAGCCGGTGACGACCGCACTGGTGAAGCCCGAGTGGCGCGGCTGGGAACACCTGCCCGAGGAGGGCGGGTTCATCGCGGTGGTGAACCACAACTCGATCATCGACCCGGTGGTGTACGCGCACTGGCAGTACAACAGCGGCCGCCCGCCCCGGATACTGGGCAAGTCTTCGCTCTTCTCGGTGCCGTTCATCGGGTTCATGCTGCGCAAGACCGGCCAGATCCCGGTGTTCCGCGAGTCCACCGACGCCGCCGAGGCGTTCCGCGCCGCGATCGACGCCGTCAACGCGGGCCAGTGCGTGCAGTTCTACCCCGAGGGCACCCTCACCCGTGACCCCGACCTGTGGCCGATGACCGGCAAGAGCGGGGCGGCCCGGGTCGCGCTGATGACCGGCGCGCCGGTCATCCCGGTGGCGCACTGGGGCGCGCACGAGATCATCCCGCCGTACGGCCGGGGCGGAAGGGGCAAGTACCACCTCTTCCCCCGGCACAAGGTGACCGTTGCGGCCGGCCCGCCGGTGGACCTGAGCAAGTACCAGGGCCAGGAGCTCACCGCCAAGGTGCTCCGTGAGGCCACCGACGACATCATGGCGGCGATCACCGCCGTGCTCGCCGACATCCGCGGCGAACAGCCGCCGGCCGAGCGCTACGACATGCGCACGGCCGCCCGGGAGCGCGCCGCGGCCGCCGCCGCCAAGCGCGAGCGGGCGAGTGGCGGGCAGGACGAAGGCACCACCCCCGAGGAGAGTTCCAAGTGACCCGCTGCGCCGTCTTCGGAACCGGCTCCTGGGGTACCCCGTTCGCGATGATCCTGGCCGACGCCGGCTGCGAGGTGACCCTCTGGGGCCGCCGCCAGGAGCTGGTGGACACCATCGAGCGGACCCACGAGAACCCCGACTACCTGCCCGGGGTGCGGCTGCCGGACAGCGTCCACGCCACCACCGACCCCGCCGAGGCGCTGGCCGGTGCGGACTTCGCCGTGCTGGCGATCCCGTCCCAGACGCTCCGTCAGAACCTCGCCGCCTGGGCGCCGTTGATCGGTCCGCGGACGGTCCTGGTGAGCCTGATGAAGGGCATCGAACTCGGCACCGCCAAGCGGATGAGCGAGGTCGTCCAGGAGGTCGCCGGGGTCGGCCCGGAGCGGGTCGCGGTGGTCAGCGGACCCAACCTGGCGAAGGAGATCGCCAACCGGCAGCCGGCCGCCTGTGTGGTCGCCTGCACCGACGAGGAGGTCGCCAAGCGCCTCCAAGCCGCTTGCCACACCCCGTACTTCCGCGCCTACACCAACACCGACGTGGTCGGCTGCGAACTCGGCGGCGCGGTCAAGAACGTGATCGCGCTGGCGGTCGGCATGGCCGACGGGATGGGCCTGGGCGACAACAGCAAGGCCACCCTGATGACCCGTGGACTGGCCGAGACCACCCGCCTCGGCCTCGCCCTCGGCGCCGACCCGCTCACCTTCTCGGGGCTGGCCGGGATGGGCGACCTGGTCGCCACCTGCTCCTCGCCGCTCTCCCGCAACCACACCTTCGGCACCAACCTCGGCCGCGGCATGACGGTCGAGGAGACCATCGCCGCCACCAAGCAGACCGCCGAGGGCGTCAAGTCCTGCGAGTCGGTGCTCGATCTGGCCCGGCGCAACCACGTCGAGATGCCGATCGTCGAGGCCGTGGTGGACGTGGTGCACCACGGTCGGCCCACCCAAGAGGTGCTCGCCGGACTGATGGCCCGCTCCGCGAAGCCGGAGCGGCGGTAGCGGCCGGACGGCGGGGCTGGGCGGCCCGATTCGCGAAAGCGGCTGAAGTATGCCGAAAACGGACAATGCCCGATTCGAGTAGTCGGCGTGACTTTCCCGAAACCGCTCGCACGGTAGTCTCAAGCGCGATATGAGCATCGAACAGCACTCCCCGAACCCGGGCGCTTCGGGCGCCAAGCCGCGCGTCGCGATCGTCTTCGGCGGTCGCAGCTCCGAGCACGCCATCTCGGTCTCCACGGCCGGCAGCGTGCTCAAGGCCATCGACCGCACCAAGTACGAGGTGCTGCCGATCGGCATCACGCACGAGGGCCGCTGGGCCCTGGTCAGCGACGAGCCGGCCCGGATGGCGATCACCGACGGCAAGCTGCCGGCCGTGTCCCAGATCGCCGAGTCCGGCGACGGTCAGGTCACCCTGCCGGTCAGCCCGGACAGCCGGGAGGTGGTCCTGGCGACCTCCACCGAGGCGCCCAAGGCCCTCGGCGAGGTCGACGTGGTCCTGCCGCTGCTGCACGGCCCCTGGGGCGAGGACGGCACCCTCCAGGGCATGCTGGAGCTCTCCGGCGTCCCGTACGTCGGCTCCGGTGTGCTGGCCAGCGCGGTGGGCATGGACAAGGAGTTCACCAAGCGGATCCTCCAGTCGCACGGCATCGGCGTCGGCGCCTACACGGTGGTCAAGTCGCGCGAGTGGGAGTCCGAGGCGGGCCGCGCGGCGGCGCGCGAGCGGATCGCCGAGCTCGGTCTGCCGCTCTTCGTGAAGCCCTGCCGGGCCGGTTCCAGCGTGGGCATCAGCAAGGTCAAGGACCTCGCCGACCTGGACGCCGCGATCGAGGAGGCCCGCCGGCACGACCCCAAGGTGATCGTCGAGGCCGGGCTCGAGGGCCGCGAGATCGAGTGCGCCGTGCTGGAGTTCGAGGACGGCCCGCGGGCCAGCGTCCCGGCCGAGATCCTGGTCGGCGGCGACTACGAGTTCTACGACTTCGACGCCAAGTACATCGACTCCTCCGAGGTGCAGATCCCGGCGAAGCTGACCGAGGACGAGACCGCCGAGATCCGCCGCCAGGCCGTCGCCGCCTTCGAGGCGCTCGGCTGCGAGGGGCTGGCCCGGGTGGACTTCTTCCTGCTCACCGATGGCCGCTGGGTGGTCAACGAGATCAACACCATGCCCGGCTTCACCCCCATCTCGGCCTACCCGAAGATGTGGGAGGCCAGCGGCGTGGGTTACGCGGAGCTGATCGACCGGCTGCTCCAGGCGGCGCTGCGCCGCTCCACCGGCCTGCGCTGAGTCGTCGGGTCGGAGCCCGCTCGCCCGGTCCCGGAGGGTTACAGGCCGTCCGGGACCGTGGACTTGATCGCGTCGGTGAGCGAGCTGAGCGGGTCGATGTAGTTCGAGTAAGCGCCCTGCGGCACGGTGATCTCGACGTACGCCTTGCGCAGCGTGGTGACGAAGCGGTAGCCGCCGTGGCCGTCCGGCGCCATGCCGAACTGCACGTCGTTCACCTCGGGCGCGGAGGCCGTGGGGTCGTCGTCGAGGTAGCCGGGACGGTCGATGCCGCACTTCAGCACGGTGTGCGGTGAGCTGTTCCAGGCGGCCGTGTACGGGGAGTCGGGCTTCGGGTCCTGCCGCTTGTGCCCCAGCACGGTGTCGGGCAGCGCCTTGTCCAGCGCGGCGCAGATCTTCGCCACGGCCGGTGCCGGCGTGGGCGGGGTGACGTTCGGCGGGGTGCTCCAGTCGACGAGCAGCAGTGCGATCCCGCCCAGCAGCGCGACCGGCGGTGCAGCCCAGCGCAGCGGGGCGGGCAGCGACATCAGGCGGGCGCTCGGACCGGGGAATCGGGGCATCCGCCGATGGTAACCGGGCCTACAGATGGACCACCGGGCAGGTGAGCGTACGGGTGATCCCCTCGACCTGCTGGATCCTGGCCACCACGAGGCGCCCGAGATCGTCCACCGTCTGGGCCTCGGCACGGACGATGACGTCGTAGGGGCCGGTGACGTCCTCGGCCTGCACCACTCCGGTGATCTCGGAGATGGCCTGGGCCACCGCGGTGGCCTTGCCCACCTCGGTCTGGATCAGGATGTATGCCTGTACCACGGGAGACCTCCAGGCGGGGGTGGGCTGACCGGCAGTCTGGATCACCACGCTACCGCGCAGCGGGGCCGGGAGGGGAGACTTCGGCAGGGTCCGAGGGCGTACGCTGCGCGCGGGGGAGTGCGGAACGAGCGCGGGCGGGGACGGACGGGTACGGGACGCGGCCGGGCGGGAGCCCGGAGCGGATCCGGGTCCCTGAGGTGCTTCAGTCATCAGTTGCTTCAGGCATCAGTGGAGAGGACGGCAGATGCAGGGGACCGTGGGCGAGCTGGGCGAGTTCGGACTCATCCGGGAGCTGACCGCCCGGCTGCCGCTGACTCCGGCCGTCGAACTCGGCCCCGGGGACGACGCCGCCGTGGTCAAGGCGCCGGACGGCCGGGTGGTGGCCACCAGCGACGTGTTGATCGAGGGACGGCACTTCCGCCGGGACTGGTCCACCGCCTATGACGTGGGCCGCAAGTCCGCCGCCCAGAACCTGGCGGACATCGCCGCGATGGGCGCCGTCCCGACCGCGCTGCTGCTGGGCCTGGTGACCCCCGCCGACCTGCCCATCACCTGGGCCACCGAGCTGATGGACGGGCTCCGCGACGAGTGCCAGGTGGCCGGGGCGGCCGTGGTCGGCGGCGACGTGGTCGGCGGCGACGCCATCACCCTGGCGATCACCGCGCTGGGCGACCTGCAGGGCCGGGCCCCGGTGAAGCGCTCGGGCGCGCAGGTCGGCGACGTGGTCGCGGTGACCGGTTGGCTCGGCTGGTCGGCGGCCGGACTGACCGTACTGCAGCGCGGGTTCCGCTCCCCGCGCGCCTTCGTGGAGGCGCACCGGCGGCCCGAACCGCCGTACCACGCGGGCCCGGCCGGTGCGGACCTCGGCGCGACCTCGATGGTCGACGTCAGCGACGGCCTGGTGGCCGACCTCGGCCATGTCGCCAAGGCCAGCGGCGTCGACATCGACCTGCGCGCGGCCGACTTCGACATCCCCGCGCAGATGGCCGACATCGGCCAGGCGGTCGGGGTGGACCCGCTGGTATGGGTGCTCTCCGGCGGCGAGGACCACGCGATCGCGGCCACCTTCCCGGCCACCGTCCAGCTGCCCGCCCGCTGGCGGGTGGTGGGCACTGTGGTCCGGATCGCCGGCGCCGCCCGCGGCGGCCAGGTCACCGTGGACGGGGCTCCCTGGGACCGCGTCGGCGGCTGGGACCACTTCGCGGCCCATTAGCGGGCAACCGCGGGGCGTGGGGCGGGCGTTCGTACCGGCGGGAGCGCCCGTACGGGCGCCGGCGCCGGCGGCGGGCGACTCCGGGAGGAGGCCAACCGCGCGTTCGGGCCGAGGTGTTGAGCCCATCCGCGCCGGCGCTGTCCGAGGGTGCGGGAACCGTGCTCGAAGCCGGGCGGGTTCACGGTGGGCGCAGCGTACGGCTTGCGCAGCCCCGGGAGGCCGTCCCGTCACCGGAGTTTCCCCCTGGGGGTGGTACTGGCGCGGGGATCCGGTCCGGGAGGGGTTCGGCGCGTAGGCTTGCGCTGTCGGTCCTGGCCGGGTTTGTCCGGTCTGTCCGGCCCGTACGGATCCATCGACCCGGGGCGGTGCCGCCCCTGGAGCGGGAGAGCGCACCCACCATGCGAATCGGCGTCCTGACCAGCGGAGGCGACTGCCCCGGCCTCAACGCGGTGATCCGCTCGGTGGTGCACCGGGGCACCGATGTCCACGGCGACGAGATCATCGGCATCGAGGACGGCTTCCTCGGGCTGATCGAGGGCCGCGCCCGCCCGGTCTCGCACGACGACGTCACGGGGCTGCTCACCCTCGGCGGCACCATCCTGGGCTCGGCCCGGGTGCGGCGCGACCGGATCAACTGGGCCGTGGAGAACGCCCGTACGCTGGCCCGGAACCTCGGTATCGACGCCCTGATCGCGATCGGCGGCGAGGGCACGCTGACCGCCGCCAGGATGTTCTCCGAGGCCGGGCTGCCCGTGGTCGGCGTCCCGAAGACCATCGACAACGACATCGAGGCCACCGACGTGACCTTCGGCTTCGACACGGCCGTTCACGTCGCGACCGAGGCGATCGACCGGCTGAAGACCACCGCCGAGTCCCACCAGCGGGTGATGGTGGTCGAGTTGATGGGACGTCACACCGGTTGGATCACCCTGACCGCCGGGATGGCGGGTGGCGCGCACGGCATCCTCATCCCCGAGAAGCCGTTCGACATCGAGGCGGTGGCCCGGATGGTCGAGGAGCGCTTCGACCGGCACAAGAAGTTCGCCATCATCGCGGTCGCCGAGGGCGCCAAGCCGGCGCCGGGCACGCTCCGCTTCGACCACGGCGAGGTCGACCAGTACGGCCACCAGACCTTCGGCGGGATCGGCAACCGGCTCGCGCACGAGCTGGAGGACCTGCTCGGCAAGGAGGCCCGCCCGGTCATCCTCGGTCACACCCAGCGCGGCGGCACCCCCACCGCCCGGGACCGGGTGCTCGCCTCCCGCTTCGGCTGGCACGCCGTGGAGGCCGTCCACCAGGGTGCCTTCGGGCACTTCACCGCGCTGCGCGGCACCGAGATCAGGCTGGTGCCGATCGTGGACGCCGTGGTCAAGCTGAAGACCGTGCCCGAGGACCGCTGGCTGGAGTCGGAGGCGGTGCTCTGATCCTCGGGCCGGGCCGGGACGGCTGGCCGGACGCCGCCCGGCGCCCGGTAGGTTGGCGACATGAGCAGCCAGTCAGCACCTCCCGTCGCGGTACCCCCGCGCGTCCTCACCGTCGCCGGCTCCGACTCCGGTGGCGGTGCCGGCATCCAGGCCGACCTCAAGACCATGCTCGCGCTCGGGGTGCACGGCATGAGCGTGATCACCGCCGTCACCGCGCAGAACTCGGTCGGTGTGCAGGGCTACTGGGAGCTGCCCGCCGAAGCCGTCCGCGCCCAGTTCCGCAGCGTGGTGGACGACATCGGCGTGCAGGCCGTGAAGACCGGCATGCTGGCCTCCGTCGAACTGGTCGAGACCGTGTCCGAGCTGCTCGCCGGTGTGCCGGCGCCGGTGGTGGTGGACCCGGTCGGCGTCTCCAAGCACGGCGACGCGCTGCTCGCAGCCGAGGCGGTCGCCACCGTACGGGAGCGGCTGCTGCCGGTCGCCACCCTCGCCACGCCCAACCTGCACGAGGTGGCGCAGCTCACCGGCATCACGGTGGAGCGGGAGGAGGACATGCTGGACGCGGCCAGGGCGCTGCACGACCTCGGCCCGCGCTGGGTCCTGGTCAAGGGCGGACATCTGGCGGGCGAGGCCGCGGACCTGCTCTACGGCGGTCCCGGCGAGGAGCACTGGTACCGCGCCGAGCGCTATGACAACCGGCATACCCACGGCACCGGCTGCACCCTGGCCAGCGCCGTCGCCGCCGAGCTCGCCAAGGGCCTGGCGATGCCCGAGGCGGTCGGTGCGGCCAAGGCGTACGTCACCGGCGCGATCCGGCGGGGCTTCCCGCTCGGCGCCGGCATCGGCCCGGTCGACCACGGCTGGCGCTGGCGCTGACCCAGGGACGCGTACGGCCCGGGGCGGGAACCCCGGGCCGTACGGTCAAGGCGGAACGTCCGTCCCGGCGCCGCGAGGGCGAGACGCCGGACAGGTCCTGGGCGTCGGGACAAAGCAGATAGCCGACCCACCCGAGGGTGGATCGGCTGTCCGGAGGACCGGCTTACCGGTCTGCGCGTCAGCGCGAGACCTTACCGGCCTTGATGCACGAGGTGCAGACGTTGAGCCGCTTCGGCGTCCGCCCAATCACAGCGCGCACCGTCTGGATGTTGGGGTTCCAACGACGGGAGGTACGGCGGTGCGAGTGGGAGATGCTGTTGCCGAAGCCCGGCCCCTTGCCGCAGACGTCGCAGTTGGCAGCCACAGGAGTCACTCCAAGACTTCAGATCATTTACGTTCGAAAACCCCGGCTGAGCCTCCCGGGCCACTCACGTGGACCGGATCGGTTCAAGGGGTGAGCCCGGGTTGTTCCAGGCAACCGGAAGAGCATACAACGCCGCGTCCGGTTAAACGAAACTACCACGCCCCGGCCGGTGATCGTTCCCGCCGCCCGCGCCGTCCGCCCGTCCGCGCCGCTCGGGGGCGTGACGCGCCCGCTCGGTGGTGCCCGGCGGTGCTCGCCCTGCGCGCGGCCCGCCGACGGCCACCGATAACCTGCGGGTATCGCCCCTCGCCACCGCGTTCAGTCGCGTTCCCGTGGCGTTCACCCGGAGGAGAGCTGGTGCTGGACACGCTCGACGCCCCGACCGTCCGCACCTGGAGCCGGCTCGCCCTGACCGCCCTCGGTCAGGCCCGCGAGGAGATCGACGCGCTCAACGTCTACCCCGTTCCCGACGGCGACACCGGCACCAACCTGTACCTGACCGTCGAGGCCGCGGCCGCCGCCGTCGAGCGCTGCTTCGCCGAGCACGCCGGCGAGCCGGACCTGGCCGCCGCCGCCGCGGCGATGGCCAGGGGCGCGCTGGTCGGCGCCCGCGGCAACTCCGGTGTGATCCTCGCCCAGCTGCTGCGCGGCATGGCCGAGGTACTCGCCCGGGGCGGTGACCCCGCGCTGCTGCGCCAGGCCCTCCAGCGGGCCGCCGAGGCCGCCTACCAGGCCGTCGCCGAGCCGGTCGAGGGAACCCTGCTCACGGTCGCCGCCGAGGCCGCCAGGGCCGCCGCGGGGACCGCCGGCGGCCTGGCGGAGACCGCCGACACCGCCTACCGCGCCGCCCGGACCGCGCTGATGCACACCCCCGAGCAACTGGACGTACTGGCCGAGGCCGGAGTGGTGGACGCCGGCGGCCGCGGCCTGGTCGCCGTCCTCGGCGCCCTCGCCGACGCCGTCGCCGGACAGACCCCGATGGGCCCGGTCGCCCTCCGGCAGGGCCTCGGCGCCACCGGACTCGCGGAGAGCTGCGAGGGGCACGAGCGCCCGGCCGGTCCCGGCCACCCCGCCTTCGAGGTGATCTACCTGCTGGACGCCCCCGACGACACCCTCCCGGCACTCCGCGCCAGGCTCGGCACCCTCGGCGACTCCCTGGTGGTCGGCGGCGGCGACGGCCTGTGGAGCGTCCACGTGCACGTGGACGATGCCGGAGCCGCCGTCGAGGCCGCCCTCGAGGCCGGAC
Organism: Kitasatospora sp. NPDC001175; assembly: GCF_053598215.1. NCBI lineage: Bacteria > Bacillati > Actinomycetota > Actinomycetes > Kitasatosporales > Streptomycetaceae > Kitasatospora > Kitasatospora sp. NPDC001175. The sequence continues at coordinate 74,399 of NZ_JBSFJU010000036.1, read as the reverse complement.
GGCCGCACCGGATCCGGATCACGCACTTCGCCGAGGCCGCCGCCCGCGCGGGGAAGCGGGCCAGGACCGCGCCCGAGGGCCGCGCCGTGCTCAGCGTGGTCTCCGGCACCGGTCTGGCCGAACTCTGCGAGCAGGCCGGATCCGCCGTCCTGCTGGCCGATCCGGACCGGCCGCCCGCCAGCGCCGAGCTCGCCGAGGCCGTCCGCCGCTGCGCCGCCCGCGAGGTCGTGCTGCTGCTCAACGACCCCGAACTGCGAGCCGCCGCCGGAGCCGCCGCCGACCAGCTCCGCGAGGAGGGCGTGCGGATCGCCGTCCTGCCCACCCGCTCGCCGGTCCAGGGGCTGGCCGCGCTCGCCGTGCACGAGAGCGCCCGACGCTTCGACGAGGACGTGGTCGCCATGACCTCCGCCGCAGGAGCCACCCGCTACGCCGAACTCGCGATCGCCGAGGGCGAGTCCTGGACCATGGCCGGGGTCTGCCAGGCCGGGGACGTCCTCGGCCTGATCGACGGCGACGTCGCGGTGATCGGCACCGGCCTCGCCGAGACCGGTGCGGTGGTGCTCTCCCGGATGCTCGCGGCCGGCGGCGAACTGGTCACCCTGGTGCTCGGCGAGGGCGTACCGACGGGACTGGCCGAGGAGTTGGTGGCACTCGCGCGCAAGCAGCGGCCCGAGGTCGACACCGTGGTCTTCGAGGGCGGGCAGGAGGCCGCGCCGTTGCTGATCGGGGTGGAGTGACCCGGTCTGTCGCAGCCGTGGTGTACACAGGGTGCGATGGGCGCTCTCGATGAACCACTGACCAAGCTGGTCGGCGACCGCACCGCGAAGGTGCTGGCCGACAGCCTCAAGCTGCGCACGGTCGGCGACCTGCTGCACCACTACCCGCGCCGCTACGTCGAGCGCGGTCAGCTCACCAGCCTGGACGAGCTGGAGGTGGACGAGCACGTCACGGTGCTCGCCCGGATCGAGAAGGTGACGCTGATCCCTTTCAAGGCGCGCAAGGGCGACCGCCTGGAGGTGATCGTCACCGACGGCCGCAGCCGGCTCTCGCTGGTCTTCTTCAACCAGGGCTGGCGGCAGAAGGAGCTGCGCCCGGGCGCCCAGGGCCTGTTCGCCGGCAAGGTCGGCCTGTTCAACCGAACCCGCCAACTAGCCTCGCCCGACTACCAGTTGCTGGACGAGGAGGCGGACTCGTCGGCCGCCCGGCAGTTCGCCGGCCGGCTGATCCCGGTCTACCCGGCCAGCGCCCAGATGCCCAGCTGGAAGCTGTCCATCTGCATCGAGACCGCCCTCGCCAAGCACCTCGGCGACGTCGGTGAGCCGCTGCCCGCCGAGCTCCGGGAGAAGCACCGGCTGATCCCGCTGCCCGAGGCGCTCGAGCTCATCCACCGCCCGCGCAACCACGCCGAGCGCGAGCGCGCCCAGAGCCGCCTGCGCTGGGACGAGGCGTTCGTCCTCCAGGTCGCCCTGGCCCAGCGCCGGGCCGCCGACGCGGCACTTCCGGCCGTCCCCCGACAGGCCCGTCCCGGCGGTCTGCTGGCCGCCTTCGACGCCCGGCTGCCCTTCACCCTCACCGACGGCCAGCAGAAGGTCTCCGCCGAGATCGCCGCCGACCTCGCCTCCGCCCATCCGATGCACCGCCTGCTCCAGGGCGAGGTCGGCTCCGGCAAGACGCTGGTCGCACTGCGGGCCATGCTCACCGTGGTCGACGCGGGCGGCCAGGCGGTGCTGCTGGCGCCGACCGAGGTGCTCGCCCAGCAGCACCACCGCTCGATCGCGGAGATGATGGGCGATCTGGCCGAGGGCGGCATGCTCGGCGGCTCCGAACTCGGGACGAAGGTCGTGCTGCTCACCGGCTCGATGGGTGTGCCGGCCCGGCGGCAGGCGATGCTCGACATGGCCTGCGGCGACGCCGGGGTGACCATCGGCACCCACGCCCTGATCGAGGACAAGGTCCAGTTCCAGGACCTCGGCCTGGTCGTGGTGGACGAGCAGCACCGCTTCGGCGTCGAGCAGCGGGACGCGCTGCGCAACAAGGGCGAACAACCCCCGCACCTGCTGGTCATGACGGCCACCCCGATCCCGCGCACCGTCGCCATGACGGTCTTCGGTGACCTGGAGACCTCCGTCCTCGACCAGCTCCCGGCCGGGCGTTCGCCGATCTCCAGCCATGTGGTGCCGGCGGTCGAGAAGCCCAGCTTCCTCGCCCGGGCCTGGGAGCGGGTCCGCGAGGAGGTGGCCAAGGGCCACCAGGCGTACGTGGTCTGCCCGCGGATCGGCGACGAGCCGGACGAACCGAAGAAGAAGCGGGCCAAGTCCCTGCCGGACGACCCGGAGGACCTGGGTGCCGCGAGCGACGACCGCAGGCCGCCGCTCTCCGTGGTGGAGACCGCCGAGACGCTCACCAAGGGTCCGCTGGCCGGGCTGCGGGTGGAGATCCTGCACGGGCGGCTGGCGCCGGAGGCCAAGGACGACGTGATGAAGCGTTTCGCGGCGGGCGAGGTGGACGTCCTGGTCGCCACCACCGTGATCGAGGTCGGCGTCAACGTGCCCAACTCCACGGTCATGGTCATCATGGACGCCGACCGCTTCGGCGTCTCCCAGCTCCACCAACTGCGCGGCCGGGTGGGCCGCGGCAGCGCCCCCGGCCTCTGCCTGCTGGTCAGCGACATGCCCGCGGGCAGCGCGGCCCGGGCCCGGCTGGACGCGGTGGCCGGCACCCTGGACGGCTTCGAGCTCTCCCGGATCGACCTGGAGCAGCGCCGCGAGGGCGATGTGCTCGGGCAGGCCCAGTCCGGGGTGAAGTCCTCGCTGAAGGTGCTCTCCGTGCTGGACGACGAGGAGATCATCGCCACCGCCCGCGCGGAGGCCGCCGCACTGGTCGCGGAGGACCCGGCCCTGGCCGGCCACCCCGAGCTGCGGACGGCCCTGGAGAGCCTGCTGGACGAGGAGCGCGCCGAGTACCTGGAGAAGGGCTGACGGCCCGCCCGCGGCGGCTCCCGCACCCGGGGGCCCGGCCCGGCCGGGCACCCTCGATTGTCAGTGCCCCACGAGAGAATGAAGGTGTTCAGGGCGCACCTCAAGGTGCGTACCTGGCACGACACTTGGGGGTCCTGCCATGGCATTCCGTCATCTCAACGAGCTCCCGCTCGGCGACAAGATCTTCCGGATCGAGCTCGCCAGTGAGGACGACCGCGAAGTCACCCTGACCCTGACCGGCTGGCGCGAGGGTGCCGCCGCCAGCCCGCTCGCCTCCGGCAAGCTCCGCCTCCCCGTCGAGGACGTCGCCAACCTCCGGATCGCGCTGAACCGCGCGCTGCGGGCGCTGGCGATCGTCGCCGAGGTCTCCGAGCCCATCCCCGACCGTGACGTGCTGCGCGAGCTGTACCCCGGCCACGGCGCCCCGTGGGTGCCGCAGCACGAGGAGGAGCTGGTCCGCCGCTTCCACGAGAGCGAGACCATCGCCCGGATCGCCGCCCGCTTCGGCCGTACGCCCGACTCCGTCCGCACCAAGCTGCGTGAGCTCGGTCACGACCCGCGCCGCCCCGACCACTGCCCGCCCGACGGCTGCCTGTCCTGGTCCCGCTACGCCTCCCCGGCCCTGCTCGGGGCGGTCTCGGCGGCCGAGTAGCCCACGGCCCGGCGGCGCCGTGGGGCGCCGCCGGGCTGCCCGGCGAGTGGGCGCCCGGGCGAGCGGCCCGTATAGCGTGGTGGCTGACCCACGAAAGGACCCTGCAGCTCATGACCCGCGTGATCGCCGGCGTGGCCGGCGGCCGGCGCCTGGCCGTGCCGCCCGGCCGCAACACCCGCCCGACCTCTGACAAGGCGCGGGAGGCGATGTTCTCCACCCTGGAGTCCCTGCGCGGGACGATCCACGGCGCCCGGATGCTGGACCTGTTCGGCGGTTCGGGAGCGGTCGGCCTGGAGGCGCTGTCCCGCGGTGCCGAGCACACCCTGCTGGTCGAGTCGGACGCGAGCGCGGCCCGCACCATCCGCGCCAACATCCGCACCGTCGCCCTTCCGGGTGCCGAGCTCCGCGCCGACCGCGCCGAGCGGGTGCTCGCCGGCCCGGCTCCCGCGGCCCCGTACGACCTGGTCTTCCTCGACCCGCCGTACGCGGTCACCGACGACGAGGTGCGGGAGATGCTGATCACACTCCTCGTCGGAGGCTGGATCGCGGACGGTGCAATCGTCACCGTGGAACGCAGCACCAGGGGCGGAGAGTTCGGCTGGCCCGAGGGCTTCGAAGTGCTGCGCTCACGCCGGTACGGCGAGGGCACCCTCTGGTACGGTCGCGCCGCTGCCGGGGTTGATCAAGACTCGTAGCACCGCACCCCACAAGGGAGTCCACGCCATGCGCCGCGCCGTCTGCCCGGGATCGTTCGACCCGATCACCAACGGCCACCTCGACATCATCGAGCGTGCGTCGAAGCTCTACGACGTCGTCCACGTCGTGGTGGCGATCAACCCGAACAAAAAGGGCATGTTCAGCGTCGACGAGCGCATCGCGCTGATCGAGGAGACCACCGCCCAGTGCGGGAACGTCGTGGTCGAGTCGCACCAGGGGCTGCTGGTGGACTACTGCCGGGAGCGCGGGATCCCGGCGATCATCAAGGGCCTGCGTGCGGTCAGCGACTTCGACTACGAACTGCAGATGGCCCAGATGAACCACGGCCTCACCGGCGTGGAGACGCTCTTCGTGCCGACCTCGCCGACGTACAGCTTCCTCTCCTCCAGCCTGGTCAAGGAGGTCGCCGCGTACGGCGGCGACGTCTCGCACCTGCTGCCGGAGCCGGTGCACCGTCAGCTGCTCGTGCGGATCGCCGAGCAGAAGGCCCAGGCGTAGCGCCGCGCCGGCCGGGCGTTTCTGCCGGCCGGTCACGTCGTACGTCCACCGCCGGGATGGCCCGAAGGCCACGGCCGTTGTGAGCTGCGGGGTGAGTGGACGTACAGTCAGTACTCCACTGCCCGGTGGCGAAGCCGCGCCGTCCGGGCCTGCCTCCGCCACAGCCCGGCGGCACACGGAAAGACAGAAGCGCCCGTGGACGTGCAGAACAGACTCGACGCGATCGTCGCGGCGGTGGAGAACGCCCGCTCGATGCCCATGTCGGCGTCCTGCGTGGTGAACCGGGCCGAGCTGGTGGGCCTGCTCCAGGAGCTGAGGGAAGCCCTCCCCTCCGAACTAGCCCAGGCCAAGTCGGTGATGGCCGACCACGAGCAGGTGGTGGCCGAGGCGCAGGCCCAGGCGGACGAGATCATCCGCGGTGCTCACGACGAGCGCGGTTCGCTGATCTCGGACACCGAGGTGGTCCGCCGGGCCCAGGCCGAGGCCGACCGGATCCTCGCCGAGGCCCGTGCCGAGATCGACGCCAAGCGCACCGAGGCCGACGACTACGTCGACGGCAAGCTGGCCAACTTCGAGGTCGTGCTCACCAAGACGCTGGGCTCGGTCGGCCGCGGCCGGGCGAAGCTGCGCGGCGAGGCCTTCGACGGGGCCGAGGGCGACGGCGACGAGTTCCGCCCGCGCGGCACCCCGAGCCCCGAGGTGGACGAGTACGTCGATGTGAAGCTCGCCACCCTGGAGGCCGTGCTCGGCGCCACCCTGGAGGCGGTCGGCAAGGGCCGCGACAAGCTCCTCGGCAAGAAGCCGATCGACGAGCTGGCCGCCTACCTGGCCGCCGCCGACGAGGCCCAGCAGCTCAAGGACCGGGCCGAGGCGGTCGCCGCCGGCTTCGCCGGGGACGGCGAGGAGCAGCCCTGGTACCGCGAGGAGGTGCCGCAGCAGCAGAGCTGGCCCGAGCAGGCCCCGGCCGCGGCCGGTTGGCAGACCGGCCAGGGGGGCGCGGGCGGGGAGGGCTTCGACAGCCACTTCACCCCGCCCGCCGACCAGTACGGCGAGGTCTACGCCGGCGGCTTCGACCCGGCCGGCCAGCCGCAGACGGACCCGTACGGCAACCCCTACGGCTACCCGCAGCAGCCGGCCTATCCGGCGCAGGAGCCCGCGCTGCACGACCCGTACGGCGTCCCGCAGGTGTACGGGCAGCAGCCGGTGTACCAGGAGCAGGGCTACGACGCCTACGGCTACCCGCAGCAGCCCCAGCAGGCCCCGCACGCACAGCCGCCCCAGCAGCAGGCGGGCCTGGACGAGACCAGCTTCTTCGACACCAGCATGATCGACATGACCCGGTTGAGGGAGCTCGGCGGCCGCTAGCGGCCACCCGAAGTTGGGCCAGGCCCGAGTGTCCGGTAGTCTGACCACTCCGGCCTGTTCAGCGCCGGATCGTCCGGCTGCTCGCTCGTAGCTCACAGCGCGGTGCCGCACATCGAACGAACCCGTTACGCGCCACGCAGCGATGTGTGTCGCCACCAGGAAGCCAGGGAACCTTGAACCGCCTCGACCACCGCGACCCGCTCGTGTTCGACACGCATGAGCTTGGCCGCCGTGCGGGCTCGATGCGCCAGGTCTCCCGCGTCCTGGAGGCCCCCGTGGGCCTGGGTATCGCCGATGTGATCGGTGTCCCGGAGAAGAGCGAGCTCAAGCTGGAACTCCGCCTGGAGTCGGTGGTCGAGGGCGTGCTGGTGACCGGCACCGCCGAGGCCCACGTCGAGGGCGAGTGCGTACGCTGCCTGGAGCCCGTCGAGGACGACCTCGAGGTCGGCTTCCAGGAGCTGTACTACTACCCGGAGTCCGACGAGCGTCATCGTGCCCGGACCGCCGGTGCCGAGGACCTCGACGAGGACTCGGAGGAAGAGACTTACCGCCTGGAGGGCGACTTCTTCGACCTCCAGCCGGTGCTGCGTGACGCGGTGGTGCTCGCACTGCCGTTGCAGCCGGTGTGCCAGGAAGACTGCCTGGGTCTGTGCCCCGAGTGCGGGGCACGCCTGAGCGACGACCCGGACCACCATCACGAGGCCGTCGACCCGAGGTGGGCGGCTCTGCAGGGACTCTCCGCCGCCCCCGGCGACGAGGGTGACGAGAACAAGAACAGCGACACCCGTGAGGGTCTCGCCGAGAACCAGGAGAAGTAGCCGTGGCTGTTCCGAAGCGGAAGATGTCGCGCAGCAACACGCGCCACCGCCGTTCGCAGTGGAAGGCTGTCGCCCCCGCGCTCGTCGCGTGCGACCGCTGCCACGAGCCGAAGCTGGCGCACATCGCGTGCCCGAGCTGCGGCACGTACAACCGTCGCCAGGTCCTCTCGGTCTGATCGGCGGGTGTACGGATCGATGTCGGAAAGCAACTCTTCCCGCAAGTCGGCTTCCAACGGGAGCAAGGCCGGCGGGCCGGCTTCGACCGAATACGACGTCCTGGAAGGGCGCCTCGGGTACCCACTTGAGCGCGCCCTTCTGGTACGTGCCCTGACCCACCGCTCGTACGCGTACGAGAACGGTGGTCTGCCCACCAACGAACGCCTGGAGTTCCTCGGCGACTCGGTGCTGGGCCTGGTGGTGACCGACACCCTCTACAACCTCCACCCGGAGGTCGCCGAGGGCACGCTCGCCAAGCTCCGTGCCGCGGTGGTCAACTCCCGCGCGCTCGCCGAGGTCGGCCGCGGCCTGGACCTCGGTGCCTTCATCCGGCTCGGCAAGGGCGAGGAGGGCACCGGCGGCCGCGACAAGTCGTCGATCCTCGCCGACACCGTCGAGGCAGTGATCGGCGCCATCTACCTGGACAAGGGCCTGGACTCGGCCACCGAGTTCGTCCACCGGCTGTTCGACCCGCTGATCGAGGAGTCCTCTCAGCTCGGCGCCGGACTGGACTGGAAGACCAGCCTCCAGGAGCTCACCGCCTCCGTCGGCATCGGTGTACCCGAGTACGTCGTCACCGAGTCGGGCCCCGACCACGAGAAGACCTTCGATGCCGCCGCCCGGGTGGCCGGCGAGGACTTCGGACACGGCAGCGGCCGCTCGAAGAAGGAAGCCGAGCAGAAGGCCGCCGAGAGCGCCTGGCGGGCGATCAAGGCCAAGTACGCCGACCAGCTGCCCGGCAACGCGGTCTGAGGCCGCAGGAGTGCCCGAACTTCCCGAGGTCGAGGTGGTTCGGCGCGGTCTGGCCCGCTGGATCACCGGTCGGACCGTCGCCGAGGTGGAGGTCCTGCACCCGCGCGCGATACGCCGCCAGGTGGGCGGCGCGCCCGACTTCACCGCCCGGCTGACCGGTGCCACCTTCGGGGAGGCCCGCCGGCGCGGCAAGTACCTCTGGCTTCCCCTGACCTCTTCGGGGGCGCTCGGCACCGGCTTCTCGATGATCGGGCACCTGGGCATGAGCGGGCAGCTGCTCGTCCAGGACCCGGCGGTGCCCGACGAGACCCATCTGCGGGTCCGCTTCCGCTTCACCGACGGTGCGCGTGAGCTGCGCTTCGTCGACCAGCGCACCTTCGGCGGCCTCGCCGTCGAGGAGACCGAGCCGGACGACCCCGATGGCACCCCGGTCTCCATCGCGCACATCGCCCGCGACCCGCTCGACCCGCGCTTCGACGACGACGCCTTCATCGCCGCGCTGCGGGCCAGGCGCACCACGGTCAAGCGCGCCCTGCTCGACCAGACCCTGATCAGCGGTGTCGGCAACATCTACGCCGACGAGTCGCTCTGGCGCGCCAAGCTGCACTACGAGCGGCCCACCGCGACGCTCACCCGTCCGCAGGCCGCCCTGCTGCTGCGGCACGCCCGGGACGTGATGAACGCCGCCCTCGCGGTCGGCGGCACCAGCTTCGACAGCCTGTACGTCAATGTGAACGGCGAGAGCGGCTACTTCTCCCGCGACCTGGACGCCTACGGGCGCGAGGGCGAACCCTGCCGCCGCTGCGGCACCCCGATCCGCCGCGCCGCCTGGATGAACCGCTCCAGCTACTTCTGCCCCCGCTGCCAGCGCGCTCCGCGCTAGAAGGCCAGGGGCGCGGGAACCGCGCAGCCCCCGCGCCCCGGCGCTGCCCTCAGGAGCGGGCCGGTTCGGGAACCGTGGGCTCGGCGGCGGGGTGGACCTCGGTCTCCTCCTGGCCGAAGTAGGCGACGCCGACCGCGCTGATCACCGCGAGGACGAAGCCGGCGACGGCCAGCCAGCCCAAGCCGGCCCGGGAGGAGTCGCCCAGCCAGAGCACACCGACCGCGCCCGGCACGACCGTCTCCCCGACCACCAGCGCGGCCGTGGCGCCGTTGACCGACCCGACCTGCAGCGCCACGGTGTGCAGGTACATCCCGCCGACGCCGCCGATGATGATCACGTACAGCGCCGGGTCCGAGACCAGCTGACCCAGGTCGAAGGGCTGGAGGCCGTTCAGCAGCCGGACCCCGATCCCCAGGGCGCCGAAACCGAGCCCGGAGAGCAGACCGGCCACGATCGCCCCACTGGCACCGAGCCGCCGCACGGTCAGGCTGCCGCCGGCGATGAGCACCACCGACGCGCCGAGCAACCACCAGTGCACCGCCATCTGGGCGTGGTGTCCGCCCTCGGGCCCGGCGGCCGTGGCCAGCAGCACCAGTGCCCCGCAGAGCACACCGATCGAGGCCCACTCCAGGCCCTTCAGCCGCAGGCCGAGCAGCTTGATGCTCAGCAGGGCGGTGATCACCAGGTTGGCGCTGATGATGGTCTGGGACAGGAAGAGCGGCAGCAGCCGGGCGGCCAGCGCGCCGAGGCCGAAGCCTATGAAGTCCAGGACCGTGCCGAGGATGAACTCCCAAGTCACCACGGCCTTGGCGGTGGAGGAGAGGCTCGGCCCGCCGTGTTCGGTGACGCCGGAGGCGGCGCCGCTGGCTGCCGCCTCCTCACGGGCCGAGCGGCGTGAGCCGACCGCCTGGAGGACCGAACCGGTGCCGTAGCAGGCGGACGCCGCGACGGCGGTGACAAGACCGAGGATCACCAGGAGCTCCGATTCGGATCTGGGCAGTGGATCTGGCAGTGCTGACCAGTCCGGGCAGTACTGATCAGCACAACTATGCCTGGTCCGCCGGACCACCGGGTCACCCGTCGGGAGGAGCCGGGACCGAACCGCTCGGCGGGGGTGGGCATCGGACCGGGGGCGGTCCCGGCACACGGGCGCGGCCAGGTACCTTCTCTCACATGAGAACTGTGCTCCGCCGTCCCCCGGCCGCCAGGCCAGCCGCCCGCTCGGCGGCGCTACTGGTGGGCCTGCTCGGGCTGCTGCTCCTGCTGATCGCGCCCTCCGCCTCGGCGGCGGGCGGCATCGACGAGGCCGCGACCTCCCTGAAGAAGAGTCAGGTCTACGTCGATCCGGCGATGACCAGCCGGTTCTCCGAGGACCAGGCCGCCGCTCTGGGCAAGAAGCTCAGGGACTCCGGCAAGGCGGTCTACATCGCGGTCATCCCCGACAGCGCGCAGTACCCGTCCGGCACCGTCGCCCGTGACCTGCGGGACGAGGTCGGCGTGGTGGGCCTCTACGGCATCTGGCGCGGCAACGAGTTCAAGGCCTTCGCGGACAAGGGCGTCGCCTCCAAGAACACCGTGTCGAACATGGCCGGGGCCGCCGTCCGCTCCCACCCGGGTGACATCAACGGCGCCCTGAACGACTTCGCCGACCACGCCGTCCGCCAGGTCAAGGGCCACGCGCCGGAGGCGTCCTCCGGCGGGATCAGCACCGCCGCGATCGTCATCCCGCTCGCCCTGCTGGTGCTCGCGGGCGGCGGTGTCTTCCTGCTGTTCCGCCGGGCGAAGAAGCGCAGGGAGGAGAAGGAGCGCGCCGAGCTGGCCCAGCTGCGCACCGTGGTGGACGAGGACATCACCGCCTTCGGCGAGGAACTCGACCGCCTCGACTTCAACCCCGGCGCGCCCGATGCCGACGACGCCCAGCGGGCCGACTACTCGCACGCCCTCGACGCGTACGAGCGGGCCAAGCAGACCATGGACGCGGCCAAGCGGCCCGCCGACGTGTCACAGGTCACCGAGGCGCTGGCGGACGGCCGGTTCGCCCTGGCCACGCTGGCCGCACGGCGGGAGAAGCGCCCGCTGCCGGAGCGCCGTTCGCCGTGCTTCTTCGACCCGCGCCACGGGGTGTCCGTCCAGGACGTCTACTGGGCGCCGACCGGCGGCGCGCCGCGTACCGTACCGGCCTGCGCCGCGGACGCCGCCCGGGTGACGAGCGGCCAGGAGCCGGACATCCGCACCGTGCAGACCGAGTACGGCCAGCAGCCGTACTGGAACGCCGGCCCGGCCTACAGCCCGTGGGCGGGCGGCTACTACGGCAGCGGGGTGCTGCCGGGCCTGCTGGTCGGTACCGCGCTCGGCTCGATCATCGCCGGGCCGGACACCGCCTGGGCGGCCGGCTCGGAGAGCTACGGCCACGGCCACGGCGGCCTGGAGGCCGGCGACGACAGCGGCGCCAACTTCGACCCCTCCGACTTCGGCGGCTTCGACGGCGGCTTCGACGGCGGCGGTGACAGCGACTTCGGCGGCTTCTGACCGACCGCTCCCCGCGTCCGGCCCCGGTGACCTGCTCGGCAGGCCGCCGGGGCCGTTGCCGTCCCGGGGCGCCGACCGCCTCCCGGGCTCCCCGGCCGCGCGGCGGCGCCGGATAAGGTCTCTGCCATGCACGGTCATGACAGCACCCAGCCGGTCCGGGCCACCATCTGGGTCCGGGGAAAGGTCCAGGAGGTCGGTTTCCGCTGGTGGACCAGGGCCCGCGCGCTGGAGATCGGTCTGACCGGGTACACCAGCAACCTCGGCGACGGCCGGGTCCAGGTGGTCGCGGAGGGCTCCCAGCCCGACTGCGAACGGCTGCTCGCCCTGCTCCGCGGCCCCGGCACGCCCGGCCGGGTCACCGGGGTCACCGAGATCTGGGGTCCCAGCCGCGACGGTTACGACGGCTTCGCACTGCGCTGAGCAGGCACACCGGGCGCCGGGCGGGCAACTGCCGGTGTCATGCGGTTGCCATCTGGGCAGACTCGTGGTTGACTCCGCAGCGAACAGTGATCCACCGGGTCCCGCGTGGCGCTGTTCCCGATGGCCCCGCCATCCCCATGGTGTGTCGATCCCGCCATGCAGGTGACAGGCGCGCGGTAGCGTGCGGTGATCGTGTTGACCCGTACGGTCTTTGGTGAGACGCTGAAAGCCCGCGCACCAGTCTGCGTACTCCCAGCAGGGTCATGTTTTCATGGGCGCAGTTCATGACGGCATTCCGGCAGTGCCCGGTCGGCACTTCCGGTGCGCTGACGGGTGCGTACCCCCCTTCCCCCTAGACCCAAACCGTTTCGGTTCGGTCACTCAGCGTGGAGGACCATTCATCATGGCAAAGGCGCTTCTCGGGTACGTCGGCGGTCCCGACCCGCGAATGCTCTCCGAGATGCGACGGCTGCAGCAGCGCGTTCAAGACCTGGAGGCCGAGTTGGCCCGGGTACAGGAAGAGAACGCCGCACTCACCGCTGTCGCTGACGAGCACTCGCTGCTCAGCAGCATCGATCTGGATCAGCGGGAGCCCGCGCTCACCTGATCCTGACCCGATCCTCACCGATCGACGCTGCTGCGCACTCTGAGCTTCCCGTGTACGCGGAGGTTGCCGTATATGGGACGCAGCTTCCGAGGGACGCCCGGGTGGCGTCCCTTCGTCGTACCCGAGGACCGATGCCCCGAGGAGCGTCCCGGTGCGGACGCTCCGTCGAGGGGAGGCTGCCCTTCCTCCGGCGTGGTCAAACCGCCGTTCGGCGGCTTGGTGCGTGCCCGGCCGGATACAGTCGGCCGGCGGGCATCTGCCGAGGCCAGGAGGAAGGCGCGTGCACCTGAAGAGTCTGACGCTGCGCGGGTTCAAGTCCTTCGCCTCGGCCACCACCCTGCGCTTCGAACCGGGCATCACCTGCGTGGTCGGCCCGAACGGCTCCGGCAAGTCCAATGTGGTGGACGCGCTCTCCTGGGTGATGGGGGAGCAGGGGGCGAAGTCGCTGCGCGGCGGAAAGATGGAGGACGTCATCTTCGCCGGGGCCGGCGGACGCGCGCCGCTCGGCCGGGCCGAGGTCAGCCTCACCATCGACAACACCGACGGTGCACTGCCGATCGACTATTCCGAAGTCACCATCACCCGGACGATGTTCCGCAACGGCGGCAGCGAGTACGCGCTGAACGGCAGCGTCTGCCGGCTGCTGGACATCCAGGAACTGCTCTCCGACTCCGGCATCGGCCGGGAGATGCACGTCATCGTCGGGCAGGGGCAGTTGGACTCCGTGCTGCACGCCGACCCGATGGGCCGACGGGCCTTCATCGAGGAGGCGGCCGGGGTGCTCAAGCACCGCAAGCGCAAGGAGAAGGCGCTGCGGAAGCTGGACGCGATGCAGGGCAACCTCAACCGGGTGCAGGACCTCGTCGCCGAACTCCGCCGCCAGCTGGGGCCGTTGGGCCGACAGGCGAAGATCGCCCGCCGGGCCGCCGGGATCCAGGCCGAGCTGCGCGACGCCAGGCTGCGGCTGCTCGCCGACGACCTGCTCACCCTGCGCCGCGCCGTCGAGGCCGAGGTCGCCGACGAGTTGGCGCTGGGGCTGCGCCGGTCCACCGTCGAGCAGGAACTGGTCAGGGCCCAGCAGCGCGAGGCCGTACTGGAGGCGCAGGTCGAGCAGCTCGGCCCGCAGCTGGAGGCCGCACGGCAGACCTGGTACCGGCTCTCCGCGCTCGCCGAACGCACCCGGGGCACCATCGGGCTGGCCGAGGCGCGGGTACGACATGCGGTCTCGGACGGTGGTCCGGGAGAGGAGCGGCGCGGCCGCGACCCCGAGGAACTGGAGCGGGAGGCCGCCGGGGTCCGCGAGGAGGAGGCCGCACTCGCCGAGGCGCAGGAGCAGGCGCGGTACGCACTGGCCGAGGCGCTCGAGCGCAAGTCCGAGCTGGAAGGTGAACTCGCGGCGGAGGAAAGGCGGTTGAAGGCCGCCGCGCGCGCCCTCGCCGACCGGCGGGAGGGGCTGGCCCGGCTGCAGGGCCAGGCGGCCGCGGCCCGCTCCCGGGCGGCCGGCGCGCAGGCCGAGATCGGACGGCTGACCGAGGCCAGGGACGCGGCGCTGCTGCGCGCCGAGGCCGCCGAGCAGGAGTACCGGCAGCTCCGGCAGCAGGTCGACGGCCAGGCGGAAGGGGACGCGGACCTGGACGCCGCGCACCGGCGGGCGGGGGAGGCGCTGGCCGAGTCCGAGCGCGAACTGGCCACCGTACGCGAGGCCCTGGGCCTGGCCGAGCGCGAACGGGCCGGGCTGGCCGCGCGGCACGAGACGCTGGCGCTGGGCCTTCGCCGCCAGGACGGCAGTGCCGCACTGCTCGCCGCCGGGGACCGGCCGGCCGGACTGCTGGGACCGGTGGCGCAGTTGCTGCGGGTCACGCCCGGGTGCGAGGCGGCGCTGGCGGCGGCGCTCGGCGCGGCGGCGGACGCGGTCGCGGTGGACGGTCTGGAGACCGCCGCTCAGGCGCTGCGACTGCTGCGCACGCGGGACACCGGCCGGGCCGCACTACTGATCGCGAATCCCGCCGCCGAGCCGTACCGGCACGGCGAGCTGCCGCAGGGCGCGCGCTGGGCGGCCGAGTTGGTGGACGCGCCGAGCGAGCTGCGAGCCGCCGTCGAGATGCTGCTGGCCAGCTCGGTTATCGTCGCGGATCTGGACGAGGCGCGGCAACTGGTCATGGAGAGGCCGGAGCTGACCGCGATCACAACCGAGGGCGATCTGCTCGGCACCGGCTTCGCGCAGGGTGGTTCGGCGGGTGCGCCGAGCCTGCTGGAGACCCGGGCGGCGGTCGCCGGGGCGGCCGAGCAGCTCGGTGAGCTCGACCGGCGCTGCGCCGAGTTGAACGAGCTGCTGGCACCCGCCGAGGAGCGGCGGCGAACGCTGGCCGGCGAGGTCGAGCAGCTGTCGGTACGGCGGCGACAGGCCGAGAAGGAGCAGGCGCGGACCGCCGGAGTGCTCGGACGGCTCGGCGGGCAGGCCAGGGCGGCGGTGGGCGAGGCCGAGCGGCTGGCGGCGGCGGTGGCCACGGCCGAGGAGGGGCTGTCCCAGGCGCTGGCGGCGGCCGAGGAACTGGCCGAACGCCTGGCCGTGGCCGAGGAGTCGGCCTCCTCGGGTGAGGACGAGCCGGACAGCACCCGGCGTGACCGGCTGGCGGCTGAAGCCGTCTCGGCCCGGCAGGCCGAACTCGAGGCCAGGCTCTCGCTCCGTACGCACGAGGAGCGGGTCCGCAACCTGGCTGGCCGGGCGGACCGGCTCGACCGCGCGGCACACGCGGAGCGCGAGGCCAGGGCGCGGGCCGCCGAGCGCCGGGAGCGGGCCCGGCACGAGGCGGCGGTCGCCACCGCCGTCGCCGCCGGGGCCCGGCAGCTGCTGGCGTGGCTGGAGGGGGCGCTGGTGCGGGCCGAGGCCGAGCGGGTGGAGGTCGAGGCGGCCCGTGCCGAGCGGGAGAGCCAGCTGCGGGCCGGCCGGGAGAAGGGCCGGGAACTCAAGGCCGAGCTGGACCGGTTGGTGGACGCCGGACACCGCGACGAGGTGCTGCGAGCGGAGAAGCGGCTGCGGATCGAGCAGCTGGAGACCAGGGCGCTGGAGGAGTTCGGCATCGAGGGCGGTGAACTGCTCGCCGGCTACGGGCCGGACCAGCCGGTGCCGCCGGCCCTGCCGGAGGACGGCGGTGAGCCCGGTGAGCCCAGGCCCTACGACCGGACCGAGCAGGAGCACAGGCTCAGGGCGGCCGAGCGGGCCTACCAGCAGCTCGGCAAGGTGAACCCGCTGGCGCTGGAGGAGTTCGCGGCACTGGAGGAGCGGCACCGGTTCCTGGGCGAGCAGTTGGACGACCTCAAGAAGAGCCGCCGTGATCTGCTGGACATCGTCCGGGACGTGGATGCCAGGGTGGAGCAGCTGTTCACCTCGGCCTACCAGGACACCGCGGCCCAGTTCGAAGGGGTGTTCTCCCGGCTCTTCCCCGGCGGGGAGGGACGGTTGCTGCTCACCGACCCGGAGAACATGCTCGCCACCGGAGTGGAGGTGGAGGCCAGGCCGCCGGGCAAGAAGGTCAAGCGGCTCTCGCTGCTCTCCGGCGGTGAGCGCTCACTGACCGCGGTGGCGCTGCTGGTCGCCATCTTCAAGGCGCGGCCGAGCCCGTTCTACGTGATGGACGAGGTCGAGGCGGCACTGGACGAGACCAACCTGCGGCGGCTGATCGCGATCATGGAAGAGCTGCGGGAGAGCTCGCAGCTGAT
Source organism: Kitasatospora sp. NPDC001175 (assembly GCF_053598215.1). Lineage (NCBI taxonomy): Bacteria > Bacillati > Actinomycetota > Actinomycetes > Kitasatosporales > Streptomycetaceae > Kitasatospora > Kitasatospora sp. NPDC001175. The sequence continues at coordinate 58,243 of NZ_JBSFJU010000036.1, read as the reverse complement.
CGTGATCACCCACCAGAAGTTGACCATGGAGTCGGCCGACGCGCTGTACGGCGTGACGATGAAGGGCGACGGGATCTCGCAGGTGATCAGCCAGCGCCTGCGCGACGAGCACCGTGAGCGCCGGCGCACCCCGGCGCCCCGGCGGGCGGAGGACGGGCTGCAGGCCGGGCGACCCTCCGGCGAGCCGGCCGACTGATCCGGTACCCCGGTGGGCGGAGGGCGGATCGCCGAACTGATCCGGCGATCCGGACACCGGTGCTTCTGCCGGTATCACGGGCCCGTCGCGGATACTGGAAAGGTTGTGAATCCTCCCCCTCACCGATGAGGGGGCTTCTCACTCGGCCGCGGTGGTCTCACCGCGGCCAGGTCCCGGCAGGTCCCCGTCGGCCCGGCCGGGGCGCAGCAGTGGAGCGGCAGCGCCATGCGCCTTGCCGACCGAAGGATCACTGAACCCCCCGGCCGCCCGGCCGGGGGAGCCAGCAAGGGAGATCTATGTGGAATACGTGATCCTTGCCGTCGTCATCGCCGTGATCGCCATCGGCGCGATCGCGGGACTCGTCGTCGGCGGCAGACGGAAGAAGCAGCTGCCTCCCCAGGCCGGGGCGCCCGTCATCACCAAGCCGGCCGAGCCGAAGGCCGTACCGACGGCCGAAGCCGAAGCCGAAGCCGAGGCCGAGGCGAAGGTCGAACCCGAGGCCGAACCGGGTGCGCCGTCGGTGGTGGAGCCCGTCGAGGCGGCCGAGACCGTAGCGGAGGTCGAGCTCCCGGAGGCCGCCGAGGCGGCCCCGGCCATCGAGATCCCCGAGCCCACCGCCGGCCGTCTGGTCCGGCTGCGCTCCCGGCTCTCCCGTTCGCAGAACTCGCTGGGCAAGGGCCTGCTCACGCTGCTCTCCCGGGAGCGGCTGGACGAGGACACCTGGGAGGAGATCGAGGAGACCCTGCTCACCGCCGACGTGGGCGTCGCGCCCACCCAGGAGCTGGTGGACAAGCTGCGCACCCGGGTCAAGGTGCTCGGCACCCGGACGCCCGACGAACTGCGTGGGCTGCTGCGCGAGGAACTGGTCGCGCTGATCGGCGTGGACGCGGACCGTTCGCTGAAGACCGCCAAGCACGAGGCCGGCCGCCCGGCCGTCGTCCTGGTGGTCGGCGTCAACGGCGTCGGCAAGACCACCACCTCGGGCAAGCTGGGCCGGGTGTTGGTCGCGGACGGCCGCAAGGTCGTGCTCGGCGCGGCCGACACCTTCCGTGCCGCCGCCGCCGACCAGCTGCAGACCTGGGGCGAGCGGGTAGGCGCGCGGACCGTGCGCGGGCCCGAGGGCGGCGACCCCGCCTCGGTCGCCTTCGACGCGGTCAAGGAGGGCATCGCCGAGCAGGCCGACACCGTCCTGATCGACACCGCCGGCCGGCTCCACACCAAGACCGGTCTGATGGACGAGCTGGGCAAGGTCAAGCGGGTCGTGGAGAAGCACGGTCCGGTGGACGAGGTGCTGCTGGTGCTCGACGCCACCACCGGCCAGAACGGCCTGGTCCAAGCCCGGGTCTTCGCCGAGGTCGTGGACATCACCGGCATCGTGCTCACCAAGCTGGACGGAACCGCCAAGGGCGGCATCGTGGTCGCCGTCCAGCGCGAGCTGGGCGTACCGGTCAAGCTGATCGGGCTCGGCGAGGGTGCGGACGACCTGGCGCCGTTCGAGCCGGGCGCCTTCGTGGACGCCCTGATCGGGGACTGATCACCGCCGACACCGCCGCATCGAGGGTCCGCTCCGCAGAGGGGCGGGCCCTCTCGCGCACCGGCCGGGACGCGGGGGACCCGGCAGCTCCTCAGGAGGCGAGCCAGGCCGGTTCGGCGGAGCGCTCGCGGCTGCGGTGGCAGGCGTAGGCGAGGGTGCCGAGCAGGAGGCGGGCCTCCGGGGGGCAGCCGGCGCTGTCGCGGGAGGGGCGGCGCAGCCAGCGGACCGGCCCGAGCGACCCGAACACACTGGGCGGCGCGGCGATCCAGCTGCCCTCGCCGTGGCAGGCCAGGTCGAGGGAGGCGTCGTCCCACCCCATCCGGTACAGCAGCTCGGGCAGCCGCTGCGCGGTGCCCACCGCGACGAAGAAGAGCAGCCGCCCGGTCGGCAGCGCGAGCACCGGGCCGACCTGGGTGCCCATCCGCTCCAGCCGGACCAGGGCCTGCAGACCGGGCTGCGCGGGGACGTCCAGGACGTCGAAGGAGCGCCCGGCCGGGAGCAGTACGGCCGCGTCGGAGGCCCAGAGCGCGCGCAGTTCGGCGGCGGGCGGCCCGGCCTCCGGGCGGGGGCTGACGGTGTGCTCCGGACCGACGGCGGTGTGCAGGCCGGGCGCCGCGCAGTGGGGCTGCCGGCAGTCGCAGCCGCCGTCAGCCGGGGTGCGACCGGAACCGACGGCGACCGTCCATCCCCAGCGGCCGGTGTACTCGGCGGCGGCCTGGAAGGCGGTGGCCCGAGTGCGGCGGCGGGCACCGAATCGGAGATCGCCGAAGAGGTTGTCCATGCCTCCCCCAACAGATTGTGATTGCGGGTGGTTACGGGACTGTGACGGTGCGTCGATTGTCCGATGTGGAGTGCGTTGTGTGTCGGCGGCGCGCGCTGGACGTCGTGCTCCGATTCGGGTCGCCCGTGCGAGGAGTCGCCTTGCCCCGGAGCGCCGGATGCCGGATCGTCGTTGTCGCACTGGGTTTCTCCGTCCTCTTTCATGACTGGCAAGGCCCATGTCGTAGAAGCGAGTTGACCGTGGAGCGGGTGGGCGGCGAGCGGATTGGCGCGGGCCGGCCGGACCGACTACCAGTGAAGCGCGGTGCGGCGCCGAGTAGTTCACTCGTAGGGGTGGCGAAAGGTGGCGATTCCCCGTTGCGGCTCCCTCGGATGGCGGAGGGGCGTTACGTTCGGCGTACGGAACGCAGCGGACCGTCCACCAGCGGGCGGGAGCGGAGCAGGTGCCGCCGATTGGGGCGGTCGGGTCATATGACAAAGGGCCCTGTGGGGCCGGGCGGGATGGGACGTTCCCATGGCAGAGAAGCAACCGAACGAGAAGCTGACGTCCTGGTTCGGCCGCAGTGGCTGGTCCAAGGGCGAGCTGGCCCGTCAGGTCAACCGCCGGGCACGTCAGACCGGGGCCCATCACGTCAGCACCGACACCTCGCGGGTGCGCCGCTGGCTGGACGGCGAGCAGCCGCGCGAGCCGATCCCGAAGATCCTCTCGGAGCTGTTCTCCGAGCGCTTCGGCTCGGTGGTCTCGATCGAGGATCTCGGCCTGCGCACCGTGGTTCCGGTGAGCACCGTCGGCGGTGGGGTGGACCTGCCGTGGAGCGGCGCCCAGACGGTGCAGCTGATCAGCGAGTACTCGCGCAGTGACCTGATGCTCAACCGCCGGGGCTTCCTCGGCACTTCGCTGGCGCTGACCGCCGGTGCCGCGCTGATCGAGCCGATGCAGCGCTGGCTCAGCCCGAGTCCGAGCGGCGCTCCCACCCCGATCCTGGCCGCTGCCAACGGCGGCGAGCCCTACACCGGGCGGCTCTCCGAGCCCGAGCTCCAACTGCTGGAGCAGACCACGGTGATGTTCCGCCAGTGGGACGCACAGAACGGCGGCGGGCTGCGCCGCAAGGCCGTGGTCGGCCAACTCCACGAGGTCACCGACCTGTTGCAGGAGACCTACCCCGAGCACACCACCAAGCGGCTGTTCCGGCTGACCGCCGAACTCGCCCACCTGGCCGGGTGGATGTCGTACGACGTCGGTATGCACCCCAGCGCGCAGAAGTACTACGTGCTGGCGCTGCACGCCGCCAAGGAGGCCGGGGACCGGCCGTTCGGCGCGCTGATCCTCACCGACATGAGCCGCCAGATGATCCACCTCAACCGCGGCGAGGACGCCCTGGAGCTGATCCACCTGGCCCAGTACGGCAGCCGGGACACCGCCACTCCGCGCCAGCAGGCCCTGCTGTACGCGATGGAGGCCCGGGCGTACTCGACCATCGGCGAGGTCAACCGCTGCGCCCGCGCCGCCCGACTGGCCGAGGACACCTTCAGCGACTGCCGTCCGGGTGACAACGACCCGAACTGGCTGAAGTTCTTCTCCGAGGCGGAGCTCAATGCGGAGAACGCGCACTCCTTCCGCGACCTCGCCTACAACTCCACCCGCAGCCCGCTCTACGCCTCGATGGCGGCGCCGGTGATGGAGCGCGCCGTGGACCTGTTCCGGCAGGACGCGGACCATGTCCGCTCCTACGCCTTCAACCTGGTCGGGATGGCCAGCGTCCACCTGCTGCAGAACGAACCCGAGCAGGCCGTGGTGATGGCCGAGCAGGCCGTGGACATCGCCCGGACAGTGCGCTCCGAGCGGCTGAACACCCGAGTGCGCAAGACCGCGGCGGCCGCCTCGCGCAACTACAAGGGTCTGGACGCGGTCGACCGGCTGGCCGAGCGGGTGGTGCACGACATTCCGGAATTCACCACTTCGGTGTAATCGCCGCCGAGGACGGCGTGGCTCCGCACCGTCCCCCAGCTCCGACCGTGGACGCCCCCGTAGGTATGCATCCGATCGGGCTCCCCCGCCCCGCAGCCCGGTGGGCGCCACGGTCGGTGATTCGTCGGCCGCAGCCGGTGGTGTGAGGGCGAACGGTAGCGCAGCTTTGTCGGTGACGCGGCCGCATTTCACGTGCTCGTAACTCTCCCGTCAACGCCGTCACGTTGGTGAAACAACGAGCCGCATCGGCCGAAACCAGCCTTCGGCACTCTCCTCTTCATCGCCGACACCCCGGGTGGCACGGGACAGGAATCCCGGGGGCGGTTTCAGCAGAGGAGACGCCGATGCCGGAAGGCTTCAGCGCGGGCGACACCGCATTCGTGTTCATCAGTGCGGCCCTGGTCATGTTGATGACACCGGGCCTGGCCTTCTTCTACGGAGGCATGGTCAGGGTCAAGAGCACGCTCAACATGCTGGCGATGAGCTTCATCTCGCTGGCGATCGTCAGCGTGCTCTGGGTGCTCTACGGCTACTCGCTCGCGTTCGGCCCCGACGCCGGCGCCGGCCTGATCGGCAATCTCGACTTCCTCGGCATGCGCGGCATCGGGCTGAACGACCTCAGCGGATCCATCCCGGTCACCGCGTTCGCCGCCTTCCAGCTGATGTTCGCCGTGATCACTCCGGCACTGATCAGCGGGGCGATCGCCGACAGAGCGAAGTTCTCCGCCTGGGCGCTGTTCGTGGCGCTCTGGGTAACGGTCGTCTACTTCCCGGTCGCGCACTGGGTGTTCTTCTTCGACAACGGCCACGGCGGCTGGCTCGGCGACCGCAGCGGCGTGATCGACTTCGCCGGCGGTACGGCGGTGCACATCAACGCCGGTGTCGCGGGCCTTGCGCTCTGTCTGGTGCTGGGCAAGCGGGTCGGGTTCAAGAAGGACCCGATGCGCCCGCACAGCCTGCCGCTGGTGATGCTCGGCTCCGGGTTGCTCTGGTTCGGCTGGTTCGGCTTCAATGCCGGGTCCGCGCTGGCCGCCAACGGCGTGGCCGGGATGGCCTTCCTGAACACGCAGGTCGCCACCGCCGCCGCGATGCTGGGCTGGCTCGCCTACGAGCGGATCAAGCACGGCGCGTTCACCACGCTGGGCGCAGCCTCCGGAGCGGTGGCCGGTCTGGTCGCCATCACCCCGGCCTGCGGCTCGGTCTCCCTGCTCGGCGCGATCGCGATCGGCCTGATCGCCGGAGCCGTCTGCGCCGCCGCGATCGGCCTCAAGTACCGCCTGGGCTTCGACGATTCGCTGGACGTGGTCGGCGTGCACGCGGTCGGCGGCATCGTCGGCTCGCTCGCGGTGGGGCTGTTCGCCACCGGCCACGTCGGGCAGACTGCCCAGGGCCTCTTCTACGGCGGCGGGTTCCTGCAGTTGGGCAAGCAGGCGATGGGTGTGGCCGTGGTCGGCGTCTACTCCTTCGTGCTCTCCTGGCTGCTCGGCAAGGCGATCCAGCGGACCATCGGCTTCCGGGTCGCCGAGGAGGTCGAGGTCGCCGGGATCGACCAGGCCGAACACGCCGAGTCGGCCTACGACTTCAGCGCGGTCGGGGCCAGCCTGGCCCGGGCGCTGTCCGCCCCGGCGGCCGAGCGGCCCGCCGCGAAGCCCGCCGCGAAGCCCGCCGGGAACCCGACCGCGAAGACCGCCGACAGGACCACTGAGAAGCCCACCGAGAAGACCGAGGTCGACGCCCGATGAAGCTCATCACCGCAGTCATCAAGCCCCACCGACTGGACGAGGTGAAGAACGCCCTGCAGGCCTTCGGCGTCCAGGGCCTCACCGTCACCGAGGCCAGCGGCTACGGCCGCCAGCGCGGGCACACCGAGGTGTACCGGGGCGCCGAGTACACCGTCGACCTGGTCCCGAAGGTCAGGGTCGAGGTCCTGGTCTCCGACGAGGACGCCGACGAGCTGATCGACGTCCTGGTCAAGGCCGCCCGCACCGGCCGGATCGGGGACGGAAAGGTCTGGAGCATCCCGATCGAGACCGCGGTCCGGGTCCGCACCGGCGAACGGGGCCCCGACGCCCTGTGAGCCGCCGGGCGCGGGCAACTCCTCAGGGGCGCGGGGGACCGCGCGATCGGCCGGACACCCGTGTGACCGGCCGCTCGCGCCGTTCCCCGCGCCCGCACAGCTCCCCGCGCCCCGCCGGTGCACCGCACCTACGATTCGGCACAGAACCACCGCACCACGGATGGGGACCCCGACGTGACACCCACCGACACTGACACCCCTCCCGCCGGGGGCCCGGCCGGCCCCTTCGACTTCGCCGCCGCCCGCTCCCGGCTGCTCGCCCGGCCGGGCCCCGGCGGCGCCGAACGCCGCGCCGCCCTCGCCGCCCTGGCCGACGACTGGCTCATCGGCCTGTACGAGGCGTCCGGCGCCCCGTCAGGGACCGCCCTGGTGGCCGTCGGCGGCTACGGTCGCGGCGAACTGTCACCGCGCAGCGACCTGGACGTCCTGCTGCTGCACCAGGGCTCGCTCGACCCGGCCCTGCCCGAGCGCATCTGGTACCCGGTCTGGGACGGCGGCGCCGCGCTCGACCACTCGGTCCGCACCCTCACCGAGGCCCGTACCGTCGCCGCCGAGGACCTCAAGGCACAGCTCGGCCTGCTCGACGCCCGCCACCTGGCCGGTGACCCGGAGCTCACCGCGGGGCTCCGCGCCGCCGTACTCGCCGACTGGCGCGCCACCGCCCCGAAACGGCTGCCCGAACTCCGCCGGCTCTGCCGCGAACGGGCCGATCGGCACGGCGAGGTGTCCTTCCTGCTGGAGCCCGACCTGAAGGAGGCCAGGGGCGGACTGCGGGACGTGACCGCGCTGGGCGCGATCGCCGCCAGCTGGCTCGCGGACGCCCCCAGGGACGGTCTGGAGGCGGCCGCGGCCAGGCTGGCCGACATCCGGGACGCACTGCACCTGACCACCGGCCGGGCCACCGAGCGGCTCGGCCTGCACGACCAGGACCAGGTCGCCGAGCGGCTCGGGGTGCTCGACGCCGACACCCTGCTGCGCCAGGTGTACGAGGCGGCCCGCACCGTGGCCTACGCCGGCGACGTCACCTGGCGGGCGGTCGAACGCGTCCTCGCGGCGCGGGGCGGCCGGGGCCGCCGGGCCGTCCGGCTGGCCTTCCCGTTCACCGGCGCCGGGCGCGGCACCGGTGCGGTGGCGCGCGGTGCCGTGGAGCGCAGGCCGCTCGCCGAGGGCGTGGTCGAACAGGACGGGGAGGTGGTGCTCGCCCAGAGCGCCCGCCCGGCGCAGGACCCGGTGCTGCCGCTGCGCGCCGCCGCGGCGGCCGCGCAGGCCGGGCTCCCCGTCGGGTACGCCACCGTGCGGCGGCTGGCCGCCGAGTGCCGGCCGCTGCCGGTGCCCTGGCCGGACGAGGCCCGGGAGCAGCTGACCACCCTGCTCGGCGCGGGGGAGTCCTGCCTGCCGGTCTGGGAGGCGATGGAGGCGGAGGGGCTGATCGGCCGCCTGCTGCCGGACTGGGAGCGGGTCCGCTGCCGGCCGCAGCGCAACGCCGTACACCGCTGGACGGTCGACCGGCACCTGGTCGAGACGGCGGTCCGGGCGGCCGCGATGACCCGCCGGGTGGCCAGGCCCGATCTGCTTCTGGTCGCGGCGCTGCTGCACGACCTCGGCAAGGGCTGGCCCGGTGACCACAGCGAGGCGGGCGAGGTGATCGTCCGGGACGTGGCGGCCCGGATGGGCTTCGATAAGGCGGACATCGAGACGCTGGCCCTGCTGGTCCGGCACCATCTGACGCTGATCGACACCGCCACGCGCCGGGACCCGGACGATCCGGCCACCATCGACCTGATGACCAAGGCGGTCGGCACCCTGTCGCACCTGGAACTGCTGCACGCCCTCACCGAGGCCGACGCGGTCGCCACCGGGCCCGCGGCCTGGAGCAGCTGGCGCGCGTCACTGGTGGACCGGCTGGTGGACCGGGTGGCCGCCCAGCTCGCGGGCGACGCCCCTGCTCCCGGCCCGGACTCCGGCGCCGAGCCCACCGTCGAGCAGGAGCGGTTGGCGGTGGAGGCCGCCCGGACGGGTGAGCCGGCGCTCGCGCTGCTCGCCCAGCCGCACCCGGAGGCCTTCGCCGCCGAGCCGATGGGCGCCGAGCTGACCCTGGCCATCCCGGACCGCCCGGCGCTGCTGAGCACGGCGGCCGGGGTGCTCGCGCTGCACCGGCTGACCGTCCGCTCGGCGGCGCTGCGGATGCTGGACCCGGTCGGGGTCGGCCAGGTGCTGCTGATCCGTTGGAAGGTCGCCGCCGCGTACGGCGAGCTGCCCGAGACCGACCGGCTGCGGGCCGACCTGCGCCGGGCCCTGGACGGTTCGCTGGACGTCGCCCGCAAGCTCGCCGAACGGGACGCCGCCGCCCCGCGCCGCCGGGGCATCAAGACCCCGCCGCCGGTGGTCACGGTCGCTCCCGGCGGCTCGTCCAGCGCCACCGTCCTGGAGGTCCGCGCGCACGACGCCCCCGGCCTGCTGCACCGGATCGGCCGGGCGCTGGACACGGCCGGTGTGGTGGTCCGTACCGCCCACGTCAGCACGCTCGGCGCGGACGCGGTGGACGCCTTCTACCTCACCTGCTCGGACGGCCGTCCGCTGACGCCCGAGCGGGCCCGGGAGGTGGCGGCCCAGGTGCAGGAGGCGCTGGGTGCGTGACGGCTTGGTCCCCGCGACACCCGGCGTTTTCGAACGCGTGCCACAATCCCGCCCATGGCCTCCAGAACGCGCCGCTCCGTCGGCACCCGAACGTTCCTCGACGTGCTGCTCCACACGGTCCGGATCCGGCGGCTGAGCACCGAGCGCGACCTCGCCGATCTGAAGGCCGGCACCACCCTGGAGGTGGCCTGCTCCAGCAGCACGCTCGGCACCGTCCGGATGCTGAAGATCGGCAAGGGCGGGGAGATCGCGCACACTGCCGGTGGCAGGCTCTACCTGGCCGATGGTGTTCCGCCGCGCTGGCGCAATGTCCGTACCGGGGAGACCGTCACGGTCGAGGGGCCGTTCACGGTGACGCCGTCCGAGCACAAGGCCGTGCTCAGGCAGTTCGTCCGGCTCGACCTGACCGCGGGCGGCGAACAGCACGTGATCATAATCCCGAAGGCCGATCTCGCCCTGGTCACCCAGGTGCTGGAGGGCGTCGCGGCCTGAGCCCGCGGAAGGGGTGGAGACCGTTTCCGGGGCGGCCGGATACCCTTGGGGGCGACGACAGTACCCGTAACCGATGCCGCAAGGGACCCGCGACCGACGTGTTCGACACTCTCTCCGATCGCCTCGCAGCGACGTTCAAGAACCTCAGGGGCAAGGGCCGCCTCAGCGAGGCGGACATCGATGCCACCGCCCGCGAGATCCGGATCGCCCTGCTCGAGGCGGATGTCGCGCTGCCGGTGGTGCGGGCCTTCATCAAGCAGGTCAAGGACCGCGCGCTGGGTGCCGAGGTCTCCGGCGCGCTGAACCCGGCCCAGCAGGTCGTCAAGATCGTCAACGAGGAGCTCATCAACATCCTCGGTGGCGAGACCCGCCGGCTCCAGTACGCCAAGACCGGCCCGACCGTGATCATGCTCGCCGGTCTGCAGGGTGCCGGTAAGACCACCCTCGCGGGCAAGCTGGGTCACTGGCTGAAGAAGCAGAAGCACACCCCGCTGCTGGTCGCCTGCGACCTCCAGCGTCCGAACGCCGTCACCCAGCTGAGCGTGGTGGCGGACCGGGCCCAGGTCGCCTTCTACGGCCCCGAGCCGGGCAACGGCGTCGGCGACCCGGTCAAGGTCGCCCGCGACTCGATCGAGTACGCCAAGCAGAAGCAGCACGACATCGTCATCGTCGACACCGCGGGCCGCCTCGGTATCGACGCCGAGCTGATGCAGCAGGCCGCGGACATCCGCGCCGCGATCAACCCGGACGAGGTGCTGTTCGTCCTCGACGCGATGATCGGCCAGGACGCGGTGACCACCGCGCAGGCCTTCCTCGAGGGCGTCGACTTCACCGGTGTGGTGCTGTCCAAGCTGGACGGCGACGCCCGCGGTGGTGCCGCGCTGTCGGTGGCCCACGTCACCGGCCGCCAGATCATGTTCGCCTCCAACGGTGAGAAGGTCGACGACTTCGACGCCTTCCACCCGGACCGGATGGCCTCGCGCATCCTGGGCATGGGCGACGTCCTCTCGCTGATCGAGAAGGCCGAGCAGACCTTCTCGCAGGCCGAGGCCGAGAAGATGGCCGCCAAGCTGCAGGGCGGCGGCAAGGACTTCACCCTCGACGACTTCCTGGCTCAGCTGGAGCAGGTCCAGAAGATGGGCTCGATCTCCAAGCTGCTCGGCATGCTGCCGGGCATGGGCCAGATCCGCGAGCAGATCAACAACATCGACGACCGGGACGTCAACCGGGTCGGCGCCATCATCAAGTCGATGACGCCGGCCGAGCGCACTGACCCGAAGATCATCAACGGCTCGCGGCGGGCCCGTATCGCCAAGGGTTCGGGTGTCCAGGTCGGCGAGGTCAACAACCTGGTCGAGCGCTTCTTCGACGCCCGCAAGATGATGTCCGCGATGGCCTCCGGCAAGGGCCTCCCCGGCATGCCGGGCATCCCGGGCATGGGTGGCGGCGCCAAGAAGTCCGGCAAGAAGGCCCCGGCGGCCAAGGGCCGCAAGCGCTCCGGCAACCCGCTGAAGCGGGCCCAGGAGGAGGCGGCCGCCGCGCAGCGCAAGGCGCTCGGCGGTCAGCACGCCCCGGACCAGGGCGGTGCCTTCGGCCTCGGCGCGGGCAAGGGACCGGCTGACTTCGAGCTCCCCAAGGAGTTCAAGGACCTCCTCTGACCTTCCGTCCTCCGGGGGCTTCCCGCCCTTCGAGGCGAAGGGATGACCGTTCAGGGGCGTGGGGAACCGCGCGACCGGCCCGCCATCGCGGCGCACGGTCGCCCGAGTGGTTCCCCGCGCCCCTGAACACGTCATCGCAGCCGCCGGGGGACCGGCCTGGTGGCCCGCGCCCTCGCACGGCCGCCGGAGCGCGTGGCGCCGCCCGCCCAGGGAACCGCGGGCACCAGCTGCCACAGCCGCCCCGGAGCTGCCTGGCCAGGGACAGTCCGGATGGCGGATGATGAGGGCGTGCGAGTGATGATCCGTGCTCCGAAGCCCGCAGACGTGACCCCGTACGCCGAGGCGGTCCGCCGCTCGGCCGAGCACGTCGGTCGCTGGAACCCGGTCGAGCCGGACGGCCTGGTGGACCTGCTGGAGCGTCAGGGGCCCGGTCTGCGCACCTTCCTGATCGTGGACCTGGACACCGGCGGCCTGGTCGGCAAGTGCAACGTGGCCAACATCGTGATGGGCCGGTTCTGCAACGGCGCGCTCGGTTACGACTCGTACCTCCCGTTCGCCGGCACCGGCCGGATGAGCGAGGGGATGCGGCTGGTGATCGACCGCTGCTTCGCCCCGCAGGAGGCCGGCGGTCTCGGGCTGCACCGGCTGGAGATCAACGTCCAGCCGGAGAACGACCGCTCGATCGCGCTGGCCAAGCGCCTCGGCTTCCGGCACGAGGGCTACGCGCCCCGGATGCTCTTCCTGGCCGGCGCCTGGCGCGACCACGAACGCTTCGCGCTGACGGCGGAGGAGTGGGAGCCGCTGTCCGCGTCGTAGCGGTGGCACGGCGCCCAGAGCGGACCGTCCCGGCCGTCCGGTGCTCCGGATCCGCACCACGGACGTGCCGCTCCCGCCGCAGTGCGATACCGGCCAACTCGCCCGGGCGGCACCGGGGATGACCGGTGCCGCCCCGGCGTGCGAGCTCACCGCCGTGCCGTGCGGCCGGGCCCGCAACGTCACCCGCTCCGCCCGGGCGGCCTCGGATGCGCGGGCCGGCGGCCCCCGTCAGCCTCAGCGGACCTTCTCGGCGACCACGTACCGGAACAGGTTGGCCATCCGCACCGAGGCGTCCGGCTGGACGAAGGGATGCAGCGCCTCCTCCAGCTCCTTCTCCACCAGGGCCGCGCCGGAGTCGTCGATCGCCGCCTCGTACACGCCGGTTGAGAGCATCCCGCGCACCGCGCTCTCCAGATCCGGGTACGCGAACGGGCAGTTCACCCGCCCGCCGCCCGCCGGGCGCAGTCCAGCACCGGTCAGCAGCGCCTCCAGTGCGCCGGGCGTGCTCAGTGCGAACGGGTCGCAGCCGGACGACGGGGCGGCCCGTCGCCGGGCCACGTCCAGTACGACGGCGCTCTCGCAGCGCTCCGGCGGGCCCCAGCCCGCCAGCACGACCTGCCCGCCCGTGAGGGCGAGCCGCGCCGCCAGCGCCACCGATCGCTCCGGCTCGCCGGGCGGTCGGAGGAAGGGCGCCTGCCACAGCTCGAAGAGAGTCACCAGCGAATAGGCCGTGCGGGGGAACGGGCCACTCGAACGGTCACGGTGCCCGGGATGGGACACCCGCAGCCGCCGGCCCTGCGCCAGCTCGCGCAACTCGGTGTCCAGCTCCTCGCCGGCCACCTGGGCACCTCGCTCCGCCGCCAGCAGCAGGGACAGCCCCGACCGGCAGCCGAGACCGAGCAGACTGGTCGCCGCGCCGACCTCCAGGCGCTCGTACACGGCCTGGTAGAGCGGTACGAGCATGCGCTCCTGGATCTCCGCCCAGTCGCGCGCCCGCCCGTGTGCACGCGCCCCTCCGCGGGCGCGGGGTCGCTGCGCGGTCGTACCCGTCACCTGCGCTGAAGCCATCGCGGCCTCCCATCCGGTCCTCTGGTGGTCTGCTCGTGACACCCCCCGGAAAGCTCCGCCCCCGAGACCAGCGAACAGCGGCCGAGCCCCGGCGTCCAGAGGGGTGCAACGGGGTATCCGCGCGCCGCGGTCGTGCGCCCCCTGCCCCGTGGGATCGAAACCGATTCACGGTCAGGCGCCCGATCCCCGTACCATCTGCCCCATGGCAAAGGCACCCGTTCTCACCCCCCAGGCGGACGACTTCCCGCGCTGGTACCAGGACCTCATCAACAAGGCCGAGCTGGCCGACAACGGTCCGGTGCGCGGCACCATGGTCATCCGACCGTACGGCTACGGCCTGTGGGAGCGGATGCAGCAGGAGATGGACGCCCGGATCAAGAAGGCCGGCGCCCAGAACGCGTACTTCCCGATGTTCATCCCGCAGCACTACCTGACCAAGGAAGCCGAGCACGTCGAGGGCTTCGCCCCCGAGCTGGCCGTGGTCACCCACGGCGGCGGCAAGGAGCTTGAGGAGCCGGTCGTGGTCCGGCCCACCTCCGAGACCATCATCAACGAGTACTTCTCCAAGTGGGTGCAGAGCCACCGCGACCTGCCGCTGCTGATCAACCAGTGGGCCAACGTGGTCCGTTGGGAGCTGCGCCCGCGCGTCTTCCTGCGCACCACCGAGTTCCTCTGGCAGGAGGGCCACACCGCCCACGCCACCTACGAGGACGCGCACGCGTACGCCTCGATGATCCACACCGACGTCTACGGCGACTTCATGACCAACGTGCTGGGCATCGACGTGGTGCTCGGCCGGAAGACCGCCAAGGAGCGCTTCGCCGGTGCCATCAACACCCTCACCCTCGAGGGCATGATGGGCGACGGCAAGGCCCTGCAGATGGGCACCAGCCACGAGCTGGGCCAGAACTTCGCCAAGGCGTTCAACACCACCTACCAGCTCCAGGGCGCCGAGCGCGAGTACGTCTGGCAGACCTCCTGGGGCGTCTCGACCCGTATGGTCGGCGGTCTGATCATGTCCCACGGCGACGACAACGGCCTGCGGGTTCCGCCGCGGCTGGCCGCCGTCCAGGCCGTGGTCCTCGCCATCAAGGGCGATGACGCGGTGCTCGCCAAGGTCCGCGAGATCGGTGCCCAGCTGGAGGCCGCCGGCGTCCGCGTGGTGGTCGACGACCGCACCGACACCCCGTTCGGCCGCCGCGCCGTCGACTGGGAGCTCAAGGGCGTCCCGGTACGCATCGAGGTCGGCCCGCGCGACCTGGAGAACGGCACCGCGATGCTCGCCCGCCGCATCCCCGGCGGCAAGGAGTCGGTCTCCATCGACGCGCTGGCCGCGCTGCTGCCGGGCATCCTGGAGGAGGACCAGGCCCTGCTGCTCCGTCAGTCCCGCGAGCGCCGCGAGGCCCGCACGGTCGACGTCGAAACCATCGACGAGGCCGTAGAGGCGGCCGCGACCGGCTGGGGCAGGATGTCCTGGGCCGAGCTGGGTCCGGAGGGTGAGGCCAAGCTGGCCGAGCAGGGCGTCTCGGTGCGCTGCATCGTCGCGGCCGACGGCTCGGTTCCGCTGACGGACGAGCAGGACGGCAACGTCGCGATCGTCGCGCGCGCCTACTGACGTTCCGATAACCGGTTCCGGCTCCGGTCCGGGTTCCGGGTTCCGGGTTCCAGGTCCTGGCTCCGGGTGCGGAGAAGGCGCTTGTTCTGCCGCCCGCAGACTGCCGGTTGAGACTACTGACCAGTCAACTGCCGGTCCTATGGAACTAGCGGTACGGTATACGGCCCGTGGCCTTGTCAATTTCCGACATTGCCACGGGCCGTCCGCCTTGGGAAGGCGCCGGTGTGCCCGTGTACACGTGCGGGGCCCGGCCCCAAGGCAAATCCAAGAGCCCGGCGAGGCTTGTTGGGCCCACAGTTGCAGGGGGTTGGTCTTGCGTCAGATCCAAGCAGCGAAATTCGCGCAGCGATGCGCATTCCTGAGAGTTTCCTGGGAATTCCCGGCGAAGGGGAACTCGCGGAACATCGGCTCTCACTCCATCGTTGGCATAGCGTGAGCACGACACAGCCTCTCGTTCTCGCGGCCGAACTGGCCGCCGCCTGGAGCGACATCCAGGCATACCACCAGGACCTCCCCGATCTCGCCTCGCCTGAGGCGCTGATCGGCGAGTCCTCCTCGGCCTGCGGCACCCAGCTCGGCTTCGAGCGGCTGCTGCACGAGGCCGCCCACGGCCTGGCTGCCGCGCGGGACATCCGCGACACCTCGCGGGCCGGGCGCTACCACAACCGCCGCTTCCTGATGCTCGCCAGCGAGCTCGGGCTGGCCCACCCGGTCGAGCCGCACGCCAGCAGCGGCTTCTCCCAGGTGACCATGCTCAAGGAGACCCAGGAGCGCTACGCCCAGACCATCGAGCGGCTCGATCGTGCTCTCGGTGCGCATCAGCTGGCCGTGGCCGGCGAGGGCGGGCAGCGTACGTTCCGGGGCCCGGCCGCGCGGCACGGCTCCTCGGGAGGCGGCGTCCGGGTCAAGGCGGTCTGCGGCTGCGGCCGGAACGTCCGGGTAGTGCCCTCGGTGCTCGCCCAGGCGTCGATCGTCTGCGGGGCGTGCCAGCAGCCGTTCCGGATCGCCTGAGTCCTCGGGCGTCGTACGGGTGGGGGCTCTTGCCGTCGGGGTGTCGGCGAGGGCTCTTCCCGTCGGGGGCGTCAGGGGCCGGCGGGGTTTGATCGGGCCTGGCGGGGCCTGAGGGAAGCGTTGCGGGTTCGGTCGGGTCGCCGGCGCCGCCGGGCCGGTGTGCGTGCTTGGCCGGCGTGCGTGCTGGCGGCGCCTGGGCGCGTCTTCGGCGGGTGGCGTCTTTTGATGGGGCGGCGTGTCGGGTGATGGGGCGGCGTGTCGGGCGGGATGCCGTCTTCGGCGGGGCGACGTGTCCGGAACCTCGGCGGTGTCGGTTGTTCGAGGTGCCTGTCGGTTCGAGGAGTGCGACTGACTGTCGGCTCGCTGGGATCTCCGGTGTTCTCCGCGCGGTCGTCGTTCCCGCCGGTGCGCCGTCCGGGGGAGGGCCCGATTCGGGGCGGCGACCGCGGTGTGGCAGAATGGACAGCTGAGTACTCGGCAGCCGGGCAGGACCCCTCTCTCCTACGGCTGGCGTGTCCCTTGAACGGCTGGCCGCGCAACCCCACGCGATGGCAGTGGCCGCTCACCCACGTCAACACCAGGAGAATCCACTCCCGTGGCAGTCAAGATCAAGCTGAAGCGTCTCGGCAAGATTCGCTCCCCGCACTACCGCATCGTCGTTGCCGACTCGCGCACCAAGCGTGACGGTCGCGCGATCGAGGAGATCGGCATCTACCAGCCGACCTACAACCCCTCGAAGATCGAGGTCGACAGCGACCGTGCCCAGTACTGGCTGTCCGTCGGCGCCCAGCCGACCGAGCCGGTGCTCGCCATCCTGAAGCTGACCGGCGACTGGCAGAAGTTCAAGGGCCTGCCGGCTCCGGCGCCGCTGAAGGTCGCCGAGCCGAAGGTCGAGGACTACTCGCACCTGTTCGCCAAGGCCGTTGCCGGCTTCGAGGACAGCACCACCGGTGTTGCCATCACCCCGAAGGCCAAGAAGTCGGACAAGGCCGAGGCTGACGCCGAGGCCGCTTCCACCGAGGCCTGATCGTGATCGAGGAAGCCCTCGACCACCTGGTGAAGGGCATCGTCGAGCACCCCGACGAGGTGCAGGTTCGTTCTCGCAACCTGCGGCGGGGTAACACCATCGAGGTGCGAGTGCACCCCGATGACCTCGGCAAGGTGATCGGCCGGGGCGGCCGGACCGCGCGCGCTCTGCGCACCGTGGTCGGCGCTCTCGGCGGTCGCAACGTCCGAGTCGACCTGGTCGACGTGGACAGCATTCGCTGACGCACAGCCGTCAGGCTTGGGGCCGGTCGGGACGCTCGTCGTCCCGACCGGCCTTCTTCGTTCCTTCCATGCTTTTCCTTCCGTTCTCGTTCCTTCGTTTTTCCGTTCCTTCGATCCTTCGCAGCGCAAGCCCAGCAACTTCAGGAGAGCGATCACCGTGCAGCTCGTCGTCGGCAAGATCGGCCGCGCCCACGGCATCAAGGGGGACGTCAGCGTCGAGGTCCGCACCGACGAGCCGGAGCTCCGACTCGGCCCCGGTGCGGTTCTGCTGACCGACCCGGCGTCGGCGGGGCCGTTGACCGTCGAGTCCGGCAAGGTGCACAGCGGCCGGCTGCTGCTGCGCTTCGCCGGGGTGAAGGACCGCAACGGCGCCGAGGCGCTGCGCGGAACCCTGCTGATCGCGGAGGTCGACCCGGATGAGCTGCCGGAGGAAGAGGACGAGTACTACGACCACCAGCTGATCGGCCTGGACGTGGTCCTGCTGGACGGCACCCCGGTCGGCGAGCTGACCGAGATCATCCACCTGCCCTACCAGGACCTCCTGACCGTGAAGAAGGTCGACGGGACGGAGGTGCTGGTGCCGTTCGTGGAGAAGATCGTTCCGACCATCGACCTGGAGAACCAGCGCGCCGTGATCGACCCGCCGCCCGGCCTGATCGACCCCGAGCAGGCGGTGGTGGCCGTCGGCTCGACGGAGGGCGACGCCGGTACGGAGCCTGTCGAGGGCGGTACCGCCGCAGTGTCTGCCGAGGGCGATGCCGGCGCGGGATCTGCCGGGGACGGTGCCGGTCCCGACAGCGAGGGCGACGCCGCAGGTGACGCCAGTGAGGGCAAGGCCGACGCATGAGTGAAATGCGGATCGACGTCGTCACGATCTTCCCCGAGTACCTGGAGCCGCTGAACGTCTCCTTGGTCGGCAAGGCGCGCGCCCGCGGCCAGCTGGACGTCCACCTGCACGACCTGCGCAGCTGGACCACGGACGTCCACCGCACCGTGGACGACACCCCGTACGGTGGTGGACCCGGCATGGTGATGAAGGCCGAACCGTGGGGGGCCGCGCTGGACGCGGTGGTCTCGCAGGGGCCCGAGGGCGCGGTTCCGACCCTGGTGATCCCCACCCCGAGCGGCCGTCCGTTCACCCAGGAGCTGGCCCAGGAACTGGCAGCGCAGCCCTGGTTGGCCTTCGCGCCTGCTCGCTACGAGGGCATCGACCGTCGGGTGATCGAGGAGGCCGCGACCCGGATGCCCGTGGTCGAGGCGTCGATCGGCGACTATGTGCTGGCCGGCGGCGAGGTCGCCGTACTGGTCATGGTCGAGGCGATCGCCCGACTGCTGCCCGGCGTCCTCGGTAACGCGGAGTCGCACCGGGACGACTCGTTCGCCCCCGGCGCCATGGCCGACCTGCTGGAGGGTCCGGTCTACACCAAACCCGCCGAGTGGCGTGGACGGGCCGTACCGGAGGTGCTGCTCAGCGGACACCACGGCAAGATCGCACGCTGGCGCCGTGAGCAGGCGTTCGCCCGTACTCTGGCCAACCGGCCCGACCTCGTCGATCGTTGGAAGTACGACGCGTTCGACAAGAAGGAGCGGGAAGCCCTCGGTGTTCTCGGCCTGGTCTGGGACGAGCAGCTCGGCCGATTTCGGTCTGCGGCCGATGCTATGGAAGAATGAGCGACTGTTGTCTGTCGTCGGGCTCCTCTCGTAGGGGCCGGTGGTCCGACGCCCCCGCCACGGGGGGAACGTCGAAGACCGAGGCGGCCCGCAGCACACCCCATTGAGACGAATTTCCGTGGGCGGCCCGTGGCGCCTGCGATGGAGAGCATCATGAGCAACAAGCTCGCTGCTGTCGACGCGGCCTCGCTGCGTACCGACATCCCGGCGTTCCGCGCCGGTGACACCCTGAAGGTTCACGTCCGGGTTATCGAGGGCAACCGCTCCCGTATCCAGGTCTTCCAGGGCATCGTCATCCGCCGCCACGGCTCGGGTGTCGGCGAGACCTTCACCGTCCGCAAGGTCAGCTTCAACGTCGGCGTGGAGCGTACCTTCCCGGTTCACACCCCGGTCGTCGAGAAGATCGAGGTCGTGACCCGCGGTGCGGTCCGCCGTGCCAAGCTGTACTACCTGCGTGACCTGCGCGGCAAGGCCGCCAAGGTCAAGGAGAAGCGCGAGAGCTGATCCGCTCACCCTCGGCTCTGCCGAGGGCCGGGTACGCCCGGACCGGGCTGAGAACCCTAGGGATAAGCTCAGCCCCGATGAGCACGCACGAACCTCCCGCGGACCGCGACGGCAGTCCTGCACCTTCGGGTGCGGACTCGCTGCCGCGGTCCGCGGTCGTTTCCGGCGAAGGTCGGCTCTCGGGAGAAGCCACGGCGGACATCGGCGGAGCCGGGGCCGGTGCTGAAGGAGCCGGGCCAAGTGCGGACGGAGCCAGGCCAGGTGCGGATGAAGCCGCACCCAGGGCAGGCGGAGCCGTTCCAGGTGCGGGCGAAGGAGCGGGGCCCGGTAGTGGTGGGACCACGGTCGGCCCGAGCCCTGCCACACCGAGCGCGGACATCGCCGTAGCCGACGCAGAAATGCCGCCGGACGATGCGGAGCACTCCGAGAGCGGGGCACGGTCGGCGGGTGGGGATCGGTGGTTCTCACGGACGTTCCTCCTGGGGGCCGGGCTCTGCCTGGCGACGTTGCTGCTGCTGAACTTCTTTGTCGTCCGCCCCTTCGGGGTGCCGTCCGAGTCGATGGAGGGCACGCTCCGACCGGGAGACCGCCTTCTGGTGAATCAGTTGGCATACGACTTCGGCAGGCACGTGCAGCGCGGGGACGTGGTGGTCTTCGACGGCATCGGCTCCTTTCTCCCGTACGCCTCCGAAGCGTCTGCCACACAGCGCTTTCTCGCTGGATTCGGACTGTCCTCCGGTAGTGACTCGGTCTATGTGAAGCGAGTGATCGGGATCGGCGGGGACCGGATCACCTGCTGCGGTTCCGACGGCAGGATCAAGGTCAACGGCGCGCCGTTGAATGAGTCGGAGTATCTGTATCCCGGTGACACCCCCTCGAAGGTGGCCTTTGATGTGGTGGTGCCGGCGGGGAAGTTGTGGGTGATGGGAGACCACCGGAGTGACTCCCGGGACTCGCGGGACCACCTCGGTGAGCCCGGTGGCGGCTTCGTTCCCGAGGCCAAGGTGATCGGCCGCGCGGACTGGGTGGTCTTCCCGATCGGACGCTGGTCTTCACTGGGGCGCCCTGCCGGGTTCACCGCTGTGGAGGGGACTGGTGGCCATGGGGGTCAGAGGTAGGGGTCGGCCGGTCGTTTCGCCGACCGGCTCGCCGGCTCTCGCAGCGACGGAGTCGATACCTGGATCAACGGCCGAGTCAGCTCCTCGCCCCGGGGCAGAGCAGGTTGCTGTTGTCCGAGGGCGTGCCGAGCGCCGACGGACAGCACGTCGAGCAGAGCGCCGCAGACGCCGGTCCCTGTTGCGTGAACTGCCCATGATCCTGGTGGTCGCATTGGTGATCGCGTTGCTGCTCAAGACGTTTCTGGTACAGGTCTTCGTCATCCCTTCCGGCTCGATGGAGCAGACCATCCAGATCGGTGACCGGGTGCTGGTGGACAAGGCCACTCCCTGGTTCGGCGCGCAGCTGCAGCGCGGCGAAGTGGTTGTCTTCAAGGATCCCGGCGGCTGGTTGGAGTCGGAGCACAAGCCTTCCTCGGACGGACCGGTGCTCCGCAGGGTGAAACAGGCCTTCTCCTACGTGGGTCTGCTGCCGTCCGAGGACGAGCAGGATCTGATCAAGCGGGTGATCGGTGTTGCCGGGGACACGGTTGAGTGCTGCGACGCCAAGGGCCGGGTCAGCGTCAACGGCACGCCGCTGGACGAGCCTTACGTCGCGCCCGGCAACGCGCCGTCGAGCCGGCCGTTCAAAGTCACCGTCCCGCCCGGAAGGCTCTGGGTGATGGGTGATCATCGGGATGTCTCGGCCGACTCCAGGTTCCACATGGACAGGCCCGGTGACGGCACCGTCCCGGTGGCCAATGTGATCGGTCGGGCCTTCGTGATCGCGTGGCCGATGGGACGCATGCGCCAACTTGACGTACCTACCTCATTTTCCGCGCTTCCTTCGTCTACGAGGACCTTCAATCCGCACGACTTCGACCGTGCTTCGGGCACCGCGGAATCGGCCGGGGCCAACCCGGATCCAGCGGAACCTCCGCTCGTTATGGGTGTGTTGGGCGTAGCTCCGTTCCTCGCGCGACCGAGGCGGGCGGTGGTCCGGCCCGGGTGGCCGGCCGGTTGATCACCGGATCTGCCGTGTGGGAGCGGTGGCGTGATGTCCTGGAGTGATAGAGAAGTGCTGGAGCGCTCGGTGCACGTTCCGGTTGCCTCCGGAGGCTGTGCCGGTGTCAGGAACGCCCGTGCTGGGCAGGCCTGAGGCGGGTTGACGGTCGGTCACAGAGCGTGGTGCCCGCTGTGCGGCACTGGTGAGCGCGGGCGCGCGGGCGTCCGCACAGCAGGGAGGAGATGTTGTGGGGGATCTGGTGATCGGCGCCCGCTCGGGGGCTCCCGAGCCGGAAGGCGCCGGTGGTCGTACTGTCCGGTCCGCCGAGTCCGCGCAGCCGCCGGAGCCCGGCGAGGGCGGATCGGCTTCCAAAGCGGGTGAGTCGGGCACCGGGGGACCGGACGACGGGGCCGCCAGGCTGGGTGGCGGCGACGGCGGAGACGGTTCGCCGAGCGCATCGGACGATGACTCCGAGGAGACTCCGGAGCCGCCGAAGCAGCGTTCCTTCTGGAAGGAACTGCCCATCCTGGTCGGCATCGCGCTGATCCTGGCGTTGGTGATCAAGACATTCTTCGTCCAGGCGTTCTCGATTCCTTCGGGGTCGATGGAGAACACTCTGCGGATCGGCGACCGGGTTCTGGTGGACAAGCTCACGCCGTGGTTCGGTGCGGAGCCGGAGCGCGGTGATGTGGTGGTCTTCCAGGACCCGGGCGGCTGGCTGGCCGACGAGCCCGTCCAGCAGAGTGGCAACTCCTTCGTCCGGGGTGTGCAGGACGTGCTCAGCTTCATCGGCCTCATGCCCTCGGCCAACGAGAAGGACCTGATCAAGCGGGTCATCGCAGTTGGTGGCGACACCGTCGAGTGCGAGGGCACTGGGCCGGTCAAGGTCAACGGGGTCGCGCTGAACGAGCCGTACATCTTCCCGGGCAACACGCCCTGCGGTGACAGGCCGTTCGGTCCGGTGAAGGTGCCGGTGGGGCGGATCTGGGTGATGGGCGATCACCGGGGGAACTCGCTGGACTCCCGGTTCCACCAGGACCAGCCAGGCGGTGGGACGGTACCGGTGGGCAACGTGATCGGCCGTGCCTTCGTGGTTGCCTGGCCGATCAGCGACTGGGCGACGCTGCCGGTGCCGAGCACCTTCGACCAGAAGGGACTGGCCTCCGCGGCAGTGCCGTTCACGCCTCCGGTGGCTGGGGCGGGGGTCGCGCTGCCGGTGGTCTGGTGGCTTCGGCGGTCCCGCCGCTGAGACGTTCCGAGTCTGCTGTCGGGTCTTGCGCGGGCCGTGGTACCGGCGAGTAATCTGCTCGCACGTGCCACGGCCTGTCGGCTTTTCCGAGCCCGCCGCGGCGCACTCGTGTCGGGCGCGATTCGACCTGGAAGGGGCGGTGGCGATGAGCGGTGTCGTGGAGCACACGACTCCGGCGTCGGCGGCGGCCGGCAGAACGGGCGCGGTGAAACGGCGGAGCCTGGTCTCGGTACTGCACGGCCTGGTGATCGGCCTCGGCTTCGCCGCGATGATCGGCGGATTCGTGGTGATCGCACTCAACTACCGTCCGTACCGGGTCCCGACCGATTCGATGTCCCCTACGGTGCTCTCGGGGGACACGGTGCTGGCCCGCACGGTGAACGGCGGAGCCGTCGGCCGGGGGGACATCGTGATCTTCCGGGACCCGCAGTGGGGCGACCAGACGATGGTCAAGCGAGTGGTGGCGGTCGGTGGGGACACCGTGGCGTGCTGCGACTCCAAGCTGCGCCTGCTGGTGAACGGCAAGCCGATCGACGAACCGTACGTGGAGACGTCGGCGATGCCCGGAGCCGATTTCAAGACGATCGTCCCGGTTGGGCGGCTGTTCCTGCTCGGGGACTTCAGGGCGAACTCGCTGGACTCGCGAGCACATCTCGATGTCGCGAGCGGGACCGTCCCCGCAACCGACGTGACCGCTCGGGTCGAGGCGACGGTCTGGCCCTATGCCCGCTTCGCCGTGACCAAGCGTACGGTTGCGTTCGACGGACTCGGCGCGCCGCTGGCCGCCAGGCCGGGGCCGGCCGGCCCGGCGATGTACGCGATGGCCGGTGGCGCGGGGGTGGTCGTGCTCGCCTCGGCCGCCGGTGGGATCGTGTCGCTCGCCCGCAGGCTCGGACGCCGCAGCGGTTGATGAGCGCTTCGGTGGACCGGTCCACGCCGGGTGGCCGGGAAGTCCGGAGCGATTTGCCGGGCACGCCCCAGGGCAACGCGCGATCGGCTGGCTGAGGCGTCTCCTGGTGCTTCCGAGGCGAGCGGGATGCCTTCGGGTGCTCCCCGGGCGAGCGGGGCGGCTTCCGTAGGGTGTGGAGGTGACGGGGATGGTCGAGCGGCGGCGCGCGGCGCGGGTCCTGCTCCTGGACGGCGAGGGCCGGATCCTGCTCTTCCGCGGCACGGACCCGGCTGTCCCGGGCGTCAGCTGGTGGATCACACCCGGCGGCGGGTTGGAGCCGGGCGAGGAACCGCGCGATGCGGCACTGCGGGAGCTCGCGGAGGAGACCGGGCTGAGGGATGTCGAGCTGGGGCCGGTGGTGGCGTACGACACGGTTGTCTACTCCTTCCAAGGACGGCATTACGAGCAGGACCAGTGCTTCCACCTGGCCCGCCTCTGGGACGGTGGCCGCGAGAGTGGGGAGGGCTGTGGACCGGTGGATGGACGGGACTGCGGGCCGGGAAGCGAGACAGGAGTCGGAGCCGGAGGCCGGGGTACCGATTGGCGACCCGTCGCGTGCGATGCTGAGGAACACGCACAGCTGATGACCGCGCGCTGGTGGACGGTGCCGGAGTTGCGGGTGACCGAGGAGACGGTCTACCCGGCGGCGCTGGCGGACTTGGTCGACCGCCTGCTGAAGGACGGCCCGCCAGTCCTGCCGGTAAGGCTCTCCCGGCGGGTTCGGTGGTCCACAATGGGGTGGACCAGACGAGTTGAGGGGACGCCTGAATGAGTGCCGAGGATCTCGAAAAGTACGAGACCGAGATGGAGCTCAAGCTCTACCGGGAGTACCGGGACGTCGTCGGCCTGTTCAGGTACGTGATCGAGACCGAGCGACGTTTCTATCTGACGAACGACTACGAGCTGCAGGTGCACTCGGTCCAGGGCGAAGTGTTCTTCGAGGTGTCGATGGCGGATGCCTGGGTCTGGGACATGTACCGACCGGCCCGGTTTGTCCGCAAGGTGAGAGTGCTGACCTTCAAGGACGTGAATATCGAGGAGCTGGCGAAGAGCGACCTGGAGCTGCCCTCCGACGATGCGGCGTTTGGCAGCTGACATTGGTCCGGGCTCCGGCCCGATGTCGAGTGTTCTGCCCGGTATTCACTCTTGTGAGCTACTTGGGTTATCCACAGCCCAGGGTTATCCACAGGAATTGAGGACTCTCTGGCCTGAATGCGGCCGGATCGGCAACCTCCCTGGCATGGAGGTGATAGCCGTGCAGAGTTCCAACAACGGACTCGGCCGTTACGGCGAAGAAGTGGCCGCCCGGTGGCTCACCGCGGGCGGCCTGAGAATCCTGGAGCGCAACTGGCGTTGCGCAGAGGGCGAGCTGGACATCGTCGCCCTGGACGGCGACACGCTCGCCGTCTGCGAGGTCAAGACCCGTTCCGAGCGCGGGTTCCAGGAGCCGAGTGAAGCCATCGACCGGACCAAGGCGGAGCGTCTGCGGCACTTGGCCGAGCGTTGGCTCGGCGAACGCTGGCCGGCCCACTTCGACGGCCTCGCCCGCATTGCGACGGCAGCCGGGGAGGATCCGGCGGTCGAGCCCGGGGTCGAGGCGCAGGCGGCCCTGCTGGCCAGCCCGGCTCCTCTGCCACCCGGTGGGGTCCGGATCGACCTGATCGCGGTGGTCAACCGGCTGAAGGGCGCCGCCCAGGTCGAGCACTACCGCGGGGCGGTGTGAGGTGGCCTTCGCCCGGACGTGTTCGGTGGCGTTGGTCGGGGTGGACGGCGTGGTGGTCGAGGTGCAGGCAGACCTCGAACCCGGCCTCGCGGCCTTCACTCTGGTCGGTCTGCCCGACAAAGCCCTCACCGAGGCTCGGGATCGTGTTCGCGCGGCGGTGGTCAACAGTGGGGAGAGCTGGCCGCAGCGGAAGTTGACGGTAGGACTCAGCCCGGCCTCCGTACCGAAGAGCGGCAGCGGCTTCGACCTCGCCGTCGCCTGCGCGGTCCTGGCAGCGGCCGAGCGGCTGGAGCCGGCCTCCATCGCCGATCTGCTGATCATCGGCGAGCTGGGCCTGGACGGGCGGGTCCGTCCGGTGCGGGGAGTGCTTCCGTCCGTCCTCGCTGCAGCGGACGCGGGGTACAAGCACGTCGTCGTCGCGGAGCCGACCGCTGCCGAGGCCGCTCTTGTCCCAGGGGTCTCCGTCCTCGGCGTCCGCAGCCTGCGCCAACTGATCGCCGTACTCACCCAGGCACCGGTACCGGACGAGGAGCCGGATCAGCTGTCCGGGCGGCGCGATCCGTCGCTGGCTGGCCTGATTGTCCCCGGAGCCGGGGTCCACGGCCACCTGCGGGAGGGGGCCGCCAGGCTGGACCTTACCGATGTCACGGGTCAGTACGAGGCCCGCCGTGCCCTGGAGATCGCTGCCGCAGGCGGGCACCACCTCTACCTCAAGGGTCCGCCGGGCGCGGGGAAGACGATGCTCGCTGAGCGACTTCCCTCGCTGCTGCCGCCGCTCAGCCAGGCCGAGGCACTGGAGGTGACGGCCATCCACTCGGTCGCCGGGCTGCTGCCGCCCGACCGGCCGCTGATCGACACACCGCCCTACTACGCGCCGCACCACTCCACCACCATGCCGGCCATCGTCGGAGGAGGCAGTGGTCTGCCCCGGCCCGGCGCGGTCTCACTGGCGCACCGGGGCGTCCTCTTTCTGGACGAAGCCCCGGAGTTCCCCGTCAGAGTGCTCGACGCTCTGCGACAGCCGCTCGAATCCGGCGAGGTGACCATTGCACGAGCCGCCGGATCACTGCGACTGCCGGCCAGATTCCAACTCTGCCTGGCAGCAAATCCCTGCCCGTGCGGCCGCTTCTCCCAGCGGGGCGAGGGCTGCGAATGCACCCCGGCGATGGTCCATCGCTACCAGGCCAGGCTCTCCGGGCCGCTGCTGGACCGGGTGGACCTCCAGGTCCAGGTCGCCCCCGTGACGAGGGTGGAGCTGCTGGACGGCGGCAGAACGGCCGAGAGCACCGCCACGGTGGCAGCCCGGGTACTGGACGCGCGTGCCCGTGCAGCCGCCCGGCTCAGCGACACCCCGTGGCGTACCAACGCCGAGGTGCCGGGGCACTTCCTACGCACGCGGTGGAAGTTGGCGCCCGGTGCCCTCATCGATGCCGAGCGGGAACTGGAGCGCGGCATCCTGACCGCCCGAGGGCTCGATCGGGTCCTCCGGGTCGCCTGGACGGTCGCCGATCTGGTCGGCCGCGACCGCCCCACCAGGATCGACGTCCATACCGCCCTGGTTCTTCGAACCGGCGTCGAACGCGGTCTTCCGGCCACGACTCCCAAGCCGCTCGCCTACCAGGATCCCGACCTGTACCTGGGCGGCGAGAACTGACCAGCAGTCGGGGCCGATGAGCAGACCCGCCGATCTGCCATACCCATGATCGATCTGCCGTCCCCATGGAGGTGCAGATGAACCGCACCAGCGCTCCCGGCGACTCGAAGCCCAGTCGCTCGAATCCCGCCCGCTCCACGCCCGCCCGTAGGGCACTATCCGACAGACCGCCCGGAGCGCCGGAAACGGCTCCTTTGCCCCGATCCCCGTCAGCACGCACGACACCGAACCGCCCCCTGTCGGTCCAGCCGCCGCTGATCCCCTCGGCAGGGCCCAACCACCCCGGTCCGGCTAGTGCGGCCGACCGGTCGGCGGGCGAGCCCGTCCTCGGCTCGAATCCGCCGAGTCGCGAAGGACGGGAATCGGAGCGGCTCGCCCGAGCGGCCCTAGCCCGCCTCATCGAGCCTGGCGACGCGGTGATCGGGCGATGGCTCACCAAGGTCAACGCGCCCACCCTCATCGAGGCCATCCGTGCGCGCACGGTGCCCGGGTACCTCGATCTGGACGCCACCAGACTCGACGGATACCGGGCCAGACTCCCGGGTCTCGACCCCGAGGCGGATCTGGAGCGGGTGCACAGCCTCGGTGGGCGGTTCATCATTCCGGGCGACATCGAGTGGCCCTCACAGCTCGATGACCTGGGGGACAACAGACCTGTCGGGCTCTGGACCAGAGGTACCGGCTCGCTCCGCCTGCTCGCACTGCGCTCGGTCGCCGTGGTGGGTGCCCGGGCCTGCACCACCTATGGAGCGCACGTCGCCGGAGAACTGGCGGCCCAACTGGCCGAACGCGGCTGGGTGGTCGTCTCGGGCGCGGCGTACGGAATCGATGCCGCAGCTCACCGGGGCGCGCTCGCGGTCGGCGGCATCACCATCGGGGTCCTCGCCTGCGGGGTGGACGAGGCCTATCCGCCAGGCAATTCCGAACTCATCTCACGGATCGCCGAACAGGGCCTGCTGCTGAGCGAATTGGCGCCTGGCGAACACCCCAACAGATTCCGGTTCGTGCTCCGGAACCGGGTGATAGCGGCACTGACCCGAGGGACGGTGGTGGTCGAAGCAGCCCTCCGCAGCGGGGCCTTGAGCACGGCCCGCCGCGCCCGGGACCTCAACCGCCACACCATGGGCGTGGCCGGCCCGGTGACCTCGGAGCTCTCTGCCGGAGTACACGCCTTGATCCGCAGCGGCGGCGCCACACTGGTCACAGACGCCGCCGAGGTCGGCGAGTTGATCGGAGCCATCGGGGACGACCTGGCACCGAAGCGTTCCGGGCCCGTCCTGCCCAGGGACCACCTGGAGCCCGCTGTGGCAAGAGTGTTGGAGGCGGTGCCAGCCACCGCCGACGGTGCGCCCGTCGAGTGTCTGGCGCGCGCGGCGGGGCTGCCGCAGGACGAAGTGCTGCAGCGGCTCTACGAGTTGGGCTCGCTCGGTTTCGTGGAGCGGTTCGGGGCGCATTGGAGGCTCGTCAGGAGAACCCGACCTGCGACGCACTGAGACACCGGACGTCCCCGGGGACGCGCCGCTACGAGGTCCGGCGGGCGGGGCACCACCACGGCGCCCAGCAGGCAGCGTGCCCCTGGGCGAGGCCCCGACGGTCCGCAAGGCGTCACGCCGGACCGTGTGCCGACGGGACAGCCCAGGCGGAGCGTAGATCCATGCCCTGCCGGATCACCTGCCGGCTGCCCGGTCCGACCGGGCCGAATCGTCCCGGAGGTGGTGAACCCGCCGCAGCGGTGGCGAGCGCAGAACGACGCGCCGGGCTCGCCACCGGTTCGAGGGACGACCGAGTGGCGGTAGCACACTGCAGCGAGTCGGTCACGCTACGCTCGCAGTGTCTCCTATCAGCACATGACTCGGCAGAACGGCGCAGACCAACGCATGCCCACACACATTCCCGGACATCGGGTAGTCGGTGGCCTCCGGTCCTCGGGAGGGCCAGGGGCCGAGGCGCGCCCCACCGCTGATCACCAGCCGAAGGCGCCAGGGGTGATGGGGCTGACCCGGCAGGCCGGGCGGCCACCGTCCTCGGGTGGCAAGGAGGAGACCTCGCCCCCGGTCGGTGCCCGGCCGCCGGCCGCCCGGCGCGGTCCCGGCAGTGCGGTACCCCCAGGTGCCGCGCCCGCCTCCACGCAGGTGTCCGCCGTGCCGCCCGTCGCCGTACCGCCGTCCGCTGTATCCGCGACGCGGTCGGCTGCCACACCCGTGCCGGCCTCCGCGGCCGGCGCCCACGCGAGCGCCGAACGAACAGCCCTGGAGTCGCTCTGGCGCTCGTACAAGGAGACAGGGGATGCCAGGCTGCGCGAGCAGCTGATCCTTCACTACTCGCCGCTGGTGAAGTACGTGGCGGGCCGAGTCAGTGTCGGTCTCCCCACCAATGTGGAGCAGGCCGACTTCGTCTCCTCGGGGATCTTCGGCCTGATCGACGCGATCGAGAAGTTCGACGTCGACCGGGCCATCAAGTTCGAGACCTACGCCATCAGCCGGATCCGCGGCGCCATCATCGACGAGCTCCGGGCACTTGACTGGATCCCGCGCTCGGTCCGGCAGAAGGCCAAGGCGGTGGAGCGGACGTACGCCACCCTGGAGGCCCGGCTGCGCCGCACCCCGCACGAGCCGGAGGTGGCCGCGGAGATGGGGATCGCGATCGAGGACCTGCACGCCATCTTCAGCCAGCTCTCGCTCGCGAACGTCGTCGCCCTGGACGAGCTGCTGCACCCGGTGGGGGAGAGCGGCGACCGGCTGAGCCTCATGGACACCCTCGAGGACACCGGCGCGGACAACCCCGTCGAGATCGCCGAGGACCGGGAGTTGCGCCGCCTGCTGGCCACGGCGGTCAACACCCTCCCCGAACGGGAGAAGACGGTGGTGACGCTCTACTACTACGAGGGCCTCACCCTCGCCGAGATCGGCCAGGTGCTGGGTGTTACGGAGAGCAGGGTCAGCCAGATCCACACCAAGTCCGTGCTGCAGCTCCGGGCCAAGCTGACGGACATCCGCTGACGGAAATCCGCTGACGGCCTCCCATCGGCCGGCATCGGCTTGCGGGCCTCTGTCGGCTGGACATCGACTGACGGACTCTTTGCCGGCGGGTGTGCACAGACTGCCGAGATCGGCGGGCTGTCGGGCCCGCCCGCCCAGGACGTCCGGCGGCCGCCGGATGTGTGGTGCTGTACCGGGCGGTCATCGGTCTCCGTACAGTAGGAACGTGCCGAAAATCCGAGCAGCCACAGTGGCCGAGCATCGTCAGCTGCAGCGCGCAGCCCTTCTCGACGCTGCCCGGTCTCTGCTCACCGACGGTGGGATGGACGCCCTCACCTTCCCGGCCCTCGCGTCGAAGACCGGTCTGGCCAGGTCCTCGGTGTACGAGTATTTCGGATCGCGCGCCGCGGTGGTCGAGGAACTCTGCGCCGTGGACTTTCCGCTCTGGGCAGCCGAGATCGAGGCGGGCATGACTGCCTGCGACGGTCCGGAAGCCCGGGTCGAGGCCTATGTCCGCGGGCAGCTGGCGCTAGCCGGTGACCCGAGGCACCGCGCGG
This sequence comes from Kitasatospora sp. NPDC001175, assembly GCF_053598215.1. Lineage (NCBI taxonomy): Bacteria > Bacillati > Actinomycetota > Actinomycetes > Kitasatosporales > Streptomycetaceae > Kitasatospora > Kitasatospora sp. NPDC001175. The sequence continues at coordinate 27,736 of NZ_JBSFJU010000036.1, read as the reverse complement.
TCACGGCCATCTCGATGCTCGAACTGGACGCGGCGGCCCGAGAGCGCATCCGTGCCTCCCACGCCGAGCTGGTCATGTTGGTCGTTCAGGCCCTCCGGGAACTCGGACACGAGCAGCCCCGGTTGGCGGCGGCGCTGTTGCAGGGCGTGGTCGAGGCAGCGGTCCGGCAGGCCGAACGTGCCCCGGTCGAGGACGCGGTGGCCATCTCGGACGCCGCCGTCACCTTTGCACTGCACGGACTCGTCACCGAGGTGGCGACGGCGAAGAAGGTCATCGGGGTGGCGCCGGCGAAGACGGCCGAGTCCCCGTCCCGGACCGCCTGAGTCACGCCTGGCCGACCGGGGCTCTCCAGTCGTGCCCGCCACGCCGGGCGGCCGGCCCGGTCGAGGTTCTCGCGAGCCGTGCCCGCCCGCCAGGCCCATGGCTCGGTCCGTAACCGGCCGGCCGAGCTGACGTCACGCGGCTGATGTCATTCGGGCCGACGTCAGGTGCCGTCCAGCGGCAGGAGCCGCGCCTGGCCGCCTCCGAGCAACGCCAGAGGGTCGAGATAGCGCTTCCCGCGGAGCAGTCCCCAGTGCAGGCAGCCGGTTGCGCAGTGTCCGGTCCCCGTGGAGACCGTCCCGATGGCCTCTCCTGCCGCCACCGAGGCACCGATCGGAACGCTTCCGGTGACCGGCAGGTAGGTGGTCCGCAGCGGGGGTGTGCCGGAGGAGGGGTGGGTCACCGTCACCACCGGGCGGCCGGCGACCATGCCCGAGAACGACACCACCCCGGGTGCGGCGGCTCGTACCGTCGCGCCTTCCGGCGCCATGAGGTCCACCCCGCGGTGACCGGCCGCCCACCGCTCCGGTGGCGCGTCGAAACGTCGCAACAGGCCGGACCGTCCGCCGACCGGCCACGCACGGCCGGCACCAGGGCCGGGGCCGGGGCCGAGTGCGGACAGCGCGGACCAAGAACCGGCCCCGAGTGCGGGCGCGGCACCCGACGCCGCCACCGCATGGGCGGAGGGCGGCGGACAGGCCAGCATCAGGGCGGCCAGCAACAGCGTGAGCAGCATCGCCTCCAGGCGCCGGTCCGGCGTGGGCGGTGGCATGGCCGTGTCGGCGCCCCACCCGGCGCCGCCTCGGCAGCCGAATCGCGGCAGGCCCGGAAGCCTCGGACGGAAGCCCGGAAGCCTGCTGGCAGAACGCGAGCGCGCGTGGTGCGTCGTCCGCGCCCGCACCACAGCAGTGCGCACCACAGGAGGGAGAAGGAGGTTCGCCATGGCAGGAGGCTGCTGCCGGCCCGCCGACCTGGCCACCCCCGCCCCGATTCCTGTGGACAACCCCCGCCTGTGGAAACTCGCTCACCCGGGCGGGTGAAAAGACAGGGACACCCGCACCAAGCCCGTACCGACGTACCGAGCAGCCGACGGTCCGCAGGGCGGCGGGACGGCGCTCGGCGCTCGAAGGTCGGCGTCGAGACCGCCCACGAGCCCTCCGGCAACCGCGGCAAATCGGCCGGAGTCGCCCGCTGCGCGGCGCTTCCCGTACACTTCACACGCGACCCGGTCCACCCGGGTCGACTTCGCACGCCCCGCCACCGGTCGAATTGCGTCGGAAGGTGAAGGTCCGCACGGGCCGAAACCGCCCCCGACACATCCGGTGCGAGTGCCGCTCGGTCCACCGAGCCTGCCACGGCCTTCAGGCCGTCAGGGCCGGGTGGCTCGGCACGTTCGGGGCGTCAGGCGTGACGGTCACCCCGACCGCCACGGACAAACCGAGCCAGACCTGGCCGCTTCCCGACGGCGGTGCCCGACAACGGCAGCGACGAGGGCCGACGAGCCAGGCGCAACAACTGAGGAGCACGGCCATGGCCGTCGTCACGATGCGGGAGCTGCTGGAGAGCGGCGTCCACTTCGGTCACCAGACCCGTCGTTGGAACCCGAAGATGAAGCGCTTCATCTTCACGGAGCGCAACGGCATCTACATCATCGACCTCCTGCAGTCGCTGAACTACATCGACCGCGCCTTCGAGTTCGTCAAGGAGACCGTTGCCCACGGCGGCAGCGTCCTCTTCGTCGGCACCAAGAAGCAGGCCCAGGAGGCCATCGCCGAGCAGGCCACCCGCGTTGGCATGCCCTACGTGAACCAGCGCTGGCTCGGCGGCATGCTGACCAACTTCTCGACCGTCTACAAGCGTCTGCAGCGCCTCAAGGAGCTCAGCGAGATCGACTTCACGGATGTGGCCGGTTCCGGCCTCACCAAGAAGGAGCTCCTGGTCCTCCAGCGCGAGTACGACAAGCTGGAGAAGACCCTCGGCGGTATCCGCGACATGCAGCGCGTTCCCAGCGCTGTCTGGATCGTGGACACCAAGAAGGAGCACATCGCGGTCGGCGAGGCCCGGAAGCTGAACATCCCGGTCGTCGCCATCCTCGACACCAACTGCGACCCGGACGAGGTCGACTACAAGATCCCGGGCAACGACGACGCCATCCGCTCCGTCACCCTGCTGACCCGCGTGATCGCCGACGCCGTGGCCGAGGGCCTGAAGGCTCGCGCCGGTGTCGCCAAGGGCGACGCCAAGGCCGAGCCGGGCGCCGACCAGCCGCTGGCCGCCTGGGAGAAGGACCTGATCGAGGGCCAGAAGGCCGCCGAGGAGGCCCCCGCCGCCGAGGCGCCGGCCGCCGAGGCGCCGGCCGCCGAGGCCGAGCAGGCCTGACGTACCAAGGGCGAGGGGCACCCGCCGGTACGACACCGGTAGGTGCCCCTCTCTCCACGTGTCGGGGACTGAACCACCAGCCTCCGGCACCACCCCACGCAGACACGCGAGACGCGAGAAGAGATTCACACCATGGCGAACTACACCGCCGCGGACGTCAAGAAGCTCCGTGAGCTCACCGGCGCCGGCATGATGGACTGCAAGAAGGCTCTGGACGAGGCCGAGGGCACCGTCGAGAAGGCCGTCGAGATCCTGCGCATCAAGGGCCAGAAGGGTGTCGCCAAGCGCGAGGGCCGTGACGCCTCCAACGGCGCCCTGGCTCTGGTGCTGGAGGGTGGCAACACCGGCGTTCTGGTCGAGCTGAACTGCGAGACCGACTTCGTCGCCAAGGGTGAGAAGTTCGTCGAGGTCGCCGACCAGCTGGCCAAGCACGTCGCCGCCACCGCCCCGGCCGACCTCGAGGCCGCGCTGGCCAGCGAGATCGAGGCCGGCAAGACCGTCCAGCAGTTCGTGGACGAGGCCAACGCCAACCTGGGCGAGAAGATCGTCTTCAAGCGCTTCGCGCAGTTCGCGGGCGAGGGCTTCGTCGCCGCGTACATGCACCGCACCTCCCCGGACCTGCCGCCGCAGGTCGGCGTCCTGGTCGAGCTCGACAAGGAGAACGCCGAGGTCGCCAAGGACGTCGCGCAGCACATCGCCGCCTTCGCTCCGACCTACCTGTCCCGCGAGGAGATCCCGGCGGAGATCCTGGACAACGAGCGCCGCGTCGCCGAGGCCACCGCTCGCGAGGAGGGCAAGCCCGAGGCCGCCCTGCCGAAGATCGTCGAGGGTCGCGTCACCGGCTTCGTCAAGGAGAACGCCGTTCTGGAGCAGGCGTTCGCCAAGGACAACAAGAAGACCGTCGCCAAGGTCCTCGACGAGGCCGGCGTCAAGCTCGTGCGCTTCGCCCGCTTCCGCGTCGGCGCCTGAGCCACGTTCCCCAGCGCTTCCCGCCTAAGGTAGGAAACGCCCGGTCACCCGGACGGGTGGCCAGGAACGCGCCGATCGGGCTCATCCAGCGCCGCCGAAGACGAAGGGCGGGCCGCGTCGGCACCATGAACGACGAGGAGGCCATTGCCGTGCAGGACACCGTACCGGTTCCCGCGGCAGTGGCCTCCTTGCGTGTACGCGCAGGTCTCGGCCTCACACGGCACACTCGGCCCTGTGAGACGTCCGGCCCTGTGAACCAGTAGGTGGAGAAGGAGAAGTCCATGCAGGAGACGCAGGAGACCGCGCTGGGCGGTTCGCGCCGCCGCGTTCTGCTCAAGCTGTCGGGTGAGGCGTTTTCCGGCGGTGGCGGCCTCGGCGTCGACCCGGACGTCGTGCACGCGATCGCCCGGGAGATCGCCACGGTGGTCCGCGCCGGTACCGAGGTCGCAGTCGTGATCGGTGGCGGCAACTTCTTCCGCGGCGCCGAGCTGCAGGTCCGCGGCATGGACCGGGCCCGCTCCGACTACATGGGCATGCTCGGCACCGTCATGAACTGCCTGGCGCTCCAGGACTTCCTGATCAAGGAAGGCATCGAGACCCGGGTGCAGACCGCCATCACCATGGGCCAGGTCGCGGAGCCGTACCTGCCGCTGCGCGCCGTCCGGCACCTGGAGAAGGGCCGTGTGGTCATCTTCGGTGCCGGTATGGGCATGCCGTACTTCTCCACCGACACCACGGCCGTCCAGCGTGCGCTGGAGATCCACGCCGAGGTGCTGCTGATGGGTAAGAACGGTGTGGACGGCGTCTACGACTCGGACCCGCGGACCAACCCGGAGGCGGTGAAGTTCGACTCGCTCGACTACACCGAGGTGATCGCCCGGGACCTGAAGGTCGCGGACCTGACCGCGATCACCCTGTGCAAGGACAACGGGCTGCCGATCCTGGTGTTCGAGCTGCTGGCCGAGGGCAATATCGCCCGGGCGGTGAAGGGTGAGAAGATCGGCACACTCATCAGCGAGGACTCCGGCCAGGCCTGAGCCGCCGCCACTCGCGCCGTAGTCGGCCGTGCAGCAAACAGCCGTCCGGGGCACCGGTACGGGACAACAGCAGATGAACCGGACAGGGAGCACACAGTGATCGAAGAGACCCTCCTCGAGGCCGAGGAGAAGATGGAGAAGGCCGTTTCGGTCGCGAAGGACGACTTCGCCGCGATCCGCACCGGCCGCGCGCACCCGGCGATGTTCGCCAAGATCGTCGCGGACTACTACGGCGCCATTACGCCGATCAACCAGCTCGCTTCGTTCGCCGTGCCGGAGCCGCGGATGGCGGTCGTCACCCCGTTCGACAAGTCCGCCCTGCGCAACATCGAGCAGGCGATCCGCGACTCGGACCTGGGCGTCAACCCGTCCAACGACGGTTCGATCATCCGAGTGGTGTTCCCGCAGCTGACTGAGGAGCGCCGCAAGGAGTACATCAAGGTCGCCCGCGGCAAGGGTGAGGACGCCAAGGTCTCCATCCGTTCGATCCGGCGCAAGGCCAAGGACGGCATCGACAAGCTGGTCAAGGACGGCGAGATCGGCGAGGACGAGGGCCGTCGTGCCGAGAAGGAGCTCGACGACACCACGGCCAGGTACGTGGCCCAGATCGACGAGCTGCTCAAGCACAAGGAAGCCGAGCTGCTTGAGGTCTGATCCGGCCGCCGCCCCGACGGCTCCGGCTCGCGGGGTGGCGCTCGGCAGACTTCCGGGCGCTCCTGTCACGGGTGACCCCGTACTCCGTACCGGTTGACCTGAAGGCCCGTTCGGCGTGCCATCCGCCGAACGGGCCGTTTGCAAGTAGACCCCGGTGCCACCGGGGCGCCACCAGCGGCACAGACTCTGATCATGCCCTCTGTCCAGGAGACATCCTTGGCCCAGTCCGACCAGCAGCCCCGTAAACAGCGCGGCGGCCGCAACCTCCAGGCCGCGATAGGGGTCGGTGTCGGCCTCGGCGCGGTCATCGTCGCTTCGCTGTTCTTCGTGAAGGTGCTGTTCCTGGTCGTCGTGGTGGCGGCTGCGGCGGTCGGCGTCTGGGAGCTCAGCAGCCGGCTGACCGAGCGCAAGGGCATCGCCACACCGCTGTACCCGCTGTTGGCGGGGGCGGTCGCGATGCCGGTGCTGGGCTACTGGGCCGGTGCCCAGTGGGCGGCTGCCGCGCTGGCCCTCACCGGACTCGCGATCATGATCTGGCGGATGAACCAGCCGCCGGAGAACTACCTGCGTGACATAACGGCGGGCATCTTCACCGCCTTCTACGTCCCGTTCCTGGCCACCTTCGTGGCCCTGATGCTCGCCGCCGCCGACGGCCCGCAGCGGATCGTGCTCTTCCTGGTCGTCACCATCTGCAGCGACACCGGTGCCTACGCCGTCGGCTACAAGTTCGGCAGGAACAAGCTGGCGCCTACCATCAGCCCGGGCAAGACGCGCGAGGGACTGGCCGGCGGCGTCGGCCTCTCGATGATCGCCGGCGCGCTGATCATGCAGTACGTGATTGACGGCGGCCAGTGGTGGCAGGGTCTGATCCTCGGCGGCTGCGCGGCGGTCACCGCGACCCTCGGCGACCTGGCCGAGTCCATGATCAAGCGGGACCTCGGCATCAAGGACATGGGCACCCTGCTCCCCGGCCACGGCGGAATCATGGACCGGCTCGACTCGCTGCTGCCGACCGCACCGGTGGTGTGGCTGCTGCTGGCGGCCTTCGTCGGCAGCTGACCTCGGCCGGATCGGTCACAAGGCCCGGACGCTTCGCGCGTCCGGGCCTTCCGCGTTCGAAGCCACCGCTTCCCCGGAGCACTTCGCCGATCTGCGACACTGGATGAACCATGCCTAAGCCCGGAGAACTGACGTTTGTCGCGCCGCGCGGCGCCAAGCCCCCGCGACACCTTGCCGACCTCAGCCCCGCCGAGCGCAAGGAGGCCGTCGCCGAGCTGGGCGAGCAGCCGTTCCGCGCCAAGCAGCTGTCGAACCACTACTTCGGCCGGCTGTCCGACGATCCGGGTGCCTGGACGGACATCCCCGCAGCCTCGCGCGGCAAGCTCACCGAGGCGCTGCTGCCCGATCTGATGACGGTGGTCCGGCACGTCTCCTGCGACGACGACGCCACCCGCAAGACGCTCTGGAAGCTCTTCGACGGCACCCTGGTCGAGTCCGTGCTGATGCGCTACCCGGACCGGGTCACCATGTGCATCAGCTCGCAGGCCGGCTGCGGCATGAACTGCCCGTTCTGCGCCACCGGCCAGGCCGGCCTGACCCGCAACCTCTCCACCGCCGAGATCGTCGAGCAGATCGCGGCGGGCATGCGCGCGCTCAAGGCCGGGGAGATCCCCGGCGGCGAGGCACGGCTGTCCAACGTGGTGTTCATGGGCATGGGCGAGCCGCTCGCCAACTACAACCGGGTGCTGGCGGCGATCCGCCGTCTGACCGACCCGGCCCCCGACGGCTTCGGGCTCTCCCAGCGGGGTATCACCGTCTCCACCGTCGGCCTCGTGCCGGCGATGAACCGACTCGCGGACGAGGGGCTCAGCTGCCGGCTCGCGCTCTCGCTGCACGCGCCCGACGACGAGCTGCGCGACGAGCTGGTCCCGGTGAACACCCGCTGGAAGGTGGCCGAGGTCCTCGACGCGGCGTGGAACTACGCGGAGAAGTCCGGGCGTCGGATCTCCATCGAGTACGCGCTGATCAAGGACATCAACGACCAGGCCTGGCGCGCCGACCTGCTGGGTCGCCTGATCAAGAACCAGCGGGTGCACGTCAACCTGATCCCGCTGAACCCGACGCCGGGTTCCAAGTGGACGGCCTCCCGCCCCGAGGACGAGCGCGAGTTCGTCCGGCGCCTCCAGGCGCACGGCGTGCCGACCACCGTCCGCGACACCCGCGGTCAGGAGATCGACGGGGCCTGCGGCCAGCTGGCCGCCGCCGGCTGACGCGGCTTCCAGGGGCGCACGGGGAAGCCGCGAGCGCTCCGTGCCGCCCGTCCAGCGCGTCGCGCTCCCGGGCGGCACGGGGCGGGTTCACACGGACGAGGGCTTACGGCCGGCCGAGCTTCCCCGCGCCGCTGAAGGTGCGTTCAGCGCAGCGCGGCTGCCGCCAGTGCGGCGGTCAGGCCGCCGGTGACCAGCAGAACGGTCCCGGCGGCCGCCGTGCGTAGTACGGCAGCCCCGAGCAGCAGCCGGGGCGCGGCCCCGAGCTGGACCAGTGCCGCGGTCACGTTCTGCCGGGAGTCGCGGATCTGGGCCGCCCGGATGAGCACGGCCATGATCGCGCAGCCGACGATCAGCGCCGCCTCGAGTGCGGGGACCGTCTCGACGGTGCCCGGCCGGTGCGCCCAGGAGCGGATGGCCGTCAGCCCGGTCGCCAGGCTCAGCGCGAGCACTGCCAGCGGTGCGCCGAGTCGATGCGCCTCAGCGGTCAGCCCGCGTCCGGCGAGCAGCCGGAGCGGGGTGGGCCGGCCGAGCACCAGCAGCTGCCCGCCCCAGGCCAGCAGTGGAGCGGTGAGCAGCGCCAGGCCGAGGGCGGCGAAGGCCCAGCCGATCAGGGCGGCGGAGTTCGTGGCGCCGAGCCCGGCGGGCAACCCGAGCGGCCAGCCGTCCTGGGCGGCGCCGGGGCGCAGCCCGTACAGCTCGAGTGAGAGGCCGATCAGGACGAGTCCGATGGGCACGGCGAGCCGCGGGCCAGCGAAGCCGGTGTGGTGGGGTGCCTCGCTGTGTCCCGGCAGGGTTTCGGTGAGCGGGATCGCCGCGGCGGCCGAGGCACCGGCGACCAGCGGGACCAGGAACAACAGGGTGACCGGCGCGGCGGCCGGAAGCGGGCTGCCGAGGCCGACCTCGGGGGCCAGCGAGGGGCCCGCGATGTCGTTGCGCAGGACCAGGAAGGCCAGCAGTGCGAGTCCGCTGCCGACGGCACTGACGAGGGCCGTCTCCCCGGCGATCAGGGCGCGGATGGCGGTGGGGCCAGCACCGGCGGCGGTCAGGCCGGTGATCCGTTCGGCACGCGCGACGGGCAGCGCGCGGGCGGCGACGGCGGCGAACCAGCCGACGGCGGCGAGCGGCGGGAGGCACCACAGCAGCCGTTCGACCGAGGCGCCGGCGGGATCGGCGAGTGCGCGGCCGAGGGCGCGCAGCAGGAAGACGGCCACTGCCGCGGCGGCGGCCGCGGTGAGCAGGCAGCGGCCGAGGTCGGCCGGCCGGTAGCCCCGGGCCAGGCGGAGGTAGAGCAAGGAGAGGTCCCTTTCAGCGCCCGGCGGAGACGGGGGAGACGCCGCGCGGCACGGATGCGACGGGGGCGGCCAGCCGGCCGTCGACCAGCGCGAGGGTACGGTCCGCGACGTTGGCCAGCTCCGGCTCGTGGGTGGCGAGCACCAGGGTGAGCTGGTGCGAACGGGCCGCGGTGACCAGTATCCGCAGGAGCTGGTCCTTGGCTTCGCGGTGCAGCGGCGCGGTGGGGTCGTCGGCGAAGACCACCGAGGGCAGCGGGGCCAGGGCACGGGCGACGGCGATCCGCTGCCGCTGACTCTGGACCAGTTCACCGGGCCGGAGGGCGGCGCAGTCGGCGACGTCGAGGCGCTCCAGCCATTCGGCGGCGGAGTTGCGGGCGGCCTTGTGCCCGGCGCCGGCGAGCAGCAGCGGCAGTGCGACGTTCTCCCGGGCGGTCAGTTCCGGTACCAGGTGCGGCTCGGAGCCGACGAAGCCGAAGCGGTCGCGGCGGAGCCGTTCCCGGCCGGTGCGGGTGAGCGTGTGCACGGGCGAGCTGTTGAACCAGATCTCGCCGTCGTCCACCGGGAGCAGCGCGGAGAGGCAGCCGAGCAGGGTGCTCTTGCCGGAGCCGCGCGGTCCGGTGATGGCGAGTACCTCGCCGGTTCGGACGCCGATGGTGACGCCCCGTAGGGCGGGGGTGCCGTGGTGGGACTTGACGATCCCTCGGGCCCAGAGCACGTCGTTGTCGGGCGGGGCCGCTGACATGGAAGTCCATCCTGGTGCCGACGGGGATATGACAGTCGTCAGATTAGAACGACAAGGTCGCGTTGCGGTTGCGGCACACTGGCTCATTCACGGGCAAAGGCACCCGAACCCGGCAGGTTTGTTTTCCGTGGAACCGCCGAAAGCGCCGAAGGGCGGCCCCACTCGGCGGTGGGGCCGCCCTTCGGCGGAGGGTTGCGGCAGGAAGATCAGATCTTCGCCCAGGCGTCGGTCAGCGTGGTCCGCAGGATCTGCTCGATCTCGTCGAAGGTCGACTGGTCCGAGATCAGCGGCGGAGCCAGCTGGATGACCGGGTCGCCGCGGTCATCGGCGCGGCAGTACAGGCCGTTGTTGAAGAGTTCCTTCGACAGGAAGCCGTAGAGCACGCGCTCGATCTCTTCGTCGTTGAAGGACTCCTTGGTGGCCTTGTCCTTCACGAGCTCGATGCCGTAGAAGTACCCGTTGCCGCGGACGTCGCCGACGATCGGCAGGTCGCGGAGCTTGTTCAGGGTGCCCAGGAACTTCGACTCGTTGTCGAGCACGTGCTGGTTCAGGCCCTCGCGCTCGAAGATGTCGAGGTTGGCCAGCGCGACGGCGGCCGACACCGGGTGGCCACCGAAGGTGTAGCCGTGCAGGAAGGTGTTCTCGCCCTTGTAGAACGGTTCGGCGATGCGGTCCGAGATGATCGTGGCGCCGATCGGGGAGTAGCCCGAGGTCATGCCCTTGGCGCAGGTGATCATGTCGGGCTGGTAGCCGAACTTGTCGGCGCCGAACATGGTGCCCAGGCGGCCGAAGGCGCAGATGACCTCGTCCGAGACCAGCAGCACGTCGTGGCGGTCGCAGATCTCGCGCAGGCGCTGGAAGTACCCGGGCGGCGGCGGGAAGCAGCCGCCGGCGTTCTGCACCGGCTCGACGAAGACGGCGGCGACGGTGTCCGGGCCCTCGAACAGGATGGCCTGCTCGACCTGGTCGGCGCACCAGCGGCCGTACGCCTCCGGGTCGACCGACCCGTCCGCACCCTGCAGGTAGGCGGGGGCGCGGTAGATGTTGGTGTTGGGAGCCTTGTGGGTGCCCGGCACCAGCGGCTCGAACGGGGCCTTCAGGCCCGGCAGGCCGGTGATGGACAGGGCACCCTGCGGGGTGCCGTGGTAGGCGACGGCGCGCGAGATGACCTTGTACTTGGTCGGCTTGCCGGTCAGCTTGAAGTACTGCTTGGCGAGCTTCCAGGCGGTCTCGACGGCCTCGCCGCCACCGGTGGAGAAGAAGACCTTGTTCAGGTCGCCGGGCGCGTAGTTCGCCAGGCGCTCGGCCAGCTCGACGGCCTTCGGGTGGGCGTAGCTCCACACCGGGAAGAAGGCCAGTTCCTTGGCCTGCTTCGCAGCGGCCTCGGCCAGCTCCTCGCGGCCGTGGCCGGCCTGGACGACGAACAGGCCGGCGAGCCCGTCCAGGTACTTCTTGCCCTTGTCGTCCCAGACGTAGGTGCCCTCACCGCGAACGATGGTGGGAACGGGGGAGTTCTCGTACGACGACATGCGGGTGAAGTGCATCCACAGGTGGTCGTAGGCGGTCTTGGAAAGGTCCTTCTGCGCCGGGTCGGCTGTCATCGGGTGCCCCAGGTGTAGGTCTGTTTCCGGAGCTTCAGATAAACGAAGCTCTCGGTGCTCCGCACGCCGGGAAGCGCGCGGATGCGCTTGTTGATCATTTCGAGCAGATGTTCGTCGTCCTCGCACACCAGCTCGGCCAGTAGGTCGAACGAGCCTGCGGTGCAGACCACGTAGTCGACCTCGTCGAGGGCGGCCAGCGCGTCGGCCACGGGCTCCACGTCACCCTCGACCGTGATCCCGACCATCGCCTGACGGGTGAATCCGACGGTGAGGGGGTCGGTCACGGCGACGATCTGCATCACGCCCTGGTCGAGCAGCTTCTGGACCCGCTGCCGCACGGCCGCCTCGGACAGGCCGACGGCCTTGCCGATGGCGGCGTACGGGCGGCGCCCGTCCTCCTGGAGCTGCTCGATGATCGCCTTGGAGGCGGCGTCGAGGGGAACGCTGGCGTTCCGGTCGCGGTTGGCCACGTCGCCACTGTGCCTGATCCACTTCGGTCATGCAAGCCTGCGCGCTGCTGATTTCGTTGCCATTTCGAAAAACGGGTGCGGATTACGTTGCACACCAGCTCGGGGCCTGTCGATAAGCGCAGTACGCGGGTAGTGTGGCCGGGTGCTCGCGTGGGCGTGCACATCTGCAAGTGGAACGCGGCTCTCAGGCCCCGGCCACTCGGCGTCAGAGGTACCCTGGCGCCGGATTCTGCAATGCCGCAGGTTCAGACCGAGGAGATACCCGTGAGCGACCTTCGTACGCTGCGCAACTACATCAACGGCGAGTTCGTCGATGCGGCTGACGGCCGCATGCTGGACGTGGTCGACCCGAGCACCGGCGAGGTCTACGCGACGTCTCCGTTGTCCGGTGCGGCGGACGTGGACGCGGCGATGGCCTCGGCGGCCGCGGCCTTCCCGATCTGGCGCGACGCCACTCCGAGCACCCGGCAGAAGCTGCTGCTGAAGATCGCCGACGCGGTCGAGGCGCGCGCCGAGGAGATCGTGGACGCCGAGTGCCGCAACACCGGCAAGCCGCGTGCGCTGACCCTCTCCGAGGAGATCGGCCCGATGGTGGACCAGATCCGCTTCTTCGCCGGTGCCGCCCGCCTGCTCGAGGGCAAGGCGGCCGGTGAGTACATGGACGGGATGACCTCGATCGTCCGCCGTGAGCCGGTCGGCGTCTGCGCCCAGGTCGCGCCGTGGAACTACCCGATGATGATGGCGGTCTGGAAGTTCGCCCCGGCCATCGCCGCGGGCAACACCGTGGTCCTCAAGCCTTCGGACACCACCCCCGCCTCCACCGTGCTGCTGGCCGAGATCATCGGCGGCATCCTCAAGGAGCTGGAGCTCCCGGCCGGCATCTTCAACGTGATCTGCGGCGACCGGGAGACCGGCCGCATGATGGTCGAGCACCGGACCCCGGCGATGGCCTCCATCACCGGCTCGGTCCGCGCCGGCATCCAGGTGGCCGAGTCGGCCTCCAAGGACGTCAAGCGCGTCCACCTGGAGCTGGGCGGCAAGGCTCCGGTCGTGGTCTTCGAGGACGCCGACATCGCCGAGGCCGTCGAGGGCATCTCGGTGGCCGGCTTCTTCAACGCCGGCCAGGACTGCACCGCGGCCACCCGCGTGCTGGTGCACGAGTCGATCCACGACGCCTTCGTCGAGGCGCTCGCCAAGGCGGCCGCCGACACCAAGACCGGCGGCGTCGACGACGAGGACGTGCTGTACGGCCCGCTGAACAACGCCAACCAGCTGAAGCAGGTCTCCGGCTTCATCGAGCGACTGCCCGCCCACGCCAAGGTCGAGGCCGGTGGCCACCGGGTCGGCGACAAGGGCTACTTCTACGCCCCGACCGTGGTCTCCGGCCTGAAGCAGGACGACGAGATCATCCAGAACGAGGTCTTCGGCCCCGTCATCACCGTGCAGAAGTTCTCCGACGAGGACCAGGCCGTCGACTACGCCAACGGTGTGGAGTACGCGCTGGCCTCCTCGGTCTGGACCAAGGACCATGCGCGCGCCATGCGGATGTCCCGCCGGCTGGACTTCGGCTGCGTCTGGATCAACACCCACATCCCGCTGGTCGCCGAGATGCCGCACGGCGGCTTCAAGAAGTCCGGTTACGGCAAGGACCTGTCCTCCTACGGCTTCGAGGACTACACCCGGGTCAAGCACGTCATGACCGCCATCTGAGCAACCGTCCCGAAGGCCCGGACCGCGCAGCGCGGTCCGGGCCTTCGGCCTGTCAGGCTGTCGGTGGAGCGCGGGAGGGCCTGACAGGATGCATCTGCTGGCCGGTGGGAGTGATTCCCTACGCTTACGCCCATGAGCATCCCCACCGCTGACCCTGCCGCCGGGCGGGCCGTCAAGGCCGCCGACCGCGCGCACGTCTTCCACTCGTGGTCCGCCCAGGCACTGATCGACCCCCTCGCGGTGGCCGGTGCCGAGGGCTCGTACTTCTGGGACTACGACGGCAACCGCTACCTCGACTTCTCCTCGCAGCTGGTGAACACCAACATCGGGCACCAGCACCCGAAGGTGGTCGCCGCGATCCAGGAGCAGGCGGCGAAGCTCTGCACCATCGCGCCCGGCTTCGCGGTGGAGTCGCGCAGTGAGGCGGCGCGGCTGATCGCCGAGCGCACCCCGGGCGACCTCGACAAGATCTTCTTCACCAACGGCGGCGCCGAGGCCGTGGAGAACGCCATCCGGATGGCCCGGCTGCACACCGGCCGGCACAAGGTGCTCTCCGCCTACCGCTCGTACCACGGCGCCACCGCCAACGCGATCACGCTGACCGGTGACCCGCGCCGCTGGGCCAACGAGACCGGTGTCTCGGGGATCGTGCACTTCTGGGGCCCGTACCCGTACCGCTCCAACTTCCACGCCGAGAACGAGGCGCAGGAGTGCGAGCGCGCGCTGGCCCATCTGGAGCAGACGATCGCCTTCGAGGGCCCGGGCACGGTGGCCGCGGTGATCCTGGAGACCGTGGTAGGCACGGCGGGCATCCTCGTTCCGCCGGCCGGCTATCTGGCCGGGGTGCGGGAGATCTGCGACCGGTACGGGATCGTCTTCATCCTGGACGAGGTGATGGCGGGCTTCGGCCGTACCGGTGAGTGGTTCGCCGCCGACCACTGGGGTGTGGTGCCCGATCTGATGACCTTCGCCAAGGGTGTGAACTCCGGGTACGTTCCGCTGGGCGGGGTGGCGATCTCCGCCGAGATCGCGGCCACCTTCGCCGAGCAGCCCTTCCCGGGCGGGCTCACCTACTCGGGCCACCCGCTGGCCTGCGCCTCCGCCGTCGCGACCATCGAGGTGATGGCCGAGGAGGGCATTGTCGAGAACGCCAGGCACATCGGGGAGAATGTGCTCGGCCCCGGCCTGCGCGAGCTGGCCGAGCGCCACCCGTCGGTCGGCGAGGTGCGCGGCCTCGGTGTCTTCTGGGCGCTCGATCTGGTGAGGAACCGCGAGACCCGCGAGCCGCTGGTGCCGTACAACGCCACCGGCGCCGACAACGCGCCGATGGCCGAGCTGGCCGCCGCCTGCAAGAAGCAGGGCCTGTGGCCCTTCGTCAACATGAACCGCTTCCACGTGGTTCCGCCCTGCACCATCACCGAGGAGGAGGCCAGGTCCGGTCTGGCGATCCTTGACGAGGCGCTCACGCTGACCGACGCGCACACCGTCTGACGGCTCCGCACCGACGCGGCCCCGGGCACCCCCATGGCCCGGGGCCGTCCCCTGCCCACGCCCTCCTCCCTCACGTTCTCTGCCCAGGAGCACGCCCATGCGCTCAACCACGTCCCGCCGTGCCGTCCTCGGTGCCACCGGTCTGCTCGGCACGGCCGCGCTGACGGGCTGCGGCATCCCTGCCGCCTACGTACCCCAGGAGCGGCGCTCGGTGCCGGACCGCTCTGAGCGGGACAAGACGCTGACCTTCTCCAACTGGACCCAGTACATCGACGTCGACAAGGCCGGCCACCGTCCCACCCTGGACGAGTTCACCAAGCGGACCGGCATCGAGGTCACCTACACCGAGGACATCAACGACAACGACGAGTTCTTCGGCAAGATCAGCCCGGTACTGGCCCAGGGCGGCGACCCGGGCCGGGACCTGATGGTGATCAGCGACTGGATGGCGGGACGCTACGTCAACCTCGGCTGGGTGCAGACGATGGACCGGGACCGGATGCCGAACGTCGCCAAGTACCTGGACCCCCAGCTGCGGAACCCCGCCTTCGACCCAGGGCGGAAGAGCAGCGTGCCGTGGCAGTCGGGCATCACGGGGATCGCCTACAACCGCAAGGCGCTCGGCCGGGAGATCAAATCCACCGCCGACCTGTGGGCGCCGGACCTCAAGGGCCGGGTGACGCTGTTCTCCGGGATGGACGAGGCACTGGGCCTGCTGATGCTCTCCCAGGGCGCCGACATCACCAAGTTCACCGCCGACGACGCGCACCGGGCGATGGACCTGGTGCAGAAGATGGTGGACCGCAAGCAGATCCGCCGGTTCACCGGCAACGACTACACCAGCGACCTGGCCTCCGGAGCGGCGATAGCCTGCCAGGCGTACTCGGGGGACGCGATCCAGCTCAAGGCGGACAACCCGGACATCGAGTTCGTGGTGCCCGAGGAGGGCGCGGAGCTCTGGGCCGAGAGTCTGATGATCCCGAACAAGGCCGAGCACAAGCAGAACGCCGAGCAGCTGATCGACTACTACTACCAGCCCGAGGTGGCCGCCAAGCTGGCCGCGTTCGTGCAGTACATCTGCCCGGTCCCGGCCGCGCGCGAGGTGCTGGCCCAGAGCGACGACCAGGACACGGCCGCGCTCGCCGAGGAGCCGCTGATCTTCCCCACCGACGAGATCCGGGCCAAGCTGCACACCATGCGGGACGTCAAGGCCGACGAGCGGCCCGGCTTCCACCAGATCTGGGGCAAGGTGGCCGGAGTCTGACGCCCGCTCAGCGCCGTACGGCGTCCAGGGCGAGCAGGGCGACGTGCAGGGAGAGGCAGGACTCGACCTGGTCGAGGTCAACGCCGAGGATCCGTTCGACCTTGTGCAGCCGGTCGTAGAAGGACGGCCTGGACAGGTGCGCCGCGTCGGCTGCGGCCGACTTGTTGCGCCCCTGGTCCAGGTAGATCCGCAGCAGCTGCACCAGCTGCCCGCCGTGCTCCGCGTCGTACGCGAGAAGCGGGCCGAGCTCGCGCTCGACGTAGGTCTGCAGGCGGGCGTCGTCGCGCAGCAGGTGGAGCAGCCCGCGCAGCCGGACGTCCGGGAGTCGGTAGTAGGAGGAGGTCCGGCCGCCGTCGTGCAGGGCGGCGTCGGCGACCTGGGTGGCCTCCAGCAGGGTGCGCCGGGCGTCCCGGACCGAGCCCACTGAGGAGCCCACCGCTATCACCGGCTCGACCGCGGGCGCCGGGGTGTCCCTGGAGCTCTCCGTCACCAGCCTGCGCAGCGCGGTGGCGAAGGAGTCCAGCGCGGTGTGCTCGTCCTGCTGCGAACCGAGCGTGATCAGCAGGCCGACGCCCTCGTCGTCCAGCGCGCCGACCAGGGCGGTCAGGCGGCAGGCGCGGATCGCGCCGGCGGCCAGCTCGGTGAAGTCGCGCAGTCGGGCCTGCGCCTCCAGCGCGGCCGGGATCGGTTCGCGGCGCTGGCGCAGCACCACCCCGACCAGGCGGCGGCTCTCCAGTGGCACCCCCAGCGCCTGGGCGCGCAGCGCCACCTCGGAGACGGTCAGCGAGTGGGTCAGGATGCCGGAGAGAAGGGTGCGGTGGGTCTGCCGCTCCAAGCTCTCCCGGTCGCGGACCACCAGCCGGTTCAGTGCCAGAGTGGCGGCGCCGCGCTCCAGCAGCATCGCGTGCGGGTGCGGGGTGCCGGCGGGCAGCGGGACCGGCTCCTCGGCCAGGACCAGCCGGCCCCAGTCCTGGCCGCGCGCGCCTACGGCGGTGACCAGCCAGCCGCTGCGTGGGTCGTAACCGGTCCGGCCCGGCGGATGGACCCCGCGCGAGCGGCGCTCCCAGCCCTCCAGCAGCTCGCTCTCCGAACGGCCGGCCGGATCGTGGGTCAGCACCTGGTGCGCCAGGTTCTCCAGGACCACCGGACGGCCCGCCATCCGGGCCACCTGGCGGACCACCTCGGCCGGCTCGGCGCCTTCCACGGCCAGCTCGTTGAAGACCTGGTGGACCGCCTCCGAGGTGCGCAGCTGCTCCAGCTGGGCGTTGACCACGAGGGCGTGCACCGCCTCGGTGATGGCGACGAAGCGCAGCTCGCGGCGGAGCACGATCAGCGGCAGTCCACGCTGATCGGCGGCGTGCACCAGGGCGCGCGGCAGGCTGTCGAAGTAGCGGCGGCCGAACTCGACGACCAGTCCGGCGACACCGACCTCGTCCAGCTCCCGGACGTATCTGGCAAGCCCGTCCCGGTCCTCGGGCAGGGCGATTCCGGTGGTCAGCACCAGTTCGCCGCCCTGGAGCATGCCGGCCACGTCGGGGAGCTCGCTGACGTGCACCCAGCGCACCGGGCGCTCCAGCTGGGCGGCGCCGGCCACCACCTCGGGCAGGCCGCGCCGCATAACGTCCAGGTCGAGTACGCGGGCGACGGTGGGGAGCATCGCGAGCCTCCAGCGAGTCAGAGTGTCAGGGAAATCATCCATCGACTAGACGCTCTGTCGGCCTTGCATGTTGTAAACCCGTTGCGGGGCGGCCTGCCGGAGTGACCCTTGTCACCCGGATACTCCAGCGGGCAAGGTCAGCGGAACGGTTGTGGAGAAGCCGGGTATCAACGGCGGAATCCGTGGCGCGGCCGGACGGCGACAGCGGAATCCCTTGTGGAAGCCAGGAGCGCCTGCCAGGATCGCGCATCCCGGTGGACGAGCGGCTCTCCCATCGCGGTGACCGGGCAGTCAGCCGGCGCGCGGCCGTCGAATCACCGGGCACATGGAGGAACCTGATGGACCTGACCAGTCTCAGCGCGGGCGCGCACCACATCGCGGGCCGCCTGACCGGGGGCACCGGGACGGAGCCTTTCCAGGTCGTCAACCCCGCCGACGGGAGTGTGGTGCGGGAGGTCCTGCTCGCGTCCGCCTCCGACGTGGACGCGGCGGTCGGCGCCGCGAAGGCCGCACAGCCCGAGTGGTCCGGCGCCACCCCGGGGACCCGCGCCCAGGCGTTGCTGAAGCTGGCGGCCGTGCTGGAGGAGCGCGCCGGGGAGTTCGCCCGGGTGGAGACCGCGCAGACCGGCAAGCCGATCAAGCTCTCCAGTGAGTTCGACGTGCCTGGCACCATCGACAACACCTCGTTCTTCGCCGGAGCGGCACGCAACCTGGAGGGCAGGGCCGCGGGGGAGTACTCCGGTGACCACACCTCGTACGTGCGGCGCGAGGCGATCGGCGTGGTCGGGTCCATCGCTCCGTGGAACTACCCGCTACAGATGGCGGCCTGGAAGATCCTCCCGGCGATCGCGGCGGGTAACACCATCGTGCTCAAGCCGGCCGAGCTGACCCCGCTGACCTCGCTGATGTTCGCCGAGGCGTGTACGGAGGCGGGCATCCCGGACGGTGTGGTCAACGTGGTCACCGGCGCCGGGCGCAGTGCCGGCGAGCGGCTGGTCCGCCACCCCGACGTCGCGATGGTCTCCTTCACCGGCTCCACCGCGGTCGGCAGGCGGGTGGCCGAACTGGCCACCGCCACCGTCAAGCGCACCCACCTGGAGCTCGGCGGCAAGGCACCGTTCGTGGTCTTCGACGATGCCGATCTCGAGGCCGCGGTGCACGGCGCGGTCGCCGGTGCGCTGATCAACAGCGGCCAGGACTGCACCGCCGCCACCCGCGCCTACGTCCAGCGCCCGCTGTACGAGGCCTTCGTGGCGGGGGTCGCCGAGCTGTTCGCCGGGATCCGCCTGGGCGACCCGCTGAACCCGCAGACCGACCTCGGCCCGCTGGTCTCGTACACCCACCGGGACCGGGTCGCGGGCTTCGTCGAGCGGGCCCGCGGGTACGGCGCGACCGTGGTCACCGGCGGACGGGCCCCGGCCAAGGGCCACGACGGTACGGACCTGACGCTCGGCGCGTACTACCTGCCCACCCTCATCACCGGGGCCGCCCAGGACAGCGAGGTGGTGCAGGGCGAGATCTTCGGGCCGGTGCTGGTCGTCCTGCCCTTCGACAGCGACGAGGAGGGGCTGCGGCTGGCCAACGACACCCCCTACGGGCTGGCCGCCTCCGCTTGGACCAGCAACGTGCACCGCTCGCTGCGCGCCACCCGGGAGATCGCGGCCGGGTGCGTCTGGGTCAACGACCACATCCCGATCATCAGCGAGATGCCGCACGGCGGCTACAAGTCCTCCGGCTACGGCAAGGACATGTCGCAGTACTCACTGGACGAGTACACCCAGGTCAAGCACGTCATGTACGACACCACGGCGGTGGTCCGCAAGGACTGGCACCGCACGGTCTTCGGAGACAGATGACCCCGCCGGGGAGCCGTCCCCCAACGGCTCCCCGCCTCTTCCCCCCAGGAGGGTGTCCCCGCATGGAGTTCAACGAGATCGCCGACGGACTGTCCGAACCCGTCCGCAGGGCGTGGGAACGCAGTCTGACAAACGGCCGGGCCGCGCTGACCCGCCGCTCACTGCTGCGTGGCGCGGGCCTCACGGCCGCCGCCGGGACCCTCGCGGCCTGCGGTATCCCGCCCGCGAAGGGTGGAACCGGGGCGGCCCTCGACAACTCCGTCAAGGACCTCTCCGATTCGGAGAAGGTGGTGAACTTCTCCAACTGGCCGCTGTACATCGACGTCGACGAGAAGAACAAGGACCGGCACCCCACCCTCGACGGGTTCACCGCGGCCACCGGTGTCAAGGTCAGGTACAACGAGGACGTCAACGACAACGTCGAGTTCTTCGGCAAGATCAAGCCGCAGCTGGCGGCGGGTCAGGACACCGGCCGGGACCTGATGGTGCTCACCGACTGGATGGCCGGGCGGCTGATCCGGCTCGGCTGGGTGCAGCGGCTCGATCCGGCGAACGTCACCAACGCGATCCTCAACGTGGAGAACCGTTTCCGCGTCCCCGACTGGGACCCGGGCAACCGGTACTCCTACCCCTGGGCGGGCATTCAGGTGGTCGTCGCGTACAACCGCAAGGCCACCAAGGGGAAGCCGGTCGGCAGTGTCGGCCAACTGCTGGACGACCCCGAGCTGAAGGGCCGGGTCACCTTCCTCTCGGAGATGCGCGACACGGTCGGGATGGTGCTGCTGGACCAGGGAAAGGACCCGGCGAAGATCACCACCGCCGACTACGACGCCGCTATCACCCGGCTGCAGAAGGGCGTGGACGACGGGCAGATTCGCAAGTTCACCGGAAACGACTACGGTCAAGAGCTGTCCTCCGGGGACATCGCCGCCTGCCTGGCCTGGGGCGGCGACCTGATCCAGCTCCGGGCGGACAATCCCGACATCGAGTTCGTCATCCCCGAGCAGGGGTACGTCGGCTCGACCGACAACATGCTGATCCCCGCCAGGGCTCAGCACAAGAAGAACGCCGAACTCCTGATCGACTTCTACTATCAGCAGAAGATCGCAGCCGAACTCACGGCAGGCATCAACTACGTGTCCCCGGTCGCCGGCATCAAGGACGAGCTCGCCAGGCTCGCCCCCGACGTCGCCGAGAACCCGCTGGTCGTCCCCACCCCGGAGATGGCCGCCAAGGTCCACGTCTTCCGTACCCTCTCCGAGGCGGAGGAGACGGACTTCGAGGGCAAGTTCTCCAAGTTGATCGGCGCCTGAGTTGATCGGCGTCCGACCCCACATCGGCCCCTGCATCTGTAGTACGGCACCTGACAGAGAGACACCATGACTGAGCAGCTGCGCGACGCGGCGACGGCCGGCGGAGACGTCCGTCTCACCGGCATAGGCAAGACCTACGGCGACTTCACCGCCGTCCATCCCCTGGACCTCACGGTGCCGCAGGGCTCCTTCTTCGCCCTGCTCGGTGCCTCCGGCTGCGGCAAGACCACCACGCTGCGGATGATCGCCGGCCTGGAGGAGCCCACGACCGGCACCGTCGTGATCGGCGGGCAGGACGTCACCGTGCTGCCGCCCTACAGGCGCCCGGTGAACACCGTCTTCCAGAGCTACGCGCTCTTCCCGCACCTCGACATCTTCGAGAACGTCGCCTTCGGCCTGCGTCGCCGCGGGAAGAAGGACGTGAAGAAGCAGGTCGAGGAGATGCTCGATCTGGTCGAGCTCGGTCCGATGGCCAGGCGCAAGCCGCACCAGCTCTCCGGCGGCCAGCAGCAGCGAGTCGCGGTCGCCCGCGCGCTGATCAACCACCCCCAGGTGCTGCTGCTGGACGAGCCGCTCGGTGCCCTCGACCTCAAGCTGCGCCGGCAGATGCAGCTGGAACTCAAGCGGATCCAGACCGAGGTCGGCATCACCTTCGTCCACGTCACCCACGACCAGGAGGAGGCCATGACCATGGCCGACACCATCGCGGTGATGAACGGCGGCCGGGTGGAGCAGCTCGGTGCCCCCGCCGAGCTGTACGAGAACCCCGCCACCACCTTCGTGGCCAACTTCCTCGGCCAGTCCAACCTGATCCCCGCCGAGGTCACCGGCCGCAGCGGCGATGACCTGCTGCTCAGCGCCGCCGGGGTCCGGCTCACCGTGCCCAGGTCCCGGTGCGCCACCGAGGCCACGCGGATCCACCTGGGTGTCCGCCCGGAGAAGATCACCATCGCGCACGCCTCCGCGACGGTCCCCGAGGGCCGGAACAGGATCAGCGGCACGGTGGCCGACTCCAGCTTCATCGGTGTGTCCACCCAGTACGTGGTCCGCTCCGAGTCCGGCCAGGAGATCGCCGTCTTCGAACAGAACATGGAGCGTGACGGCCGGATCGCTCCTGGCGCCCCCGTCGTCCTGCACTGGAACCCAGCGCACTCCTTCGGCCTCGACGCCTCCCAGGCGATCGACGCGGGCACCGGGGAGGAGACGGCGTGACCACCCACACCGAGGCCGCACCACCCCAGGTGATCCCCCTCCCCGACGCGCCGAGAAAGCGCCGCAAGCTCACCGCCTACTGGCTGCTGCTCCCCGGCATCGCCTGGCTGGTGGTCTTCTTCGCGGTGCCGATGGTCTACCAGGCCTCCACCTCGCTGCAGACCGGTTCGCTGGAGCAGGGCTTCAAGCTGACCTGGCACTTCGCCACCTACTGGGACGCCCTGAACGAGTACAAGTGGCACTTCGTCCGCTCGTTCGCGTACGCGGCCGTCGCCACCGTGCTCTGCCTCGCCATCGGCTACCCGCTGGCGTACACCATCGCCTTCAAGGCCAACCGGCGGTGGCGGAACGTCATCCTGATCCTGGTGATCGCGCCGTTCTTCACCAGCTTCCTGATCCGCACCCTGGCCTGGAAGACCATCCTCTCGGACGGCGGCCCGGTGGTGAGCACGCTCAACAGCCTGCACCTGCTGAGCCTCACCGACGCCGTCGGCCTGACCTCCGGCCACCGGGTGCTGGCCACCCCGCTCGCCGTGGTCTGCGGTCTGACCTACAACTTCCTGCCGTTCATGATCCTGCCGCTCTACACCTCACTGGAGCGGATCGACCCCCGGCTGCACGAGGCGGCGGGCGACCTCTACGCCCGGCCCTTCACCACCTTCCGCAAGGTCACCTTCCCGATCTCGCTGCCCGGTGTGGTGGCGGGCACGCTGCTCACCTTCATCCCGGCCTCCGGCGACTACATCAACGCACAGCTGCTCGGCTCGCCGAGCGAGCAGATGGTCGGCAACGGGATCCAGAAGCAGTTCCTGAACGTGCTCGACTACCCGACCGCGGCCGCCCTGAGCTTCATTCTGATGGCCCTGATCCTGGGCATGGTCACGGTTTACATGCGCAAGGCCGGGACGGAGGAGCTGGTCTGATGTCCCGCGTCTTCAAGTGGATCCGAGAGCACCTGGTGGTGCTGGCCGGCATCCTCGCCCTCGCCTACCTGGTCCTGCCCAACCTGGTGGTCTTCGCCTTCTCGTTCAACAAGCCCGTCGGCAAGTTCAACTACGAGTGGTCGCAGTTCTCCACCGATGCCTGGACCCACCCGTGCGACGTCGCCGACATGTGCGGCTCGCTCTCGTTGAGCCTGCAGATCGCCACGCTGGCCACCATCGGCGCCACCGTGCTCGGCACCATGGTCGCCTTCGCGCTGGCCCGCTACCGCTTCCGCGGCCGGGCCGCCACCACCGCGCTGATCTTCCTGCCGATGGCCATGCCCGAGGTGGTGATGGCCGCCTCGCTGGGCACGCTCTTCCTCAACATGCGCATCCAGTTCGGCTTCCTGACCATCCTGATCGCGCACATCATGTTCTGCCTCAGCTTCGTGGTGACGGCGGTCAAGGCACGCGTGATGTCCATGGATCCGCGGCTGGAACAGGCCGCCCAGGACCTCTACGCCACCCCGACCCAGACGTTCCTGAAGGTCACCCTCCCGCTCGCCGCCCCCGGTATCGCGGCCGGCGCGCTGCTCAGCTTCGCGCTCTCCTTCGACGACTTCATCATCACCCAGTTCAACTCGGGCCCGACCACGGTCACTTTCCCGATGTTCGTCTGGGGCGCCTCCCAGCGCGGTATCCCGGTGCAGGTCAACGTGATCGGCACCGCGATGTTCATCGCCGCGGTGCTGCTGACGATCGCCGGCCAGTGGGTCGGCAACCGTCGGAAGGCGCGGTACTGACCCATGGCCCATCTCTTCCACCACTACTGATCACCTACAAAACATCAGAAAGTAGCTGATACAGCATGGACTCTGCCCGTGCGCTCAGTGATGCTCAGCCCACCCCCTTCTGGCTGGAGGACCCCGGTCGGCCGCAGGCCCTGCCCGCGCTGGTCGGTGACACCAAGTGCGACCTGCTCGTGGTTGGCGGCGGCTACTCCGGCCTGTGGACCGCGCTCATCGCCAAGGAGCGCGACCCCGCACTGGACGTCGTCCTGGTCGAGGGCCACGAAGTGGGGTGGGCGGCCTCCGGGCGCAACGGCGGATTCTGTGCCGCCAGCCTGACCCACGGTTTCGGCAACGGCCTGGCGCGCTGGCCCGGTGAACTCGCCGAGCTGGAGCGCCAGGGCGCGGCCAACCTCCAGGCCATCGAGGACACGCTCAAGCGCTATGACATCGACGCCGAGTGGGAGCGCACCGGCGAGATCGACATCGCTACCCAGCCGCACCAGCTGGAGGAACTGCACGAGGTCGTCGATACCGTCTCCCGGTACGGCATCGAGCTGACCTTCCTCGACGCCGCCGAACTGCGCGCCGAGGTCGACTCACCCACCTTCCTCGGCGGCCTCTGGGACAGGAACGGCGTGGCCATGCTCCACCCGGCCAAGCTTGCCTGGGGCCTCAAGGCGGCCTGCCTCGCCCAGGGCGTCCGTGTCTTCGAGCGGACCAAGGCCCTCGACCTTGCGGAGTACGGCAGCGGCACGGCCGTCCGCACCCCCTACGGCCGGGTCTTCGCCCGCCGGGTCGCGCTCGGCACCAACGCCTTCCCGTCCCTGGTGAAGCGGGTTCGGCCGTACATCGTCCCGGTGTACGACTACGCGCTGATGACCGAGCCGCTCACCGGGGAGCAGCTCGCCGCCATCGGCTGGGCCAACCGGCAGGGGCTCAGCGACAGCGCCAACAAGTTCCACTACTTCCGGCTCTCCGCCGACAACCGGATCCTGTGGGGCGGCTACGACACCATCTACCACTACGGCGGTCAGGTCCGGGCCGAGTACGACCAGCGGCCGGAGACCTTCCGCACCCTGTCGAGGCAGTTCTTCCAGACCTTCCCGCAGCTGGAGGGCGTCCGGTTCACCCACGCCTGGGGCGGCGCGATCGACACCTGCAGCCGCTTCTCCGCCTTCTTCGACACCGCCTACAAGGGACGCGTCGCCTACGCGGCCGGCTTCACCGGGCTCGGGGTCGGCGCGACCCGGTTCGGCGCCGAGGTGATGCTCGACCTGCTGGCGGGCCGATCGACCGAGCGGACGGAGCTGGAGATGGTGCGCAGCAAGCCGCTGCCTTTCCCGCCCGAGCCGGTCCGCTGGGCCGGGATCGAGATGACCAAGTGGTCACTGGACCGCTCCGACCACAACGGCGGGCAGCGCAACATCTGGCTGCGCACGCTGGACCGGCTCGGCCTCGGCTTCGACAGCTGACGGTGGGAGGGCTTGGCCGGATCCGGGGCCCGGGGCTGTCCTGGGGCCAGGGTTCCGGGGGCTGAGGTTGCGGTGATGCTCCGGAGCCAGGGTTTCCGGTGATGTTTCGGGGGCGCATCCCACTTTGGGAGGCGTCCCCGAGACATGTGCGCTCCGGCTGCGAATCGGGTGGGAACCGTGGCCTGCCTAATCTCTGGTGTCCGTCCGGCATGGACGGGTCCCGACCGCTCGGGCGTCCTGACCGAACCGGTCGTCCCGGAGCCGGCCCTACAGAGGCCGCCGTCGAGCTGTACCGGATCGAGGCGGTCGTCAGCACATCGATCCTTCGACGATCTGTAAGGCTGAATCCCAGATCCCCGTCATGCTGTTCGTTGAGCCCGGCCTCGCCGGTCCGCAGACTGGAATCGAGCGCGGTAGCGCCGGAATCCCGTCGCCCGGCCCGGGTCGGGAGGCGCCGCACAAGGGCCCGGCGGCAGGTGAGCCGCACGGGGACTTCGGAGGATGACCTTGAGCAAGCACATCACCCACTGGATCGACGGCGCATCCGTCGCCACCGCCGGCGCCGCGCCGCGCCGTGGTGACATCTTCGACCCGGCCACCGGCCAGGTGACCGGGCAGGTGGATTTCGCGGAGATCGCCGAGGTCGACCAGGCGGTCGCCGCCGCCGCCTCGGCCTTCGCCGAGTGGCGCAACGCCTCGGTTGCCAAGCGCACCCAGGTGCTCTTCGCCTTCCGCGAGCTGTTCAACGCCCGCAAGGACGAGCTTGCCTCGATCATCGTCTCCGAGCACGGCAAGGTGCACTCGGATGCGCTCGGCGAGCTGGCCCGCGGCCAGGAGGTCATCGAATTCGCATGCGGCATCCCGCAGTTGTCCAAGGGCGGCTTCACCGAGCAGGCGTCCACCGGCATCGACGTCTACTCGATCCGCCAGCCGCTCGGCCCGGTCGCGATCATCTCGCCGTTCAACTTCCCGGCCATGGTGCCGATGTGGTTCTTCCCGATCGCCATCGCGACCGGCAACACGGTCGTGCTGAAGCCCTCGGAGAAGGACCCGTCCGCCGCCAACTTCCTCGCCCAGCTGTGGAAGGAGGCCGGCCTGCCGGACGGCGTCTTCAACGTGGTGCACGGTGACAAGGCCGCCGTCGACCGGTTGCTGGAGCACCCCGACATCAAGGCCGTCAGCTTCGTGGGCTCCACCCCCATCGCCCGCTACGTCTACGAGACCGGCACCCGCTACGGCAAGCGCGTCCAGGCCCTCGGCGGCGCCAAGAACCACATGCTGGTCCTTCCCGACGCCGATCTCGACCTGAGCGCCGACGCCGCCGTCAACGCGGGCTTCGGCGCGGCCGGCGAGCGCTGCATGGCCGTCTCGGTCCTGGTCGCGGTCGACCCGATCGGCGATGAACTGGTCGAGAAGATCAAGCAGCGGATGGCCACCCTCAAGGTCGGCCCCGGCTGCAACGGCGACTCCGAGATGGGCCCGCTGGTCACCGGCCAGCACCGCGACAAGGTCACCTCGTACGTCGAGTCCGGCCTCGCCGACGGTGCCGAGCTGGCGGTCGACGGCCGGAAGCACCTGATCGCCGCCGAGGACGCCTCCGGTACCCCCACCACCGACGGCTTCTGGCTCGGCCCCACCCTGTTCGACCACGTCAAGCCCGGCATGTCCGTCTACAACGACGAGATCTTCGGCCCGGTGCTGTCGGTCGTCCGGGTCTCCTCCTACGAGGAGGGCCTGGCGCTGATCAATGCCAACCCGTACGGCAACGGCACCGCGATCTTCACCAATGACGGCGGCGCCGCCCGGCGCTTCCAGCACGAGGTGGAGGTCGGCATGGTCGGCATCAATGTGCCGATCCCGGTTCCGGTCGCCTACTACTCCTTCGGCGGCTGGAAGGCGTCCCTCTTCGGTGACGCCCACGCCTACGGTCCCGACGGCGTCCAGTTCTTCACCCGCGGCAAGGCCGTGACCCAGCGCTGGCTGGACCCCTCGCACGGAGGTATCAACCTGGGCTTCCCGACCAACTCGTGAGCCGGGGCCGTTGGCCTCGGTGATCTCTGAGGTTGCACGGCGTTGAGGCTGTTCCGCCGTGAAGCTGCACGGCTGTGAGGGCTGTCCGGTCCGACTCCGCACGGTATGAGGTGCGGGAAGGGCCGGGTAGCCCTCGTCGGTTTCTCCCGGCCGATCGGGCCGAGCCGTTTGCATCGCCTCGCGGGGAGGGGTAGTGTTCTCTAGTCGCTCGGCAGGGAGCACCGGACACGCATCGGCGCGGACGGTCCCGGGGCGGCCAATCCTCTGAAACACCACTTCTT
>NZ_JBSFJU010000035.1:38232-85403 GCF_053598215.1 Kitasatospora sp. NPDC001175 | reverse complement strand
GCTCCTGCCCGGCTGCGCCGCCATCATCCACCAAGGCGGCGCCGGAACCACCATGACCGCCATGAGCAACGGCACCCCCCAACTCGTCATGCCCTCGGCGGTTGATGCCATCGTCAACGCCCAGCAGGTCGAACGGACCGGCGCCGGACGCCACCTGTGGCCCGTCGACCTCGACGACACCACCCTGCAGCAGGCCCTCGACGCCTTCCTCGGCAACCTCCCCACCCACCAGCAGGCCGCCACCCGACTCCGACAACAACACCTCACCCAGCCCACCCCCGCCGAGGTGACCGCCCAACTCGCACGGGACATCGAACAGTTCACCGGCCCATGGGCCACCACCGTACGAACACGGGCGTGAGGAGGCAGCGATGCGCGCGCTTTTCCTGACCTGGCCATGGGGTTGCCACCTCTTCCCGATGGTGCCGTTCGAGTGGGCGCTGTCGGCTGCGGGGTACGACCTGCCGGGGTACTGGACGGCGGGGACCTCGATCGTCGGGGGCAGCAGCAGGGCGAACGGGAAGTAGCAGCTCGCGGATGCCCCGGTCGGCGGAGAACAGATCAGCGTGACCCTGCTCTCCAGGGCGGGTACGAAGCGCCGAAGCCAGAGTCCCGACTCCCAACGGGATGACACCGCCATGGTGTGGGGTCCGACCTCGAACTCCCGGCAGCCGGGCGGGCCTCACTGGCCGTCTCGGCCTTCAGCTCAGCTCGCTGCGGAGCACGTCGAACGCCTCGTTGATCAGGCCGGGCAGGTCCAGGGTGCCGTTGCTCTCGGTCCAGACGCTGATCGCCGTCATGGCCGCGGCCAGGCAGGCGGCCGCCACCACGCGGGTGTGCAGCGCGTTCTGCGCGTACCCCGAGTGTGCGGACAGCGCCCGGGCGATCAGCTCCTGGTCCGCAACCTGCCGCTCCCAGGTGCGCGCGCGCAGCGCGGGGGTCGACAGGACCAGCCGGTTGCGGGCGAGCAGCGCGTCGCGGTCGGTGGTGTAGACCCGCTTGAGGCCCTCGATGAGCGCGTGGCGGATCTTGTCTATGGCCGACTCGTCAGCCGGCCGCTCGGCGATGAGCTCGGCGATCACCGGGTCGTAGTCGTCCGCGAGGGCCGCATCCTCCTTGGTGGGGAAGTAGCGGAAGAACGTCATGTGGGAGACCCCGGCGGCGTTCGCGATCTCCTCCACTGTGGTCGCCTCATAGCCCTGCTCCCGGAACAGGCGCATGGCCTGCTCCTGGAGAGTGCGGCGGGTCTGGGCCTTCTTGCGCTCGCGCCAGTCCGGCGTCGCGTCACTGCTCTTCATGCGGTCATTCTCTGACAGTGGCGGCACCGAAGTCCGCCGCGTCGACCGTCTCCAGCACCACCGGATCCGGGGCCTGGATACGCCGGGGAAGGTAGATCAGGCAGGCGATGGTGCCGAGCACGGCGGCCCCGGCGCAGCTCAGCATGACCGCGGACATGCCGTCGATGTAGGCGAGGTCCGCGGCCTGGCGCAATCCCGCACCGCTCGGGCCGAGCTTGTCGGCGATCGCCGAGGCGGCGGCGACCGACTCGCGCGCC
The DNA here is from genome assembly GCF_053598215.1 of Kitasatospora sp. NPDC001175. NCBI lineage: Bacteria > Bacillati > Actinomycetota > Actinomycetes > Kitasatosporales > Streptomycetaceae > Kitasatospora > Kitasatospora sp. NPDC001175. The sequence goes on along the minus strand of NZ_JBSFJU010000035.1, from coordinate 83,848 downwards.
GGGTGGGCCACGGCAGCGGGCAGGCCGTGTAGCGCGGGGCCGACCTTGCGGGAGAAGACCGCGGACAGGATGCTGCCCAGTCCGGCCACCGCGAGGGCGCTGCCAACCTGGCGCAGGGTATTGACCACGGCCGAGCTGGCGCCGGCGTCGGTGCCGCCGGAGGCACTGATGGCGGCATCCAGGGCCGGCCCCATGACGGCGCCGATGCCGAAGCCGCAGCTGGCCAGACCCCCGGCGATCAAGCCGTAGCTGCTGCCGGTTTTCACCTGGGAGAGCGCCACGAGTCCGCCGGTCATCACGACCAGGCCAGTCACGACCACGGCCTTGATCCCGATCATCTTGTCCGCCCACGAGCCTGCCGCACCGGCCACCAGCAGCCCGCCCATCAGGGGGATGATCCGCAGGCCGGTGCCCAGTGAGTCGTAGCCGAGCACCACTTGGATGTACTGCGGGACCACGAAGACCACGCCGGCGAGGGCGAAGGCCACGATCATGATCGCCACGGTGTTCCAGGTGAAGACCCGGTTGCGGAACAGCTTGGTGTTCATCAGCGGGTGGTCGAAGCGGCGCTCCCAGAGGACGAAAACGGCCAGCAGCACCACCGCGGCGGCCAGCACGCCGATCGTCGCCCCGTTGGCCCAGCCGTGCTCGGGGCCGCGGATGACGCCGTAGACCAGGGCCACGATGCCGGTCACGGCGAGCACCGTGCCGAGCCAGTCCAGCTTGAGGGCGGCCGGGTCGCGCGACTCCTTGATCAGCAGCGCGCCGACCACCAGGGTGATCGCGACCACCGGCACATTGATCCAGAAGACCGAGTTCCAGGAGAAGTGCTGGAGCAACGCACCGCCGACGATCGGCCCCAGCGGCATGCCCGCGCCGATCGCAGCGGTGAACACCGCCATCGCCTTCGTCCGCTCGCGTCCGTCGAAGGTCGCGACCAGCATCGCCGGGGTCATCGGCAGGATGATCGCGGAGCCGATCCCGAGCAGCGCCCTGGCTCCGGTCAACTCCCCCGTGGTGTGGGCGAGTCCAGCCCAGAACGAGGCCCCGAAGAAGATCGCGAGGCCGATCAGCAGGACCCGCTTGCGGCCGAACTTGTCGCCGAAGGCCCCGGCGGGGAGCATCGCGCCGGCCACGGCGAGCGAGTAGGCATCGACGATCCACTGCAGGTCGGAGATGCTCGCGTGCAGGCTCGTGGAGATCGTTGGCAGGGCGACGTTCAGGACGGTGAAGTCCAGGCTGAGCACCAGTACCGACAGGCAGAGCGCTGCCAGCATCCACCACCGTCCGGGGACCGGTGGCCGTTCCTGTTCCATGAGAACCTCCCGTTAGCGACTAACATGTTAGAAACTAACTTTATGTCTCCCGGCATGCAAGTACCTTCGCCCGCAACGGTGATGGCGCGCCGACCCAACCGGTCCGGCCGCCCCGGCGGGACCGCATTCGCCGAGACCGCCGAGCGCATCCGGCAGGGCGTGCGCCCTTTAGGCGGAGCCATGCTCTCCGGCACCGGCGGCGCGGCCCTGCACGCCCAGGCCGACGCGCTGCGCGAGAACCTCGCGGCCCGGCCCGAGCTCGGCCTCGCCGACGTGGCGCACTCGCTGGCGACCGGCCGCACCGCCCTGGAGGACCGGGCCGTGGTGGTCGCCGACGACCGCGAGGCCCTGCTCGGCGGCCTGACCGCGCTCGGCGCCGGCGAGCCCGCCGCCCGGCTGGTGCGCGGCAGTGCCGCCGAGCCCGCCCGGGTCGCCTTCCTAGTCTCCCGCCAGGGCGGCCAGCTGTCCGGGATGGGCCGCGAACTCGCCGCCACCCAGCCGGTGTTCGCCGCCGCGCTGGACGAGGTCTGCGCGCACCTGGACGGCCCGCCGGACCGGCTGGTGCGCGACCTGATGTTCGCCCCCGCCGACTCCCCCGACGCCGACCTGCTCGACCGGACCGGGTGCACCCAGGCGGCGCTGTTCGCGTTCGAGGTCGCCCTCTACCGGCTGTGCGAACACTGGGGACTGGAGCCCGAGTTCGTCATGGGCCACTCGATCGACGAGCTGGCCGCCGCCACGTGGCCGGCGTCCTCTCGCGGCCCGACGCCTGCGCCCTGGCGACAGCCCGCGCCCGCCGGATGCAGGCGGTCACCGCCGACGGCGCGGTGCTGGCCGTCGAGGCCGCCGAGGAGGAACTCGCCCCGGAACTCCAACGCCGAACTGACGGACGATCAGGTCGACGCGGTGGAGACACACGGCACCGGAACCGCGCTCGGCGTCCCGATCGAGACCCAGGCCCTCATCACCCCCCGGTCGCGGCCTTGATCGCCGACCTCCGGCCATGCTCGCCTCGATTCCGCATGTCCAGCGCCCTCCCTCCTAACATGAGCATCACTCATATTAGAGATTCCCCGCGGAAACGTCAGATGCGGCGCAGCGTCTCTTGAACGCCTATGCGCGGACGACGCCGCCGGGCAACGCGCCGTGCAGGACGTCCAGTTGAGCGAATCACGGCTGCAGGGCGACACCGGTACGAGCACGCCGGTCGACACACACCCGAAGCGGCTTCGCTCCACCCGGCCACACAACATGACAAGGCGTCACGTTATCGTCGTGCCGAATTCACCTGACGCACGTTCAGGCAGGCGATGATTCGCCCGGCGGCCCGGCAGGGGCGGCCGAGACCAGCATTCGACCCGGGGGACAACACCTGTGACCGCACGCCGTACCATCGCCGGCTCTCTTGCAGCCGGTCTGTTCGCCGCCGCAGCCGCCCTGGTCCCGGCGCCCCGGCCAGCGCGACCGGGACGGGCGCTCTTCCGTTCGGCTCGGCCACCACCGTCGGCCTGCACAACACCTACGAACCGGCCGCCTACGAGTACCTCGCCCAGGGGCTGGACACCGGTACCGGCATGATCGAGCTGGACGTCTGGACGGACACCATCACCAAGGAGTGGAAGGTCAGTCACGCCAACCCGCTCGGAAACTCCAACAACTGCACCGCCGCGAGCGCCCCGGCGCAGCTCTACACCGGCGGCGCCAACAAGAACCTCGAGAACTGCCTGGACGACGTCCGGGTCTGGCTCGGCGCCCACCCGGGGGCCGGCCCACTGGTGGTCAAACTGGAGCTCAAGGCGGGCTTCTCGGCCAACCACGGCATGGGGCCCGCACAGCTGGACTCCCTGATCGCCGCCCACCTGGGCTCCGCCGTGCTCCGCCCGGCCGATCTGCTCGCCAAGCCCGGCGGCGGCTCGTACGCCACCGTCGACGATGCGGTCCGCGCCGGCAACTGGCCGAGCCGAGCGGCGCTCGCCGGTCGCGTCCTCCTGTACGCCATCCCGGGGACGGTCGAGGAGAGCAACCCCTTCGACACCCTGCACACCGACGTCGAGTACGGGCGGCACCTGCGCGACCTGGCCGCGGCCGGCCGCATCGGGGACGCCCAGCTGTTCCCCGCCGTGCACGGCGCCGCCGGCGGCGACCCGCGCAGCGCGTACACGGGCGCGGACGCCGGGATCAGGCCGTGGTTCGTGGTCTTCGACGGCGACGCCGCCACGTACACCGGCGGCATCGACACCGCCTGGTACGACAGTTCGCACTATCTGCTGGTGATGACGGACGCCCAGAACGTCACCCCGGCGATCAGCGCCACCGGTCCCACCGCCGACCAGGCCCGCGCCCGCACCGAGCAGCTCGCCCGGGCGCACGCGAGCATCGTCTCCAGCGACTGGCGCAAGCTCCCGGCCGTCCAGTCCCTGGTGCTGCCCCGGGGCTGACCCGCCCGCCGGTGTGCGGTACCGGCCCGCGAGGGGCGCCGGTACCGCACGGTCCACCGGGTGCCGCAGCCTGGGGGGACCGCTCTGCGAACATGAGCTCAACTCATGTCAGCGATTCGCACCCGGAATGCCGGATACGGCAGAGTAGTTGCATGACGGCGCGGACGGACGGCCAGCGGGCCGGGGCGGGCACGGCGGCGCGGCGCAGGCCGGTGCAGCGGCGCAGCCTGGAGCGGTACGAGCGACTGCTGGACAACTGTGCGGGTCTGCTGGACGAGGTCGGTGCCGGCGGGCTGACCACCAAGGAGGTGGCCCAGCGCGCCCGGGTGCCGATCGGCACGCTCTACCAGTTCTTCTCCGGTAAGGAGAGCCTGCTCGCCGCCCTCGCCGAACGGAACCTGGACCGCTATCTCAACCGCCTCGCCCGCCGGCTGGACGCCGAGGCCCCGCAGGGCGTGGCCGGTTTCGTGGATCTGGCCGTCGAGGAGTTCGTGGCCATGAAGCGCGCTGTCCCGGGCTTCTGCCATGTCGACTTCGGACTGGTCGAGCAGCGTCCCTCGGGCGTCCGCGACGATCTCCACCTGCTGGACGACGACCTCGACAACAACGCCGCCGTGGCCCTGCGGCTGCGGACCCTGGCGGGCGGACTGTTCGACACCCCGGATTTCGCGGTCGCCCTGCGGGTGGCCATGGAGTGCGCCGACGCAGTGCTCAAACTGGCCTTCCGCAACGACCCGGACGGTGACCCCGCCTTGATCGCCGAGGCCAAGCGCCTGCTGCGCTGCTACCTGGCCGACCACCTGCCCGTCTGACTCCGCCCGGCCGTACTCAGGGCCTCGCCCGGCCGCACTCCTCGGCCCCGGCCGCCCCCGACCCCGAGCCCCTCCCGGCCGTAGTCCCCGTCCCCGACCGGCCGTACCCGGCCCCCACGACATTGCGGCTGCCCGGTTCACGCCGCACAGTGGAAGAGCGGAACGGCCGCCTGCCTCGCTGGTGGCACAGTGGTCGCCCGCCGGTACAGCCCGTACTCCCCGAGGAGCAGATCATGCATGCGGCGGTAGGTGACCAGCTCCACATCCACAGCAGATCAGTCGGAATGGTGGATCAGAAGGGCGAGATCATCGAGGTGCGCGGAGTCGACGGCGAACCCCCTTACGTGGTCCGCTTCGAGGACGGCCACACCGGTCTGATCTACCCAGGCCCCGACTGCAACATCGAGACCAAGAAGCACTCCGGCAGCTCCAACCGGTAACCACCCCGAGCGATCGATCCGCGGCCAGGAGCACCGACCATGCCGGCGCCGCCCCTTCCGGGCCCCTTGGGCCACCTGGCTCCGCTGCTGGACGGCTACGGCTATCCGGCGGTCGGAGCCCTGGTCTTTCTGGACAACTGCGCCATCCCGGTGCCGGGCCAGACCATCCTGGTGCTGGCCGCCGTCTACGCGGGCACCGGCCGCCTGAACATCGTCGCGGTGGCCGCGGTGGCCGCGGTCGCCGCGGTCGCCGGCCACGGCGCCGGCTACCTGATCGGCCGGACCGGTGGGTTGGCGCTGCTCCACCGCTGGGGTCGGTACTTGCTGATCACCGAGGAACGGCTGGCCAAGGCCGACCGCTTCTTCGCCCGGCACGGCCCCAAGGTGGTCCTGGTGGCCCGCTTCATCGACGGCCTGCGGCAGACCGGCGGCATCATCTCGGGCGCGGCCGAACTGCGCCCGAGCCGCTTCATACCCGCCGACGTGATCGGCGCCCTGCTCTGGGTCGGCCTCTGGTCCTCGATCGGCTACGCCGCGGGCGCGGACATCGGCACCCTCTACGCCCAGGCGCTGCACTACCAGGTGGTCGCGCTGATCGTGCTCGTGGCGCTGGCGGTCGGCCTGGTGGCGGTACGGCTCCTGCGCCGCCGTCGCCGCTCCGGCCGGGACGAGCCGGCCGGCAGCGGCAGCGGCAGCGACGAACCGGAGCCCACCGGCGGTGCGGAGCCCGCTCAGGGGCGTAGCGGGATCACCTCGAACGGGGACGCGTAGCGGGTGCCGAGCCGGCTGCCGGCGGCCCGCCCGGCCGACTCCAGGAACTCCTCCGGGTCGGACATCTCCCCGCCGAGGGCTTCCAGGTAGGCCCGGTGGGCCATCAACGAGGCGACGCCCCGGTCGTGGAAGTCGGTGGTGTCCACGGCGTGCCGGGCCTCGGGCGAGGCGGCGGCCCAGACCTCGCGGACGCCGTTCCAGGGCGCCAGGCCCTCGTCGCCGAGCTCGGGGAAGATCCACCGGTTGCCCGCGTCCCGGACCGCGTCCAGGGCGGCCCGGCCGACCGCGATGTGGTCGGCCTGGTTGGGCACCACGCCACCGTAGGTGTCCCGGAAGTTGGTGGTTATCACGATGTCCGGGCGGTACTTGCGGACGGCCCGGGCGATGTCGCGGCGCAGCCCGATGCCGTACTCGACCACGCCGTCGGGGTGGCCGAGGAAGTCCACGTCGTCCACGCCGACCAGCGCGGCGGAGGCGATCTGCTCGGCCTCGCGGACCGGGCGGCACCGTTCGGGTGCTAGCGAGTCGATGCCCGCCTCGCCGCTGGTGACCATGACGTAGCCGATCCGCTTGCCCTGGGAGGTCCAGCGGGCGACGGCGGCGGCCGCGCCGTACTCCATGTCGTCGGGGTGCGCCACCACGGCGAGGGCGCTCTGCCAGTCCTCGCGGAGGTGCTGGTACGGGGTCGGTGGCTGATCACTCATGCTGCCTGCGGCCTCACTCGGCGATCTTGAAGGAGTAGTTGAAGTCGGTGTGGCCGACGTGGCGCATCATGTTCAGCCAGAACGGCATCAGCATCTCGGTGGAGCGGGCCGCGGCGATCCCGCCGAGGTCGACGATCACCTCGTCGGCCCAGCCGAACTGCTCCAGCAGCGACCTGACCCGGGCCTTGGCCTCGGGGTCCTCCCCTGCGATGAAGAGGTTGTGCGCTCCGGGGACCCGCCCGGGGTCGACCATCAGCGGCGCGCTTAGGGTGTTGAGCGCCTTCACCACCGCGGTGTACGGGAACTCCCGCTGGATCCGCTCACCGATGCTGTCGGTGTTGACGGGGTCGAGGCTGACCTCGCCGTCGGGCGCGAAGACCAGCGGGTTGGAGACGTCGATCAGGACCTTCCCGGCGAGCCGGTCGGCCCCGGCCAGGCGCAGGGCCTGGAGCGAGACCGTACCGGCGGTCGCGTTGATGACCAGTTCGCCGAAGTCGGCGGCGTCCGCGAAGGTCCCGGCGTGTCCGTAGGGGCCCGCTTGGCGGGCCCATTCAGCGGCCCCCGCGTTCTCCTTGGTGCGTGAACCGAGGGTGACCTCGTGGCCCAGCGACACCAGCTTGGCCGCGAGGGTGCGGCCGACGGTGCCGGTGCCGATGATGCCGATCCGCATGCTCCGTCTCCCGTTCCGGTGCTGGTCCGGGCCGATGCGCCCGCCGGCCCACGGTCGAACCATAGCCGTCGCGCACCTGAGGTGGCATCACCCTGCCGATATGTCGTCAGATCGGCCCGGACCGCTCCACGGTTGCGCTCGAACCACTCCACGATGATGCTCGGGCTACTCCACGGTGACGCTCTTGGCGAGGTTGCGCGGCCTGTCCACGTCCCGTTCCAGGGCCACGGCCGCGTGGTAGGCGAGCAGCTGGAGCGGGATGTTGAGCAGCAGCGGGTCCAACTCCGGCTCGCTCTTGGGGACCACGATGCAGTGGTCGGCGAGCTTGGCCTCGGGGGCGCGGTGGGCGATGGCCAGGACGCGGCCGGAACGGGCCTTGATCTCGCCGAGGGTGGTGAGGTTCTTGTCGAGCAGCTCGTCGTCGGGAACCAGTGCCACGGTGGGCAGTTCGGGGCTGATCAACGCGAGCGGGCCGTGCTTGAGCTCGCTGGCGGGGTAGGCCTCGGCGTGGATGTAGGAGATCTCCTTGAGCTTCTGCGCGCCCTCGCGGGCGACGGGGTAGCCGCGCACCCGGCCGATGAACATCATGCCCTCGGTGGGAGCGCCGGCCGTTCCGGCGAACTCGGCGGCCAGCTTGGCCACCTGCTCCTCCTGGTCGAGGATTTCGCGGATCTGGCCGGGCAGTGCCCTGAGCGCGTTCACGATCCGCCGGCCGTCGGCCGGGGAGAGGTCGTGGATCCGCCCGAAGTGCAGGGCGAGCAGCGCGAAGGCGATCACGGTGGAGGTGAAGGCCTTGGTGGAGGCGACGGAGATCTCCGGGCCGGCGTGCAGGTAGATACCGCCGTCGCACTCGCGGGCGATGGCGCTGCCGACTGTGTTCACCACCCCGAGCACCCGGCCGCCCTTGCGCTTGATCTCCTGGACTGCGGCCAGCGTGTCGTAGGTCTCGCCGGACTGGCTGACCGCGATGTAGAGGGTGTCGGCCTCGATGACGGGGTTGCGGTAGCGGAACTCGGAGGCGGGCTCGCTGTGGGCGGGGATGCGGGCGAGCTCCTCGATCAGCTGGGCGCCCATCTCGCCCGCGTAGTAGGCGGATCCGCAACCGAGGATCTTCACCCGGCGGATCTCGCGCAGCTCCCGGGCATCCAGGTTGAGGCCGCCGAGATGGGCGGTGGCGAAGCGCTCGTCGAGCCGGCCGGAGAGCGTGCGCTCGACGGCGGCCGGCTGCTCGTGGATCTCCTTGAGCAGGAAGTGCTGGTAGCCGGCGGTGTCGTAGGAGCCGATCTCCCAGTCGACGGTGGAGGGCTGACGGGTGGTCGGGCGGGCGTCGGAGGTGAAGGTGTTGAAGCCGCCGGCCCGGACGGTGGCCAGTTCGCCGTCCTCCAGGTGCACCACCTGCCGGGTGTAGCGGACCAGGGCGGCGACGTCGGAGGCGACGAACATCTCCTTCTCGCCGATGCCGAGCACGATCGGGCTGCCGTTGCGGGCGACGACGATCCGGTCCGGGCGGGCGGAGTCGAGGACGGCGATGCCGTAGGTGCCGACGACGTGGCCGAGCACGGCGCGGACCGCGTCCTCCAGCTCGCCGTCGTCGGTGAGGTGGGCCGCGACCAGGTGGGCGAGGACCTCGGTGTCGGTCTCGGAGGTGAAGGTGACGCCCTCGGCGGTCAGCTTGGCCCGCAGCTCGTCGGCGTTCTCGATGATGCCGTTGTGGACGACGGCGATCCGGCCCGCGTTGTCGACGTGCGGGTGCGCGTTGGCGTCGCTGGGCACGCCGTGGGTGGCCCAGCGGGTGTGGCCGATGCCGGTGGTGCCCTTGAAGCGGGCGGGCACGGCGGCGGCGAGGTCGGCGACCCGGCCCTTCACCTTGCAGACCTTCAGGCCGCCGGTCTTGCCTGCGACGGCCACCCCGGCAGAGTCGTAGCCGCGGTACTCCAGCCGCTGCAGGCCCTCCAGCAGGAAGGTGGTCGCGTCCTTCGGGCCGATGTAGGCCACGATTCCGCACATGGGTAACTCCTCAGGTTCGATGGGTGGTACGGCTCAGCCGTAGACGATCCGGCGCAGCTGACGGGTGGACAGCTCGGGCGCCGCCACGCGACGGGCGACCAGTTCCGCGCCGAGGCGGGCGAAGATCCGCTCGTTGGTCAGGCCGCGTGCCTGCAGCTCACCGTGGCGGCGGCGGACGTATTCCTCGGTGTTCTCGGAGAAGTACGCCAGCACCTCCGCGATCACTCGCGCGGCCTCGCCCGGACCGAGCGGCGTGGTGCGGGTGAGGTGGGCGAGCAGGTCTTCGTGGGGGTGTGGTGAGGCGGACACGAGTGGGGAGCCTATGCGGTCGCCCGGTCATGATCCAAGATTTCTGCCCGAAATCGGGCAGATCTCGGGGGACTCGGCGATCCACAGACCCTTGATGTGCTCAATATTTGAGCGTACCGTCATCCTGCGTACGCATATGAACACCTGTAGACCTACGGGAAACCTGGGAGTTCGCATGTGCGGGATTACGGGCTGGGTCGCGTTCGACCGGGACCTCACCACGGAACGGGCCGCTCTGGACGCGATGACCGCCACCATGGCCTGCCGGGGCCCGGACGCGGGCGGTGTCCACCTGGAGCGGCATGCGGCACTCGGCCACCGCAGGCTCTCGGTGATCGACCTCGAAGGCGGCGCGCAACCGATGACCGTCGAGGACGACGGCCGGCTGCTGGTCGCCCTCACCTACAGCGGCGAGGTCTACAACCACCTTGAGTTACGGGCCGAGTTGGAGGCCGCCGGTCACCGCTTCCGCACCCGCAGCGACACCGAGGTGGTGCTGCACGCCTACCTGAGGTGGGGCCACGACTTCGTCACCCGGCTGAACGGCATGTTCGCCTTCGCACTCTGGGACGCCCGCACCGAGGAACTGCTGCTGGTCCGCGACCGGATGGGGGTCAAGCCGCTCTACTACCAGCGCACCGCCGACGGCGTACTGTTCGGCTCCGAGCCCAAAGCCGTCTTCGCCCACCCCTCGGTGCGACCGGCGGTGGACCTCGACGGGCTGCGCGAACTGCTCGGCCTGACCAAGACCCCGGGCCACGCGGTCTACCGCGGCATGGCCGAGGTGGAGCCGGGCCATCTGATCCGGGTCCGCCGTCAGGGGCTGACCGTCCAGCGCTACTGGGCACTTGAGGCCAGGAAGCACACCGACGACCTGGACGCCACCGTCTCCACCGTCCGCGCGCTGCTGGACGACATCATCGAGCGGCAACTGATCTCCGACGTCCCGCTGTGCACCCTGCTCTCCGGCGGCCTGGACTCAAGCGCCGTCACCGCGCTCGCCGCGCGGGCGCTGCGGGCCGGCGGGCACGGCCCGGTGCACTCCTTCTCCGTCGACTTCGTCGGCCAGACCGAGAACTTCCGCCCCGACTCGTTCCGCGCCACCCCCGACAGCCCGTACGCGAAGATGGTCGCCGAGCACGTCGACGCCGACCACCGCACCATCGAGCTGGACAGCGCCTCCCTCACCGACCTGGCGCACCGCGACGCGGTGCTGCACGCCCGCGACCTGCCGGTCGGCTTCGGCGACATGGACACCTCGCTGCTGCTGCTCTTCCGGGCGATCCGCCGGCACTCCACCGTCGCGCTCTCCGGCGAGTCGGCGGACGAGCTCTTCGGCGGGTACCCCTGGTTCCACGACCCGGCGCTCATCGCGACCGACGCCTTCCCCTGGATCACCTCGATGGCCGAGATCTCCGGCCCCTCCACCCGGCCCGGCGACGGCCTGCTCTCCCCCGACCTGGTCGCCCGGCTGGACCTGCCCGGCTACCGGGCCCAGCGCTACCGCGAGGCCCTGGCCGAGGTGCCGCACCTGGACGGCACCGGCACCGACCCGTTCGAGCGGCGGATGCGGGAGATCAGCTACCTCAACCTGACCCGCTTCGTGCGCCTCCTGCTGGACCGCAAGGACCGGATGAGCATGGCCACCGGCCTGGAGGTCCGGGTGCCGTTCTGCGACCACCGACTGGTGCAGTACGTGTTCAACACCCCGTGGGCGATGAAGACCTTCGACGGCCGGGAGAAGAGCCTGCTGCGCGCCGCCGTCCGGGACACCCTGCCGGCCGCGGTGGCCGACCGGGTCAAGAGCCCGTATCCGAGCACCCAGGACCCCAACTACCCGCTCGGTCTGCGCGGCGAACTCGCCGAAGTCGCCGCCGACCCGAAGGCCCCCGTCCACGCACTGCTGGACCCGGTCGCGCTGGCCGACACCCTCCGCCCGGACAGCGACCCGCAGGCCAACCGGGCCGCCACCGAGCTCGCCCTGGGCCTGAACGCCTGGCTGCGCGACTACGAGGTCTCGCTGAGCCTCTGACCTGTCACCGAGCCCCTGACGTGTCGCTGCCCCTCTGACCTGTCGCTGCCCCTCCGACCGCCCGGGTGACCGGGTGCGGGCTCCGTCGTTGGACCGGGGAGCGGCCGTACCGCGGGCGATCTCGCCACCGGAGCCGCCGCTCCACCCGAACGGCTGTCAAACCCGGGTAGATTCTGGCCGATAGCTACAGGATGGGAACGAAACCGGTCAAAAGCTGTCGGCTAGAGGAGCAACGCATGCAGCCGCGAAGCTTCGCGATCGTCACCGCAGCCCTGCTCGGGGCGCTCGGCCTGGGCGCGGCCGCCGTCACCCAGTGGGTCCCCGCCGCGCCCGCCGCCGGCCCGGCCGTGGCGGGTGCCGCCGCGGCGGCCACGCCCACCGGCGACCCCGCGGTGTGGACCCGCAGCACACTGCGCAACAAGCTGATGGCCGAGATGGACGCCACCGACCCCGGAGTGGCCCTGGCGGACCTGGATCGGATCACCAAGAAGCTCCCGTACACCGTCCGGTTCTGCCACCCGATCGCGCACGAGCTCGGCCACGCCGCCGTCAAGCGCTACCACCAGGACTTCCAGAAGGTCCTCTCCTTCCCGCACGAGACCTGCGCGGCCGGCTATCTGCACGGCGCGGTGGAGGAGATGCTGGCCAACTCCGACAACCCGGAGGCGGACATCCTCACCCTGTGCGCCCCCGCCAACAAGGGCCCCTGCATCCACGGCGTGGGGCACGGGACCATGTTCGTCACCAAGCAGGACGTCCCCGCCGCCCGGGCGCTGTGCAGCAAGTTCCCCACCGACTCCAAGCGGATCACCTGCTCGGAGGGCCTGTTCATGCAGTTCTTCGCACCGGACGAGGAGGACGAGAACGCCAAGGCCAACCTCCCCGCCGACAGGCTCGCCGAGGAGCCGCTCTACCCCTGCCCGGAGCAGCCCGCGCTGTTCCGCTCCGCCTGCTACTTCTACGCGCCGACCTACTACCTCAGTTCGCACGACTGGCAGGACCACCCCGAGGTGTTCGCCGAGGCCCTCAAGTGGTGCCTCAACGCACAGGCCACCGGCGGCGGGGGCGACTGCAGCCGGGGCGTCGGCTCACGCACCATGAAGTACAACCTGGACCGCGAGGACTGGGCCGCCCAGCAGTGCGCCACCGCCGCCGATGCCTGGCAGCGCAAGGCCTGCACCGAGGGCCTGATGAGCTACTACACCGTCAACTACACCGACGCCGGGGCCCCCGCCCGCCTCTGCAAGAAGATCACCAACCCGGAGCTGGCCGGCTACTGCCGCAGCTCGGGCGGACTTTCCGGCACCCTGGACTGAGCGGCCGCCCAACGGCCCGGGCTCCGCGCGGTCCGGCGGGTCGGCCAGGACGGTGCGGGGAAGAGCCCGACCCGTCGGCGAGTCGCCGTCCGGGGCACGGGGAGGAGCCCGCCGGCCCACGGTTCCGCGCTCCCGGGTACGCGTCGCGCAGCCGGTCGTATGATCGGCTCGGTCAGGTGCGCCGAAGACGCCGCGCCCCAGTACCGCCCACTGGAGCAGCAGCATGAGCGACGCCACCGCCGACGACTTCCGCACTGCCGCCCGCGCCACCGCCGACCTGGTCGCCGACTACCTCGACGCGCTGCCCGGCCGCCCGGTCTGGCAGCCGATGGACCCGGCCGGACGGGCCGCCCTGTTGGACGCCCCGCTCCCCGCCCGGGGCCGCCCACTCGGCGCACTGCTGGAAGAGATCGAGAACCGGGTGATGCCCGCGCCGATGGGCAACGGCCACCCGCGCTTCTTCGGCTGGGTGAACTCCGCACCCGCACCGGCCGGCGTGCTCGCCACCCTGGCCGCGGCCGCGATGAACCCCAGCTCCGCCGGGGGTGACCACGCCGACGTGCACCTGGAGCGCGCCGTGGTCCGCTGGATGGCCGAGCTGGTCGGATTCCCGCACCCTCCCGGCGGCGGCATCCTCACCTCCGGTACCTCGATGGCCACCATCCTGTGCCTGGCCGCCGCCCGGAACCGCGCCGCCCGCCTGGCCGGGTGCGACCTGCGCGAACAGGGCCTGGCCGGGCTGCCCCCGCTGGTCGGCTACGCCACCGCCGAGAGCCACTCCTGCGTCCGCAAGGCCGTCGAACTGCTGGGCCTGGGCAGTCGCAACCTGCGCACCGTGGCCACCGACCCCGACGGACGGCTCGATGTGGCCGCGCTGCGCGCCGCCGTCGCAGAGGACCGCGCGGCCGGACGACTGCCCTTCCTGGTGGTCGCCTCCGCCGGAACCGTCGGCACCGGTGCCGTCGACCCCTTCGAGCCGATCGCCGACCTGTGCGCCGCCGAAGGGCTGTGGCTGCACGTGGACGGGGCGTACGGCGCCTTCGGCGTGCTCGACCCCGCCATCGCGCACCGCTACGCCGGGATGGCCCGCGCCGACTCGCTCGCGCTCGACCCGCACAAGTGGCTGGGCGTACCGGTGGACTGCGGCTGCGCCCTGGTCAGACACCCCGAGGAGCTGCGCGGCACGTTCAGCCTGGTGCCCTCGTATCTTCGGGACGAGGCGGCGGGCGAGCTCGGTTGGTTCTCCGAGTACGGGATGGAGCAGACCCGCCCGTTCCGCTCGCTCAAGGTCTGGGCCACCATCGCCCACCGGGGCCGGGCCGGGATCAGCGCCGACATCGCCCGCTGCACCGCGCTCGCCCGGCGCCTCGGCGAGCTGGTGGAGGCCGACCCGCGGCTGGAACTGCTCGCTCCGGTGGAGACCTCCATCGTCGCCTTCCGCTACCGCCCGGCGGGGGCGGACGAGCGGCTGCTGGACGCGGTCAACCGGGAGCTGCCGGCCGCCGTCCAGCGGCGCGGGCGGGCATTCGTCACCGGCGCGGTCCACCGGGGCCGCGAGATGCTGCGGGCCTGCCTGCTGAACTCCGCCACCACCGAGGCCGATCTGGTCGCCCTGTTGGATGAAGTACGCTCTGCGGCGGCTGACCTGACTGACCATCAGTTGCCTGCTCCGGGCCGGCCGGGGGCCACCCGGACCTCGGACGGAGACTTTTACCGACAGGTCACGGGGGATTCGTGATCGTGAAACACCGGCGGGACAGCATGACCGCATGGACTCCTCGACGCTCTCGGCCCGTCCCACCACGCCCGCCCGCGCCCAGCGCCGCGCCGCCCGCGGCCACCGCTGGCGCCGGGACACCACGGAACTCGCCGCGATCTTCGCCGCCTGCGCCGCCGCCGACCTGGTCGCCAACGTGGTGGTGCACGGCCACGACGGACCGGTGCTGCTCTTCGGCTCGGCCGCCGCACTGCTCGTCACCGCGGTCTGCCACGCCTGGTGGGCACACCGGCACCCGCACTCGCCACCGCCCCATCCCGATCACGGCGCACCGCCCGGGGAGGCGGCGATGACCGGACCGCTGGGGTATTTCGAGCAGACCGCCCTCTGGCGGCTCCGCGCCACCGTGCCCGACTCACCGGGCAGCCTGGCCCGGGTCGCGGCGGCGCTGGCCGGCCTCGGGGTGAACATCGTCTCGATGCAGGCCCACCCGCTGCCGGAGGCCACCGTGGACGAGTTCCTGCTCCGCGCGCCGGGCACGCTGGCCCGCGCCGAGCTGGTCGCAGCCGTCGCCGCCGCCGGGGGCCATGACATCTGGACCGACCCGGCCGACGCGCACGACCTGGTGGACGTGCCGGCCCACATCCTGGCACTGGCCACCCGGACGGCACTGGACGCCGCCGAACTGCCCGTCGCGCTGCGGCAGTTGTTCGGTCGCTGCACCATCCGGCAGTACCCGGGCGGCGGCGAGCGGGCGGCGGCCGGAGTGGACGGCCATGTGATGCGGCTTCCCGCACCCTCCGGTGACCTGATCGAGCTGACCAGGCCGCAACTGCCGTTCACCCCGACCGAGTTCGCCCGTGCCCAGGCGCTGGTCGAGCTGGACAGCCTGCTCGGACCGCGCGTCCCCAAGGTCGAGGCCCGCCTCAGCCTGCCCGCCGGGACCGACCTGACGGTCCGCCGGGCCGACGCCGGCGACAAGGCCGCCGCACTGGCGATGCACCACCGCTGCTCCAAGGAGTCCCTGCGCAGGCGTTACCACGGTCCGGTGGCCGACGCCGACCGCTACCTAGACCATCTGCTCGACCCACGGCACGGCCAGACCCTGGCTGTGGAGACCGCGGACGGCCGGATCGTCGCCCTGGCCCACCTGATGTGGGACGACGACAGCGCGGAGGTGGCCCTGCTGGTCGAGGACGACTGGCAGCAGCGCGGGCTCGGCGTGGACCTGCTGCGACGGATGGCGGCACTGGCCCTCGAAGGCGGAGTGCGAACGGTATACGCCGTCACGCACGCCTCCAACACCGGGCTGATCTCCACCATGCGCAGGCTGGCCGCACCGCTCGACTACCAGGTCGAGGACGGCACTCTGGTGATCACCGCTCACCTCGCCGAGGCCGCCGATCGGCTCCCCACCCCTTGGGCCACCGGCCCGGGCCGATAGGGCAAATCGGAACTCTTCCCATCAAATCGGGTAAATTCGCCGGACCGCGGGGAAGTTCGCGTACCCGAAGGCGGCCGGCCCGCCGGGCCCCGCGACCGGTCACGCCTCCCGACTCCCGGTGTGCGGCGGTGCTCGCCCGACAGAGCAAGTACCGTCGCACGCCGCCCGCTTCACATGGTTTTCCGCACTCTTGAGGACTTCCGGCGAGGCCATGTCAGGGCGCTGCCGGGGCGTCCTGGGCAGGCCAGGGAGGGTCCGGGACTCGGACGTGGGCCGCGGAGTGGGTAGGCTGGGCCCGTCCCCGCCGCCCGACGGTCCCCTGCACGACCCGGGCGGTGCCGCAGCAAGGAGGAACCACTGAGCATGCCAGGCACCGATTCGGAAGCCACGGCCGCACGCGAAGCCTCACTGCCCGCCCGCGCCAAGCTCGCCGTGACGGCAGGCAAGGTCGCCGCTGCCCTCTCCCAGAAGGCCGGCCGAGGCAGTGGCTCGGTGATCGGCGGCAAGGTCGCTCTCAAGCTCGACCCCGACCTGCTCGCCACCCTGGCCGAGCACCTCGACGTGGTCCTGGTCAGCGCGACCAACGGCAAGACCACCACCACCCGGCTGATCGCCGAGGCCCTGCGCGCCGCCGGCCCAGTGGTCTCCAACGCGCTGGGTGCCAACATGCCCGCGGGGATCACCGCCGCGCTGGCGGGTGGCTCGGACGCCAGGTTCGGCGTGATCGAGGTCGACGAGAAGTACCTTGCCGGGGTCGCCCGCGACACCCGCCCGAAGGCGATAGCGCTGCTGAACCTCTCGCGTGACCAGCTGGACCGGGCCGCCGAGACCCGGATGATGGCCGAAAAATGGCGCGAGGGCCTCAAGGACACCGACGCGGTGATCATCGCGAACGCGGACGACCCGCTGGTGACCTGGGCCGCCTCCTCCTGCCGCAAGGTGGTCTGGGTGGCCGCCGGCCAGGCGTGGAAGGAGGACGCCTGGTCCTGCCCGGCCTGCGGTGGTGTGATGCAGCGCCCCGGCGACGACTGGTTCTGCCAGGATTGCGGCTTCCGCCGTCCGCAGCCGCACTGGGCGCTCCAGGGCACCCATGTGATCGACCCGCAGCGCGGCGCCTGGCCGATCCAGCTCCAGCTCCCCGGCCGGGCCAACCTGGCCAACGCCACCAGCTCCGCCGCCGTCGCCGCCGTGTTCGGCGTGGCGCCGCAGGTCGCCCTGCAGCGGATGCAGTCGGTGGCGGCGGTCGCGGGCCGCTACGACGTGGTGTCCTACCAGGGCCGCGACATCCGCCTGCTACTGGCCAAGAACCCGGCCGGCTGGCTTGAGACCTTCTCGCTGATCGACGGCCCGCCCGCCCCGGTGATCCTCTCGGTGAACGCGCTGGACGCCGACGGCACCGACACCTCCTGGCTCTGGGACGTGGACTACGAGCGCCTGGCCGGCCACCCGATCTTCGTGATGGGCCAGCGCAAGCTGGACCTGGCCGTCCGCCTGGAGGTCGCGGGCCTGCAGTTCCAGGTGGTCGACTCGCTTGACCAGGCCGTCCAGGCGGCGCCGCCCGGACGGATCGAGGCGATCGCCAACTACACCGCGTTCCAGCAGCTGCGCAAGGCGGTGGCCAACTGATGTCGTACCCGACCGGAAACCCCCAGCAGTACAACCCGCAACAGGGCTACCCGCAGCAGGGCTACAACCCGCAGCAACCGGCCCAGCAGGGCTACCCGCAGCAGCCGGCGCAGCAGGGCTACCCGCAGCAGTCCGAGCAGCAGGGCTACCCGCAGCAGGGCTACGACCCGCAGCCCGCGCAGCAGGGATACAGCCCGCAGCAGCCCGCGCCGCAGCAGTACGACCAGCAGCCCGCGCAGCAGGGCTACGACCCGCAGCCCGCGCCGCAGCAGTACGGAAGGTCTCCCCGGATGAGTGAGAGCAGCCTGCGCCTGGTCTGGGTCTACCCCGACCTGCTCAGCACCTACGGCGACCGGGGCAACGCCCTGGTCGTGGAGCGCCGGGCCCGCCAGCGCGGACTCGGGGTGCAGCGCATCGACGTCCGCTCCGACCAGGCCGTGCCGACCAGCGGTGACATCTACCTGATCGGCGGCGGTGAGGACCGTCCGCAGCGACTGGCGGCCGAGCGGCTGCGCAACGACTCCGGGCTGGTCCGGGCCGCCGAGAACGGCGCGATCATCTTCGCGGTCTGCGCCGGGTACCAGATCCTCGGCCACGAGTTCATCAACGACCTCGGCGAGCGCGAGCCGGGCCTTGGCCTGCTGGACGTCCGGACCACCCGCGGCGAGGGCGCCCGTTGCGTCGGCGACGTGCTCGCCGAGGTGGACCCGCGCCTGGGCCTGCCGCAGCTGACCGGCTTCGAGAACCACCAGGGTGTCACCCACCTCGGCCAGGGCGTCTCCCCCTTCGCGAACGTCCAGGTCGGCCGCGGCAACGGCACCGGGGACGGCACCGAGGGTGCCTGGCGGGACACCGTCTTCGGCACCTACATGCACGGACCCGTGATGGCTCGCAACCCGCTGGTCGCCGACATGCTGATCAAGCTGGCGCTGGACGTGAGCGCCCTGCCGCCGGCCGACACCACCTGGTACGACGCGCTGCGCGCCGAGCGGATCGCCGCGGCCGGCCAGCCCGCCTGACCTCCTCACCTCGCAGGAGCGCAGCGATCTCGGCGCTTGGGCACCGGCTGACCGGATAGCGGTCAGCCGGTGCCCAAGCGCCGCCATATGTACGACAATGCAGCCGTACGACATCGAGCCCACGCTGTTCGGCTCTTCATACAGTCTTCTGGGCGCAACCCTCCTCGGTGCCCAGCGCAGTTCTCCGCGGGTGCGCCGACGGCGCCGCTCCCGCATCGGCGCCTGCCCGGCCGGACGCAGGAACCGTATGCTGCTCACTGACCCGATTCGACCGATTGTGTCCGATTCGGGTGGTAGTCCGGCCGTCCGGTTCTTCCCCCAGCCTGGCGGCTGGGAGATGCCCCCAGGGGAGTTGCAAAGCAATGCGTATTGGAGTGCTCACCAGCGGCGGTGACTGCCCCGGCCTGAACGCCGTGATCCGTTCCGTGGTCCACCGGGGGGTGGTCGACCACGGTGACGAGATCATCGGCTTCCAAGACGGCTGGCGCGGACTGCTCGAAGGAGTCCACCGCCCGCTGACCCTCGACTCGGTGAGCGGCATCCTCGCCCAGGGCGGCACCATCCTGGGCTCCTCGCGGGTCCAGCCGAGCCACCTGCGGGACGGCGTGGAACGCGCCAAGCGGCACTGCCGCGACCTCGGCATCGACGCGATCATCCCGATCGGCGGCGAGGGCACGCTGAAGGCCGCCAAGCTGATGAGCGACGCCGGTCTGCCCGTGGTCGGCGTGCCGAAGACCATCGACAACGACATCGCCTGCACCGACGTCACCTTCGGCTTCGACACCGCCGTCTCGGTCGCCACCGAGGCGCTGGACCGGCTGAAGACCACCGCCGAGTCGCACCAGCGCGTCATGGTGGTCGAGGTCATGGGCCGCCACACCGGCTGGATCGCGCTCAACGCCGGTATGGCCGCCGGAGCGCACGCCATCGTGGTCCCGGAGCGCCCGTTCCACATCGACAAGCTGACCGAGGTGGTGCGCGAACGCTTCGACCGGCAGAAGAAGTTCGCCATCGTGGTCTGCGCCGAGGGCGCCAAGCCCGAGCCCGGCACCATGCACTGGGAGGAGGGCTCCAAGGACATCTACGGCCACGAGCGCTTCACCGGCATCGCCACCCAGCTCTCCCGCGAGCTGGAGCACCGCCTGGGCAAGGAGGCCCGCCCGGTGATCCTCGGCCACACCCAGCGCGGCGGCACCCCGACCGCGTACGACCGGGTGCTCGCCACCCGCTTCGGCTGGCACGCCGTCGAGGCCGCACACAAGGGCGCCTTCGGGCACATCACCGCACTGCAGGGCACCGAGATCAGGCTGGTTCCGCTGGCCGACGCGGTCGCCGAGCTGAAGACCGTCCCGGCCGACCGCTACATCGAGGCCGAGACCGTCATCTGACCCGTACGGCAGCCGAAACGGCCGGCCACCCTCCCGAAACGGGGAGGGTGGCCGGCCGTCACCGCATTCGTGCGCGCAATTCGACACGATCAAGAGTCAATTGACGTGACGTCAGTTGTCGCCCGGCCACACGGCGGTCAGGTGATCGGCGCCTGCTAGGCTGCCCGCGCACGAGTACGCCACCGGTCCGGCGGCCGCACCGCGCCCGGCCCGGCGTACGGGACAAGCCGAACACGCTGGAGTCCGATGGCTGACGCCGACGCCTACTTCGAGCAGGTCGACACCCCGGACGGCACCGCCTACCGTCCGACCGGGCACGCCCAGGGGCCGTGGAACCCGGAGTTCCAGCACTTCGGGCCGCCCGGGGCGCTGCTCACCCGGGAGTTGGAGCGATGCGCGGGCGACGACCTGCCGCTGGCCCGGATCTCGTTCGACATACTCGGGCCGGTGCCGCTGCGGCCGCTGACGGTCCGCGCGGAAGTCGAGCGGCCGGGCCGGCGGGTACGCCTGGTGCGCGCCGAACTCCTCACCGAGGGACGGGTGGTGGCCCTCGCCGCCGGGTGGGGCGTACAGCCCGCCCCCGAGGACGTCCCGATCGACACCGGCAGTGCGCAGAAGCCGCCGTCACCCCGGCCGCAGGCTCCGGGGGCACCACCGGAAGTTCCGGACCACTGGCGGTGCGGCTTCCTGGAGTCGGTCGAATGGTCCTTCGTCCACGGCGGGTACGAAACGCTCGGTCCGGCGGCGGTCTGGCTGCGCCCCAGGATCCCACTGCTTCCCGACGAGCCGATGTCGCCGACCCAGCGGACCGTACTGTGCGCGGACTCGGCGAACGGCGTCAGCGCCGTGCTGGACATCCGCCAGTACGGCTTCGTACCACCGGAGTTGACGCTTCACCTGCTGCGCCCGCCGGCTGGCGAGTGGCTGTGCCTGGACGCGGACACCGAACTCGGTCCCGGTCACGCGGGCCTGACCTGCGCCATGCTCCAAGACGAGCACGGACCGGTCGCCCGCTCCGCGCAGAGCCTGCTGGTGCACCGTCGCTGAGCGGGCCCGCTCGGCTGCGGGCGGCGGTCACGGTCATGCGTCGGCAGCGGTCACGGTCATGCGTCGGCAGCAGTCCCCGGCCGTGTCCCGACGGCGGAACGCGGACGGATGGACGGTGCCGGAGCCGTCCCGAGGCGAGGTGGGCCTCCGGAGGGCGGACGGACGGCCGATACTGTGATCGGACGTTCACGTCGAAAGGCTGCGCCCCTATGGCCAAGATCCCCGCTGAACCGCGCGCCCGGGCGCGGAAGCCGCTGCTCCAACTGACCGGAGTGCGCCGTTCCTACGGCGAGCGGGAGGTACTGCACCCCGTCGACCTGGCGCTGGCGGCCGGCGAGTGCATCGCGCTGCTCGGCCACAACGGCTCGGGCAAGTCCACCCTGCTGCGGATCGCGGCCGGGCGCGACCTGCCGACAAAGGGCACGGTCCGCTTCGACGGGCTTGCGATGGACGAGAACGATCCCCGGATCCGGGCCCGGGTCGCCATGGTCGGCGACACGGTCGCCTGCTACCCGGACCTCACGGTGCGCGAGCACCTGCTGCTGGTCGCGGCCGCCCACGGGGTCGCCGACGCCCGGGAGTGGGTGGAGCAGGTACTGGCCGACCGACTGCTCACCGAGCGGGCCGACGCCCTGCCCTCGGCGCTCTCCTCCGGCCAGATGCAGGCGCTGCTGCTGGCCTGCGCCCTGGTCCGGCCGCGCGACCTGCTGCTGCTGGACGAACCGGAGCAGCGGCTGGACCCGGAGGCCCGCCGACGGCTCGCCGAACTGCTGCGGGCCGAGCTCGCGGACGGCGTGGCGGTACTGCTGGTCACCCACCACACCGACCTCGCGAGGGAGATCGCCGACCGGGTGGTGGTGCTCGAGGACGGTCGGATCGTCTCCCAGGGCCCGCCCGGCAAGGTCCTGGAGAGCCTCGGCACCGGCTCGGCGAGCGCCCGGTGAGCGGCGCCGACCTGGCCGCGGTGGAGCCGCTCGACGAACCGGCGGAGGACATCCCCGCCGAGTGGACCGCCGACGACGACTGGACCGACGAGACGCTGGCGCTGCTGCGCGAGATGCGTGCGCCGCACCGCCGCCGCCGGGCCGGCCAGATCGGCTACGCGCTCTACTGCGTACTGCTGGTCCTGGTCGTCTGGGGCGCCATCCCCAGCCTCGGCATGTTCATCCAGGCCTCGATGGGCACCGACTACACCGCCCACGGCCCCGCCCTGCTCGCCGCCATGCCCAGCGGCATCGCCGCGGTCGGACTCGCCACCGTCCTGCTGTTGGTCCGCGACGGGCTCTGGCGGGGGCCTGTCGTCCCGCCCCGGGCGACGGCCGACTGGCTGCTCGCCCACCCGGTCCGCCCCCACCCGGTGCTCCGGCCGTGGTTCTGGCTGTCCTGCGCCCTGGTGCTCTTCCCGGGCCTGGTGACGGCTTGCGGGGGCATGGTCGCGCTGGGACTGACCGCCCGGGTACCCCTGCCCGCCGCGCTCGGCTGGTGCCTGGCTGGCGGGGCCTGCCTGCCGCTGTTGGCCACCTGCGCCGGGCTGCTGGTGGAGCGCAGCGACCGGGCGGCGCGCTGGGTGCGGCGGCTCACTCCGTACGCGACGGTGCTGGTGGTGGCGCTCGGCACGCAGAGCGCGTTGGCCGCCGCCGGTCACCGGGTCGGCTGGCTGGAGCGGTTGGAGCTCTGGTCGGGCCCGTGGGGTTGGGCCGGAATCGCCGCGCTGGCGCCGACCCGAGCCGCGGTACCCGGCGCCTGGGTGGCCGCCGGGCTGCTGGTCGTACCCACGGTGGCCTGCCTGGTGCTCGCCGACCGGGCCGCCGCGAGCGTACCGCTGCACCGGCTGCGGGAGCGGGCCCGGGCCGCGGCCGGGGTGCTGGCCGCGCTGCGGACGGTCGAGCTGCGCGCCGCGCGGCTGGCGGTGACCGAGGCCTCGGGCGGCAGCCGGCGGCTTCGGGTCCGGCTACCCGTGCCGCGCCGCCCCTGGTTGGTGGTCCCCTGGCGGGACGCCCTCGCGCTGCTGCGCTCCCCCGCCCGGCTGGGCCGTGCCGTGGTGCTCACGGTGCCGGCGCTGCTGTGCGGCGTGCTCGCCCACGGGCTGCGCGGCATACCCTCCCTGGCGGCCACGGCGGCGGCCCTGGTTCTCGGCTACCTCGCCATAGCCCAGCTGCTCGAACCCGCCCGGGTCGAGACGGACGACATCCGCCGGGCCTCCTGGTCCCCGTACCCCGTGTCCGGGCTGATGCTGCGGCACGCGGTCGTGCCGACGCTGCTCGGCGTCCTGCTGGGGCTGGCCTGCTCGCTGGTACTGCTCCTGTCCGGTGGCGCAGCGACGGTCTGGCTGGCGCCCGCCGTGGTGCCGGCCCTGGTCGGGGCCGGGCTGGTGAACGCCTGCCGCGGCGCCAGCCGCCAGGACCTCATGTACTCGCCCAAGCAGGGGGCCGGCGGCGGGACGGGCCCGGCGGTCTTCGCGGCCTGGTACGCGGCCGGACCGGCGGTGGCGGTGCTGGTGCTGACCGTGCCGTTCGCGACGGCACTGCGCGGCACGGCTCCGGCCCAGGTCGGCATCGCGGTGCTGTGGGCACTGGTCCTGGCGGCGGGACTGCTGCGCTGGGCCTGGGGCCGGGCCCGGGCGCTGCCCGGGCAGGCGCGCCCGGCCGGCGGCTGAGCAGCTGCCGGGATGCGCCCGCGCCGGATGGGCGGCCCCTCCGACAGGCGATCGTCCCCGGTCGGTGGTCCGGCCCACACACCAGGTGGCCCGGACCTCCCGGACGGGGGTCGACTGCGGGCGGGGCGTAAGGCCCGCCTAGGCTAGAGGCCGAAGAAATCGGACGAACCGGACCTCGATCAGGCCGGCACGGCCGGACGGACGAGGGAAAGCGGGACGCGCCGATGGGCGACGGCATGGCAGGGATGCACCATCACCACGGGGGCATGGGCACGCCGGGGCCGTTCAACCTCGACAACGTGCTGAGCTGGTCGCCGGACTGGCCCTTCCTGATCGGCGGGCTGCTGGCGATCGCGCTGTACGTCGCAGGCGTGGTCCGGCTGGCCCGGCGCGGGGACCGCTGGCCGATCGGCCGCACCGTCGCCTGGACGGCCGGCATCGGCTCCATCCTGCTGGTCACCAGCACCGGGCTGAACGACTACGGCATGGTGCTGTTCAGTGCGCACATGATCCAGCACATGGTGCTCTCCATGCTCTCCCCCATCCTGCTGCTGCTGGGCGGGCCGATCACGCTGGCGCTCCGCTCACTGCGCCCGGCCCGCAAGGGCAGCGGGCGGGGGCCGCGCGAACTGCTGGTGGCGCTGCTGCACAGCCGGTACATCCGGGTGGTCTCGCACCCGGCGTTCACCATCCCGATGTTCATCGCCAGCCTCTACGGCCTGTACTTCACCCCGCTCTTCGACTATCTGATGCAGTACCGGCTCGGGCACATCGCGATGATGGTGCACTTCCTGGCGGTCGGGATGTTCTTCTTCTGGCCGATCATGGGCGTGGACCCGGGGCCGCACCGCCCCGGCTTCGTGATTCGGATCATCGAGCTGTTCATGGGGATGCCGTTCCACGCCTTCTTCGGCGTGGCGGTGATGATGGCCAGCCACCCGCTGGTGACCACCTTCACCGCCGAGGGCGCCCCGGCCGGCACCGACCTGCTCTCCGACCAGAAGCTCGCGGGCGGCATCACCTGGGCCTTCGGTGAGATCCCGACCGCGATCGTGCTGATCGCGCTGACCCTGCAGTGGGCCAAGTCCGAGGAGCGGCAGGCGCGCCGCCGTGACCGGGCCGCCGACCGCGACGGCGACGCCGAGCTGAACGCCTACAACGCCTACCTCGCTTCGCTGGAGAAGCGCGGCGCCAAGCCGGCCGCCGACGCCGGCTGAGCCGGCCCACATCCGGAGCCCCGTCCCTGGAAACCGCTGCCAGGGGCGGGGTTTCGTCGCACTCCAAGGGGTATTGCACCCTTGCCCTGACTGATGATCAGCTCTTCGGAGGTTTGCCGCGATGCCCGCCCGCTTCAAGGATCTGTGCCTGGACGCCAACGACCACCAGGCCCTCGCCGACTGGTGGTGCACCGCCATCGGCTACGTCCGCCGCCCCGGCAGCCACCAGCCCTCCGACTCCGTCCCGATCGAGGATCCGGCCGGCGCGGGCCCGCTGATCTGGGTCAACCCGGTCACGGAGCCCAAGGCCGTCAAGAACCGCATGCACCTGGACGTCTTCGGCGACACCGCCGAACTCCTCGCCCTCGGAGCCACGCTGATCCGCGAGCGCGGCGGCGACATCGAGTGGGACGTCCTGGCGGACCCCAACGCGTCTAACTAGCAGTTCTGGAAGATACCGCAGGTCGGCGGCAGCAAGAAGCCCCGCCCATGCGCCACGGGGGAAAGACGCACGGACGGGGCAGCTCAGCGGGTCAGGCCGTCAGAGCCTCTACGCGAGCCCTGAGCCGGTCATCGGCGATGCTCCCGACCGGCCGCCACGTGTAGCCACTGACCTCCTCCTCTTGGAGCGTCACAAGCTCGCTTCCCGCCGTGCGGAACACGAACCGGAAGTCCACGTGGAAGTGGTCTGGTTCGCCCTTGGCGGGGTTCTCCGGGATCGGGTGCACGTCGATGTGCACGGGGCCGTTCCCGGCCAGCGTGACCGCTCCGGCGGGGATGCCTGCCTCCTCGGTCAGCTCCCGCAGTGCGGCACCGCTCAGCGTGGCGTCCTCGGGTTCCAGGTGCCCGCCGGGGGTGAGCCATTTGTCGAGTGCCACGTGGTGGATGAACAGCACGTGCTTGTGCTCGTTGACCAGGACGGCCCCGGCCGTGGCGTGGCCCCGGAACTCTTTGCGGCTGGACAGCTCAGCGCCGGAGTCCAGCAGCGACAGCGGCAAGGCCAGGTCCGCCTTGTCCTCCGGGAACTCATCGACGTAGGCCGTCAGCGTGGCGCGGATGTGGTCGGCCGTGATGGTCATGGGATCACCTGTTGTAGTAGTTGAGCCAGGTAGCGGCGATGGTCGCGCGGTCGTCCGCCGGGACTTCATGCATGGTGGCGCCGAGATCCCGCCGCGCGAGCAAGCGCACACCTGCCAGGATCTCAGCCTGAACGAGGAAGATGAACGGCCCGACGCTGGCGCCGTGCAGGAAGTTGACGGCGTTTCCGTTGTTGAGCAGGTAGAAGTAGTGGCCCGTGGTGCTGTAGCGGGTCACGCTCTCACCCGAACTGCTGCGCGTGTAGCCGTCGGGCAGTCCGTCCAGCTCCAACTCGTCCTCGCTGCTGGTGACGGTGGCGATGTAGGCGCCGTTCCGCAACAGCGGGAAGTCCTCGCCACGCAGCGAAAGAGCACCGGTGGCGCAGAGCACGAGCCCCGCCCGGCTGATGGCTTGGTCACGATCCCGCGCCACGCTGAACCCCTGAGACAGCGCCTGTGCGCGTCGCACGGGGTCAATGTCGTACACGGTGACGTGAACTCCCTTGGCGTGCAGCAGCCTTGCGATGCTCGACCCTAGCTTGCCGAAGCCGATCACAAGGGCCGGACGGCCGTGCAGGATGTCCCCGCGCCCGCGCAACAGAGCTTCGGTCGAGAAGACGACGGACTGACCGACTAGGAAGTCTTCGGGGTCCTTCAGGGGCGAGCGAGCGACCGATACCACGGGACACGGCAGCTTGTCCCGGTCGGCGTAGCGCTTGTGCCCATTTTCGGTGTCCTCGACCACTCCGAGGATGCGCCCGGAGAACCGGTCACACAGCGCGTCGATCACTGGGGCGAAGTACCCTCCCACGTCCAACAGAACCACGTCGTCACCGGCCGTCCTGGTCTCCAGGTAGGTCACGGCGGTGTCGGCGTTGGCGAACAGATCACGCGACAACTCGTCACAGGGGACGGCCTGCTCGATCTCCCGCCGCGCTGCCGAGTCGATCGACTTGGGCTTGGGCAGCACCGCGCGGAGGTTCGTCACAGCGCCAACCGCCCGCACGAACGCCGGGCGCTCCGGCAGCAGGTGCGTCACCAGCAGGGACGACGGGAGTTCCGGCGGCGCAAAGTGCCCCGCGATCTTTCCGAAGTACGTGTCCAGCCGTGCGCGCTCCGAGGCTTCCACAGCTATACCCTCCTTGTCTTCGGCGTGAGTGAACCCGCCCCGACCGGCTCGACCTGTCCGGGGTTGGGGACGGCCGGGGCGGGGGTCTATGCGGGCCTGACAGCAGGCCGGGGGCTCCGGGGCCGCCTCCGGCTCCTCCGGCGCCGTCTGGGGCGGTCTGGGGTCTTCCCGGCGATCATGCGGCTCCACCCACGGTGCCGGGCACCGTCTCGTGCGCGTCGTGCATGGCGGCAACCAACTGCGCCCGCCGTACGTACCGGTTCGCCCGCTCGAATCCGTCAACGCAGTACGGCAGCGTCACCAGTCCGGCGTCAGTCGGGATCGTCGGCCCGGGGGCTACCAGGGTCGGACGGTCACAGCAAGCACAGCGGCCAAGCCTCCAGAGCTTTCGGGGCGGCAACGGCCAGGGCGGTGCGGGCAGGATCTCGTCAGTCATCGTTGCCTCGCTTTCCTGGCACGGCGCTGGGCAGCGCGGCGCATGAACGGCTCACTTGCCGACACCCCGACCATGAGCGCGAGGCAGGCGGTGAACATGAACAGCGCCGCCCTGGTCGAGAACGGGGCGCTCGCGCTGAGCGGCAGCGTGGCCAGAAAGCCCGCCCCCGGGCTTACCGAGATAGTTACAGCAACCGCAACCAACAGCGTTGCAGCGCCGCCAAGTTGAGGCTTCACGGGGCACCCCCACCCTGCGGCCGGCCGGGGGACTGCCGGGGGCCTAACTCCCTTGTAGGGATGATGGGTTGAATCTCACTGGCCGGAGTGTCCCACGCCACGCCCCCACCTACGGGCTTGAGCTCTACCGCGTGCTTGGTGGTGTAGCTGGGGCCGTCGTAGATCCCGTTCACGCCGTGTTTCGTGTCTCGGACCAGCTCCCCGATCTGGGGCTTGTACAGCGTCTGCGGGGGCCGTCTGCGCACGGTCACTGCCCCTCCGGAGTCCGGTCGTGAGTCTGCGCGGGCATGGCCGGTGCGGTCCGGATGACCTTCGCACTGCGCGTGATCACGTCCGGTCGATCTCCATAACGGTTGGCCGCGCGGCTGTCGATGGTGGAAGTCATGGTGTGTCCGTCCTGATCAACGCCAGCCGTTGTGTGAATCACCAGTACAGGGCGGCTTCTCGACCTTGAACAGCGCACGCATGCCGCATCCATGCCGCATCGATGCCGCAGAGTCGCTGCACCAGGTGCTCTGAGCTGGTAGAACAGCAAGTCAGAGACTGGGAGGCGGGAATGGCAGCGCGGCGCGAGGATTTCATTAAACGGCGCAAGCTTCTTGGATTTACTCAAGAATCATTGGCTCAGACCGTTGGCGTCGATCGCTCCACGGTGGGCCGGTGGGAAATGGGGCAGGTCGATCCCCAAGACTGGAACCGCCCTGCCCTCATGAAAGCTCTTCGGGTTACCGCCGATGAGCTCGATTCTCTCATCAATGCTTCGGCTGTCTCGGTGCCAGCAACACCGGTCACGATCGCGGAATCCAGCTATGACGACGAAATTGAAGCTCTGGAGCTTGTTCGTCGTGTCTCAGCGAGCGACGTTGGCAAAGCTACGCTTTCGCATCTAGAGCTAGCGTTTGATGGGCTCGCCACCAAGTACCCGACTGTCCCTCCGCATGAGCTGCTGGGGCAGGTGCGGAAATACTCCGGATACGTTGGTAGCCTCATGGACGCGAAGAAGACGCTGGCGGAGCACCGACAGCTGCTTGTCGTCGGCGGGTGGTTCTCCCTGCTAGGCGCGACTCTTCATATTGACCTCAATCAGCAGGATGCGGCAACAGCGAGGTTGCGAACGGCAATGACGCTGGCCCAGCACGCCGACTACCCAGAAATTCAAGCATGGTGCTACGAAACAGACGCCTGGCGGGTGCTTACAGATGGCGACTACTCCAAAGCTGTGGAATTGAGCGAAGCAGCCCAGCAGCTTGCCCCTAAGGGGAGCTCTGTGGAAATCCAAGCCACAGCCCAGAAAGGTCGAGCGTTTGCCCGGCTGGGCAATGCTGCCGAGACGTACGCCGCAATAAGTCGAGTGCAGTCCCTCTCTTCCTCGGCAGGTTTTCCCGATCAACCAGAGCATCACTTCCAGTACGATCCCGCAAAATCTGTTGCCTACACCGCTACAACGCTCGCATGGCTAGGGGACCCAGCAGCGGAGACCTACGCGCGAGAGGTAATTGCACGACTTGCGCCGCCGGACGATATCTCGAAATGGCCGCGTCGGGTCGCCTCGGCAAATATCGACCTCGCCCTATCGCTCGTAGCCACAGATAGGTTGGACGAAGCATGTAACGCTGCCCAGCGCGCCATGCTTTCCGGTCGAGTGGCACCCTCTAATCATTGGCGTGCGCTCGAAGTCGTCCGGGCAGTCGAAACCCGCAGGATTTCGGACGCCAGGGACCTGCGAGAAGTCTATGAGGGGATGCGGCTCGAAATAGAGCCCCCGAAAGCGAGCTAAATGGGCACAAGAAAGCCCCCTGCGCCGACGATGGTACAGGGGGCTTTGCGCTGCACGGGTGCCGGACCGCCACGGGTCCACCGGCTAAGTCGAGTTGACCACAGGCGCCGACAGCGAGATTCGCCAACTTGCCTGCGCTGGTGGCCAGTTGCCCCAGGCCGGCCCGAGGGTCCAGGGCCCCAACTCCACTTAACAAAACGGGCGATGCGGAGACTTCCCGTTTACTCAGCGGGCGGGATGTTGGCCAGCACAATGCTTGCTGTCTCGCGGGCCTTGAGTGGTGCGCGGGGCGGAGCCTGCCCGGCGGCGATGCGCTGAAGTAGGGCGATCTCGTCCGGCCGGAGGACCCCCAGCGCGGCGAGGCGAACGGCTCCCATGGGCGGGAAGTTGCCATAGTTCTCGATCCAGCGGTTAGGAACACCAAGTTCCCGCCATTCAGCGGGAGTTCGGACCAGAAAGGATGCGATTTCGTCGCTCTTCCGCTTCAGCGCGCACCGCCCATCGCATAGAAGCCTCGCACGCCCGCGCGGGCCTGCGGACGGGACTCTTCGTCGCCCTCCGGCAGGCGGAGGGCCGACACCAGCCGGGCAAGTGCGATGCGCTGCTGCCGGGCCTCTTGTAGCGCAGGGTGGACCTTCGGCGCTGCGCTGTAGCCCTGCGAGGGGACGGTCTCGCCTTCGGATCGGATGGTCTCGTTGAGAGCGTCCAGATTTTCGAGGCATTCGCATATCTCTGAGAGAAGTGCGATTTCGTGGGCGCCGAGGTCATATTCGCCGGTTACTTCGTCCCAGAGGGCGCGGGCGCGCTGCCCGCCCCACCGAGCGGCGGTGCTTTTTGCCATGGAGGTGCCTCCAATTGATCTTCTCTACTAGTTCGCCACAAACTTCGTAGCGTTTCAGGTGCCGCGCGTGCGCGTCGCCTTTGGGGCAGGGTCCCGAAGACGATCACGCATAGACATTCACCCACCCCCCTACCCCCGCATATATATGCAAGAGTCACGCTGCAATGCCGCGCGACCGCGCTGGCCGACAGCGAAGCCGGTCCGTCCGGCCGGCGAGCCGAATGCCTCGGCCAGGCTTGCTAGTTGGACCCCAGAGGGGCTTGCCGGGAAGGCACTACAGCGCCGCCCAGACCATGGTGAGAAGCATGGTCCGAGCGGCGCTGAGTAGGCCGTCACGCTAGAACGACGGGGTGACCGAGCCAGTTCCGGAAATGATGGCGATCGACTGCGGGTAGCGGGCTGCCTGGAACGAGATGTACGAGTACAGGCGGCAGAACAGGCTCATGTTCTGAGCGTAGGTCTGCGGGAATGCCTCGGCCCGAATGTGAGACTCCCACAGGAACAGATCAGAGGTCCGCGCGAGAATGATGGGGTCCTGGTTGGTACCGGCACCAAGAT
Organism: Kitasatospora sp. NPDC001175; assembly: GCF_053598215.1. Classification (NCBI taxonomy): domain Bacteria; kingdom Bacillati; phylum Actinomycetota; class Actinomycetes; order Kitasatosporales; family Streptomycetaceae; genus Kitasatospora; species Kitasatospora sp. NPDC001175. The sequence goes on along the minus strand of NZ_JBSFJU010000035.1, from coordinate 52,866 downwards.
TGGTCGGCAGGTTGGCGTCAACGTAGACCGGAAGCCCCAAAATCTTGCCGACGTAGCCCTCAGCAACGACCTCGCCAGCCTGGACACCAGCGGCGTTCCACGGGCCGGAAGCGTCCGGAACGATGAGCGGACGGCCGTTCGCGTCGCTCTGCGCGGTGATCCATGCCCAGCGACGCGGGTGCATGAGGATGGCGTCCGGCGGGAGGTACCGGCTGGTGTGGATCGACTGGATAGCCTGCGCAATCTTGCTGTACAGACCACCAGCGCCACCCAGTGCCGGAGTTGCCTGCGTCCACGCCACGGAGGTGGTACCGGCGAGAGTGAGCAGTCCGGTGGCCGCGCCTCCCGTGCCGCTACCGCCGATGACCTGCTGGTCCAGCTTCATGGCGTAGTCGGCGGCGAGGTCCGACAGGATGACCTGATCCATGGCTACCGGCGACTGCTCGACCAGCTGTAGGGAGAGGGTCTGGCCACCAGCGATGGTCACGACGGGCGAACCGACCGACGTGGTCGTCATGTCGGTCTGCTGCACAGCGCTGTTCTGCGTGCCCTGCACGGCCTCAGCGGTACCGGTGTTGACCTTCGGCAGGTTGATCACGTCGGTACCGGCGGGCAGCGGCATGTAGGTGGCACGGTCAGCGATCACGCGACCGGGGCGCGCCAGCTTGACGAACTGAGTCTCAAGCCAGGCAGGCGGTACGAACTCGCCACCAGCACCGTTCGTGGTCGAGATAGCGCGCTTCTCGTACTGCCTCGCATTATTACGGCGGATACGGTCGGCAGCGTCGCCGTCGCCCTTGTGCTGCGAGGTAAAAAGGTCGCGGAAATATGAATTACCCCCGTCGGGGCGGTAAATCTCGGCCTCGCTGACCTGGAATCGCGAGTAGCCGGGCATGCGGGTTGCGGTGTTGCTCACGCTGGACCTGTCGTTGGTTGAGTTGCGGGGCGCGTACTTGCTCTGCATCGGCGCGGCGGCGTTGTCAGCGCGAAGCTGCTCGTCCAGCTCGTCAATTCGGTCATCAAATGCCCAGAGATCGGTCTCCAGCCGATTGAACTCGGCGACTTCGGCGGCATTGAGATTGCGCTTCTCGGCCTTGGGCTTGCTGAGAATCGCCCGCATCTCCTTTTGGGCCTCGCGCCGCTTGGTGCGCAGGTCGGCGAGCACTTCTCGCTTGTCCATAAATCAGTTGCCCTTCGGGTACGCCGGCAGCGGGAATTCGGCTTCCGCCCTATTGGTCTTCTCGGCCAGCGCACGGGCATGGGCCGTTTCCATCTCGGCAATCACGGCATCGTGGCGCGCAATAGCCACGTGCAGGTCCCGCGCGAGATCACGCAGTAGAGGCGTTTCCGCACTGCCCAGAACAGCCGCAAGGCGGCGGCGCTCGTTCTGCGACATGGCATCGACGGCGCGCTGTACATAGGTCGACACAGGAGACTCCTTCAGTCAGTGAGTTCGGATTCCGCCAGCTAGGCGGGAGCAGCGCGAAAGGAGCCAGAAAAACAAAATGGCCCCAAGTCGCTGTGCGGCGGTGGCAGACGCCTGCAACAGCTGGACCTGGGGCCAAGCAAAGGGGGCGACCTGCCACAGTCGCGGTGAGGAGCAGAAAGCTCGCTCGCCCTTAAAGGAGTGGGAAGGATTCCTGCCGGACGGCATGACGCCGGCCGGAGGGCCGGGCAGGGTCACGGCTCGGGCGGGATGCCCCCAGGGGGACCTAGAGGGCATCCCTGAGGGCCTTGTATGCCACGTTGGGTGCTGGAGGCCGTGAGGATTCACGCAGCCCTCAGGGGCCGTTCTGTGGCGTCTGGAGATTGGGCACCAGATGGCCGCCGACGCCAGCGAGAGCGGGCCGCCGGGGCTCCCATGACGGCACTGACAGTCGGCACCCCACTTCGGGTTGCCCAATGGAATCTCATTGGGATTACCGGAGGAGTAATAGAACTGTCATACCCGTCATGCAAGAGACACAAATACCCACCTCCTTGCGCTGGCGCTCCGCCCCGCCGGTCAGAAGGCACGCAAAAGCCCCCGCCGGGCCGGGGAGGGCCAGACGGGGGCTCAGAGGGGGCTACGCGGCGACAGGCTCACTGAGACGCAGTCGCGCGCCGGGGACACCGGGAACGAACGGTCGGTCCGTAAGCCCCTCTGCGAGTGCCATGTATTCATCGATCAACGGGTCCAGTTCTCCGCGCACCGTGAAAGTCACGCGGGACTCGTCCAGCCGTCGCCAGCCGCCGGGCGTACCACGCCTGACCGTCAGGCGGGCACCGGAGTCCAACAGCATCCCGCGCTTTCCTGCGGTGTCGGCATCCCGCCACTCGTCGGCGTAGGTGCGGCCCGTCTTGACGACCTCGCGGCGCGGCTCAATCTTCGGTGCTGCTTCCAGCTCGGCAAGCCGGGTGTCCAGCGCGTCAGCGCGCTTCTGCCATGCCTGCCGGGCGGCATTGGACTTCTGACGCCCCTCCTGCCGCTGGTGCTCCTCGAACTCCGCCAGCGTCGCAGCGATCTCCGGGGCGGGGTCGTATCCGGGGATGGTGCGAATATCAAGGACCTGTATCCCGCCGACAAGCCGCAGGAACTCACGTTCCACGAACTCATCAGCCCATTCGCTCTTGATGTTCGCTGGAGCCTTACAAGTCTCCCCCCGCGCATGGGAGTTGCACTTGTAGGACGCGCTGGCACTCCGGGACTTGGCGGACGGCACAGACTCGTACATCCGACCACCACAAGTGTCACAGTGGATCACGCGGAGCAGCAGAGCGTTGGTGTCCTTGCGCTCCCGGTTGTCCACGGCCCGTTCCTCGAACAGGGTGCCTATGGCGTCGTACTCGGACCGGGTCAGGATCGGCTTGGTCGTGGCCAGGATGGGGCGGCCGTCGCTGTCTCGGACCGGCTTGCCCTCGTGCAGCTTCCAGCCGATCAGGGCTACCGACGTGAGCACCTTCTTCACGATGCTCGGTCCCCACTTGAACTGGTCTCGCTGCTCGTATTCACCCCGGGTGCCACCCGTCTTGCCGCCGGTCTTCCTACCCTTCTTCAGTGCCCAGTGATCGCGGGGCGAAGGAACGCCGTCCGCGTTGAGGTCCGCCGCTACGACGCTTGCCGTCTTGCCAGACAACAGCTCACGGATCATGCGCTCAATGACCTTCACGGCATCTCGGTCAGGCACCAGCGTCCAGCCGCCACCGTCGAGCGGTGCGGGCTCGTAGCCGTAGTGCGGACGCGAGCCGCGCCAGCGCAGCGGCATCGTGCGCATGGCCGCCTGCGCACCCGTGACACGCTCGGCGATCGACTGGGCTTCCATCTGGGCCGCGAAGGCGAGAAGGGTGGCGATCAGCTCGCCCACGACGTTGCCCATGTCCAGTTCGAGGCGGGCACCGCCCGGCCCTTCGGCGAACACGAGCCGCTTGCCGTGCTTGCGTGCCCAGGAGACCAGCGCCGACATGTCCGCCATGGACCGGACGGCCCGGTCCAGGCGCCACCAGATGATCATGTCGAAGTCGTCGGGCCGCTGAAGCCAGGGACCGAGCTGCGGACGCTCGAACGGCGTCGTCTTGGACGCTGACACGTCCAGGTCTTCCGCTTCACCGACGATCACGGCACCGAGCGATGCGGCGGCGGACTCGTTGGCCTCACGCTGACGGCCCGGGGACGTGGTTTCGTCGGTCGTCACGCTGAGGCGGATGGCGGAGAGCGCACGGGGGCGAGGATCAGTTTTCACCCCTTTCAGGGAGTGGGGCGAATTCCTAACGGTGCTGACCTGCGAAGATGCAGCCATAGCGGGGCCCTCCCAGAACCGCGTGTCTCACGCGTTGGGAGACCCCGAGGGCAACGAGTTCTGCGTCTTCACCCCGCGCGGCTGAACGCCCCGCTCAGCCGAGGGCCGGATACCCGGGCAGCGGTGCCACCCGCCAGTCGTCCGCGAACCTCCCGAGCAGCAGCCGCACGGTCTCGGCGAAGGCCGGCAGTTCGGTCTCTCGGCCGCGATGATCTCGGCGGCGCGCGAGCACTGCGCCGGACTGGCCGATCTGACGTTCCGACAGGGCAGGGCGGAGGAGACCGGCCTGCCCGACGGCAGCGCTGACATCGTCTTCGAACGGGCCCTGGTGCACCACCTGGACGATCTGCCGACTGCCTTCCGGGAGGCCCGCCGGGTGCTCGCTCCGGGCGGGACGCTGATCGTGCAGGACCGGACGATCGAGGACGTCCGCCGCCCCGGGTCGGCCGACCACCTGCGCGGATGGTTCTTCGAGTTCTTCCCCGGCCTGCTGGAGCCGGGAGTACGCCGGCCCGGAGGAGGTCCGAGCCGACCTGCTGGCCCGCACCGGCCGGTCGATACTGCACGAGCTGACCGACGCCCAACTGACCGGGCTGGCCGACCGCATCACGGCCCGGCTGCCCCGGGGGCCGATCCGCGAGCGGGACCACTGGACCATCTGGGTGGCCACCTCCTGACCGGCCGGGCGGCATTCCTGTTCACGGACAACCACCTCATTCCTTCGTTCAGTGAGCAGCCGATGGCCTGGCATGCACGGAGACCCGGCTCTCTCCCGCCGACCGCAACGCGCGGGATCGGGCCGGGGCTGGTGTGCTGGTGCTGGGAGACGTAGTTCCAGCACCGGGAGTGAGCCAGCATGAGCACCTATCGAGCCGCGCAGGTGGCCGCCGTCGGCCAGGCGTTCGAGATCGTCGAGCGGGAGGTACCACAGCCCGGCCGTCACCAGGTACGGATCGCCGTGGAGGCCTGCGGGATCTGCCACAGCGATGCCATGTTCGTCAACGCGGCGCTGCCGGGCGTCCGGTTCCCACTGGTCCCCGGGCATGAGATCGCCGGGCGCATCGAGGAGCTGGGCGAGGGGACGCAGGAGCGCTGGCAGGTGGGCGACCGGGTCGCGGTGGGCTGGTTCGGCGGCAGCTGCCATCGCTGCACCCCCTGCCGCCAGGGCGACTTCATCGTGTGCGAGAACCTGAAGGTCCCCGGCTGGACCTACGACGGCGGCTTCGCGGAGAAGGTGATCGCCCCCGTGGACGCCCTGGCCCGGATTCCCGACGGGCTGGCGGCCACCGACGCCGGCCCCATGGCCTGTGCGGGCGTGACCACGTTCAACGGACTGCGCCGCAGCCCGGCCCGCCCGGGCGACCTGGTCGCGGTACTCGGCCTCGGCGGCCTGGGCCACCTGGGCGTACGGTTCGCGGTCGCCATGGGCTTCGAGACCGTGGCAATCGCGCGTGGCGCCGGCAAGGCCGACTTCGCCAAGCAGCTCGGCGCACACCACTACGTCGACAGCACCGCGGACACGTCCGTCGCGGACGCCCTGCAGTCCCTCGGCGGCGCCAAGGTCGTCCTGGCCACCGCCGCCAACTCCGACGCCATCACCGCGACCGTGGACGGACTGGCCCACCGCGGCGAGCTGGTGGTCATCGGCGCGACCGCCGACCCGCTGGGCATCAACCCGGCCCAGCTCATCATGCGGGCCAGGACCGTCCGCGGCCACGCCTCCGGCACCGCCCAGGACGTGCAGGACACCATGGCCTTCAGCGCCCTGCACGACATCCACCCGATGATCGAGACCAGACCGCTGGACCAGGCCGACGAGGCCTACCAGAAGATGCTCTCCGGCGCCGCCCGCTTCCGCATGGTGCTCACCACCGGTTGACAGCCGGGACGAACGGTGTCACGCCGAAGTGTGCGCGGGAGACCCCGGACAGGGCAGGACGGGAACAGGCCGCAAGGGCCCGGGTAAGCGCCACAACTCACCCAACCCGTACGGCCCTTCTCACGTCACGAGCCGATCGCGACTACTGCTGCTCACCACGTCCATGTGACCGCGCCGGCCAGACCAGCGCCTGGGCGACGATGACGCTCTCACCGTTGAAGGTGACGGCGGGGCCTTCGTGTAGTTCGTAGCCAAGAGCAATCATTTCGCTCACACGGTGGCAGAACGTGGCGTCGTCCGGTCCGGTCAAGATTCGGTAGACGGGCAGTCCGTCTGGCGGTGTGCTCATGAGGAGCAGGATCCCAGACGCATCCACCTACCGACCCAGCGGGCTGGCACCCGGCCTCAATCGCTCCCAAAGTCGTAGGCCCGTTCCGGGCTCAGTCCCACCCGAGCCGCTGCCCCCCTTGAAGGCGGCTATCAGGGCCGAGTTGACTGCACAACATCTCGTCGCCCGGCGAGCCCTCGCCACCGTCCTCGGAGACCCGGTGCCCAACTCCCGTGCCCATCTCGGCTCCCGTGCCCGCCGCATCTCGCGCATCGCCGCGGTCACCTTCGCCGCCGCCGCCGTGATCGGCCCGATCGCCATCTCCCCCGCCGCCCGGGCGGCCCGCCGAGACCGCGCCCGTCACGGCCGCGCCGCTGCACGTGCTGACCTGGCCGACGGTGACCAGTCGGGGCCACGGCTACACCTGCACCGATCTCTCGGACCACTACCCCGTGGTGTGCAGGTGATCTCCGCAATCCCGCAAAGGACTTGACTCTGCACCAGCACCTCGGGGCGGCTGACGAACGGTCGGCTGAAGGGTGAGGCCGTACTGAAGCCGGCCTGCATCGTCGAGCCGCGCGCTCGGTGGGCTACTTGGCGGACTGACTGTCCGGGTGCGTGACGTTGCTGGTGTCCAGGGAAAGGCCGCTGAACCCCGCGACAGCGGCGACCAGCACGGCTTGGGCAGTTGCCGGGGAAGGAGTCCGGAAGACCTCGATCGCGGCCCAGACGCCGATGCCGACGGGCGACACGAAGGTGAGGAACGAGAGCGTCGTCGTGAGAATCCTGCTGATGTCCTGGTCGAACTTCTTCGAGGCTGCACCCCAGAGCGGATTGACGACCGAGCCCAGTCCTCCGACGGCAAGGCCGGTGATGCCGCCGCCAAGTCCTGGTGCCCCGCTCGGCGGGTCGGTCAGCGAGAGCCCCAGGAAGGCCATGACCGCGAGAAACCCGAGGTGCTTGGCGACCAGAAGGGTCTTCCCGAGCGGGAGGGGGAGGTGTTCTACGGTGAACCAGGAGAATCCTCCGCGGCGTTGGGGCGGTCTCGTGCGCACAGTTCCACCTGTACACCTCACCGCACCATCGCGCACGCCTGCCTGCGCCTGGCGGATGAAACCTCGCTGCGACGCCTCCGGGACACGGTCTGCCGGTACCGCCGATCCACAGGATTTGATGCTCCCTCGCCGCAGCCGGACGATAGACCTATAGCGACCCCATCCGGGGAGGTAAGGCCATGACCAGGCGATGTACGACCACGGCGATAGCCGCTGCTGTCATGATCGGCGCCGGCGCGATCGCACCGCAGACCGCCGGCGCTCAGGACTACGGACCGAACACCTGCAGACAGGGATACGTCTGGCGCGTCGCACGGGCCAGTGACCTCGTGTGCGTCACACCGCAGACACGCGCCGACACCGCCACCGACAACAGTCTGGCGCCCGGCCGGACCCTCCCGAACGGCTACTGCAGGGAGGGCTACGTCTGGCGCGTGGGGTGGGGTGCCGACGACCTCACGTGCGTGACGGTGAAGGCGCGCGCGCAGGCGCAGTCGGACAACCAGCAGGCCGACGACCGGCGGCTGGCGGTACGGGTGTGGACGACCTCGGGGAACGGCACGCTCAAGATCAGCGGTGACCACTTCAATGTGAACGGCAAGGTCCGCATCGTGGTCACCGGCGCGACCCAGAGGTCCTGGACGGTCACGGCCACCGGGAACTCCGGATTCGCCGGCGGCAGCTTCGGCCTCGTCACCGGTTTCCCCGGACCGTGTGCTCCCGGAAGACCGAACTCCCAGGTCCGTGCGATCGACCTGACGTCGGGGCGGACCACGAGCAGCGTCCCGTTCGTCTACTGCGTCAACCTCTGAGTGGGCGAGTCGTCCCTGCTCAGCCTGGGGGGGGATCCACCTCCTCACGCCACGCCGGGCACCTCAGCGGTCCGCGCCCTTGAGCGCGCTGCCCACGCCGACCACCAGTGCCGTGCCGAGCGCCCAGCCGACGATGGTGAAGCCGGTGGAGCACCACATGGCCGCGCTGTGGGCGACCACCAAATCGCGCTGGTGCAGGTTCACGACGGGCAGCAGGAGGTCCAGGGTGTACAGCCAGGGCTGGAACACCTGGTGGGCCGAGGCCGCCGTGCTGGTGAGGTGGATGTCGTCCCGGAGCATGGAGAACAGGACGCCGCCCGCCACCTCCAGGAGGCCGAGCGCGAACAGCACCCGGATCGGGGAGAAGCCGTAGTTGACGGTCGCCCGCATGAAGGCGCCCTTGAGCAGGGCGTGCGCCTGGCCCAGGCGACCGCTCACGCTTCGCCTGCGCGGTCACACGATCGCCGCTCGCGACGGCGTCCCAGATCCGCAGGTTCAGGCCGTTCAAGCCGATTCGAACATACTGCATCACGCCAACTCCCGTGCCGACCCGTTCCGTTGGCGGCATCAGGCAGTGGGGTTCCTCATCGCCGGACCTGGGTGTGCCCACGAGTCGCCCCGGCTCCACTCGGCTACGGGGAGGCGACCCCACTGCATGTCGCCGCCCCTTTGGTGATCGCCGGGCGGCCGGTCAGAAGTGCGTCCGGACGTACTTCAGGGCCTCACCCACGTTCGCCAGTCCCGGACCGGTGGCCTCGTCGGGGCCGGGCCCGGCCGGATTGTTGAACCGCGGATGGTTGTGGCCGACGGTGACGTCGGTCGCCGTCTTGACCAGCGCCTCGGTGAGCTGTTGGACGGTGAGGCCCGGACGGCCGCCGGCACCCAGGAGCACCGCCGCGGCGCCGGCGATCTGCGGCGCGGCCGCCGAGGTGCCCGAGAACAGCGCCCAGCCGTCGTCCGACCTGGTGCCGTCGGGGGTGTCCGGGAACTGGCCGTCGCTCGGCTGGCTCTCCTCGACGTCGAGCTCGCAGCCGGGTGGGATCGGGAGCATCAGGTACTGCGCTCGCGGCAGCATTCCCACCAGGCCGCAGACGGTGGGCACGATCTCACCGTCGAACCACGGACTGGCGTATCCGCTCGCGTAGTCGGAGGCCTGCAGGACGAGCCCGGGACCGACGAACACGCCTCCGGCCGCGATGACCCCGGGGATCTGCGGCTCGATCGAGAAGTGGCCGTTTCCTGCGGAGAACACCACCACGATGCCCTGCTGCACGGCATCGGTGATCTCCAGGACCCAGACGCGGGAGGAGGCGGGCGGCATCGGATCCGGAGGAGGGTAGTCGAGGTCGCCGCCCCAGGAGTTGGTGAGCACCTGCGGGTGGTCGCCCTTCGCCCGGAGGAACCCGGCCATCGCGCTGGTCAGTTGACCACTGGAGTTGCTCGCGCGGTAGAACCGCAGCGTCGCACCCGGGGCGACGGCGAAGACGTTGGCCGACTCCCCGGTACCGTGCCCGATCGGATCCTCGGCCGGATTGGTCCCCGGCACCACGGTGACGACGGGGTCGATGCGGTAGCCCTGAAGGGCGAAGTAGGTGTGCGCGTAGTGTCCGGTGTCGACCATGGCGACCACGACACCTCCGCCCAGCGCGCCCTGCTGCTGTGCCGCCGTGGCGCCGAGCAGCATGGCCACATCGCCCGGGAGCCGGAGGTGGTACTTGCTCACGTTCGGCGCCTGGGCGGCCGGTGACAGCCGGTACGGCGAACGCGGCTGCTCCAGCACGACGGCCTCGATCGCGTCCGTGTCCCGCACTGCGCCCACGCCCAGATCCGCGGGCTGGCCGTCGCCCACGACGTCGAGGTGGGTCACGTAGCGCAGGCGCCCGTTCTGCACCCGCTGCAGCACCTCGTACGACTCGATCCGGCCACCGGTCAACTCCTCGTACGCGGCGGGCGGTCCGCAGACGGTGAAACCCAGCCGGCTCTCGGCGGTGACCGTGAGTCCGGCCGCCAGCGCGCGCTCCTTGGCGCGGGCGCGGGTGTTCTCGTCGGCGTGGAACGGCCTGGCCAAGTCGAACTCGGTTGCCTCGGTCATCGGAACGCCGCCCTGCGACTGTGCCGACACATAGCCGAACACCAGGTCAGGGGGAGGCTGCCCATTCCTCGTGATCTTGGGAAGCATCATGTCTCCTCATCGGATCGTCCCGGGCGCGGCTGCCCGGGGAACAGCGGTCGCGGATACGGAGTCTGGGACCGGCATCACGGCGACGGACCGCACGGCCCGCACGGAGGGATCCGGTACCAGCAGTACCCGGGGATGTGCGAGTGGTCTGCGACGGAGGTTCCCGAACGCCTCCCGGAACCACGCTGCCGGGCCGATGCGCACCGACGGCCACCGGCAGGACGTCGAGCCGGCACTCGCCGCACCACCGGAGCGGGGCATCCAGGTGTCGCCGGTCACCGTCCCGCAGCTCGACCGCGGCCTCGACGACGTCCGGCCCGGGGCCGCCCGCGGCTCGTCGGCCCGTGTACCTGATCACATGCCGGCTCACGCGGCCGTACGCGGCGGATCGGGTGTCCTGGCGGCCGCCTTGCCGTACTGCCGCGCGAACGCCGCCTGGGCGACCGGGTGGTCCGCGTCGAGCAGTAGGACGTCTCCGCGGCCCTGCGCCCGGTCCAACCGGGAACGCAGCGCGGACTGGTCCGGCGCGTAGAGCACCTGGACCCGGCCATCACCCGAACCGCGCTCGGCCACCGGGGCCACGGCCACGGCATGGCCCCCCTCGTCGGTGACCCACAGTTGGAAGTCGTCCTCCTTGAAGAACACGATCTCGGTGATCGGGCTCGGGTAGTGGTGGACCCCACCGCCCTGCGGCAGTTCGGCGGAGTGCACGTCGTGCGGCAGCGGCATGCTGGCGTTGCAGATCGAGTCGGTCCAGCGCTGGACTCCGGCGGCGTCGGTGATCTTCGTGTTCAGGAGGTCTTCGATTCCGAGTTCCTTCACGGCGTCCGGACAGAACGCGTAAAGGCGTTTGGCGTTCTGCCGCAGCAGATCGACCTTGGCCGGGTCGGCGCAGAATTGCGCGGACCACTCGATTCCGGCGAGGTTGCGGACGACGAACCAGCCGTCGTCGTCCTTGAGCCAGAGCCCCCCACCGTGGTGGTCCTCGACCGGTTCGGGCCCGTAGAACGGCTGCGCCAGGGTGCCGACCAGCTTGTGCAGCTCGGTGCGGGCGGCGTCGTACTCCGGGGAGTCCGTCCGGGGTGGATGCCCGGGGATGTTGATGGTCCAACCGAGCTTCTCGGCCTCGGTGTGGGACTGGGTCGGATCGCCCCTCGCAATGGGAGGCATGGGGCCCTCCCTCCCTTATAAATTTGTATACGTTCTACATAAGCGTACTAACTACGTTTACCTTGTATCTCCAGCCTGCGCCTGGTGTCGCGACGGGTCAAGGTGTGCCCGTCCGCGAAATGGCCCGCAGGGCGCCGGTACCGGGAACTCCGCTCGGGTGGGTGAACGTCGGCGATCCTCCGCTCCGGCGGGTGGCCGATCGGCGATAACGGGGAGCGAAGGCCGGGTCGCCGCGACGGAGTCGGATCCGTGTGCCACCCGTAGCGCGCCGGGCGGGGACCCGCTGATTCAGCCCGAGAGGACCACAGATGCCCCTGAACGACTACGGCGTGCTCGCTGCCAGAGCCATCGAACGGCGCCGCGAGGGAGATAGTGTCCCCACGCCTCACTACCAGATCCACCTGCGCGACGACAGCGGCGTCGACTATCGCGTCGCGGTGAACGTCAAGTCCCAGCAGACACCGTCTGACCTTCTGTACCTGGTTGATGCCGACTTCCGCCATCCGCTGACGCAGTTGCTGCCGGAAGCCGGCAGCGGATGGACCAGGGAGCCGTCGCAGCCCGGTACCGCGAGCCTCGACTTCATCCGCGGCAACCTCTTCGACCCCGCCCTCATGCGCACGCTCCCGCCCGACCTCCCAGGGGCCGACAACGACCTGGAGGACCTGATCGACCACTACGTCCAACGTGCGATCGACGAACCGGCCGCGTGCATCTACGCCTTCGGCCAGCGATGGCCCACCGAGCAGCTGTCTGACAAGGCGCTCGGCTTCGGCGCCAGGAGCGGTGTCCACGACATCCACATGAACCAGGGCAACAGTGGGCAGTGGGTCGCTGACGACGGGGTCTGGCAGGACGGCGGCCTCCTCATCCGCCTGCCCTCCGAGAATCGGTGGGTCGCCGTCTTCCTGGCCTTCCAGTCCCAGTCGTGGCACACCGACGACGGAACCGGCCACGCCCTCGCTCCGGTCCGGCCCATCACCCCTGGCCAGGAGCAGGTACGGATCGTGGCCGCCGTGCCCAACCCCGCCACCTCCGCGCCTGCCACCGTCACACTCCTCAACGCCTCCCCCGCGCCCGTCAACCTCCAGGGGTGGCGCCTCGGCGACCAGCACATGAACCTGCTTCCGCTCCCCGAGGAGCAGCTTCAGCCGGGCGAAACCCTCAGGATCTCCGCCGAGCAGGACGGGTTCAGGCTCGGCGCCGACGGCGGTGCGATCACCCTCCTCGATCCGTCGAACTTCAAGGTGCACGGCGTTGCGTACACCAAACGGCCGGCCAACAGCGCAGGGAGCAGCATCACCTTCTGAGCAGTCGTCCCCGGTCAGCGGTCGTCCGCGGTGCCGACACAGGAACGGTCCGGACCCGGGCGGGCGCCATCGGCGCCCGCCCGGGTCCGGTCTGCCGCGACGGCCGGGAGGCCGTGGTCCCGGCCGTCGCCGAACAGCTCGGCTGCCAAGCGGACTTGGGCCTCAACCCAGGTCTTCGAGGTACCGCCGTCCGGGCGCCTCAGCCGAGGCGGGACAGCTTCGCACCGAGGCCCGGTACGCTCAGGTCGTGCTGCAGGGCCACCGGCACCTGGGGGCCCGCCACCGCCCCGGACCGGAGGATGAGGACGCCCACCACGGTTCCCGCCTTCGCGCTGCGCGGCACGCCCTTGGCGTCTGCGGACAGCGTCAGCTGCGTCTTCATGCCGGGCCAGCCGACCATCGTCAGATCGGCGGCTGCGACCACCGGGGCCCTGCCGCCCAATCCGTCGTCGACATAGCCGACCGCCTCGCCCTTCTTGAGGACGGTGGCCGAGGTCAGGGCCTTCTGCACCTGGGTGATGAGCTTCTGGCTGACCGTCAGCGCCTTGTTGAGGCTCGCGTCGGGAGAGAAGCCGCTCTGCTGGCCCATCACAACGCCCAGGATCAGCTGCTTCCTGCCGTCCGCGGTCTGCTGCGCGGCCCACATCAGATTGCCGCCCGCCGCCGTGCTCGACCCGGTTTTGATACCGATGACACCCGGGTTGACCAGGTCGTTGTTGTTGTTGAAGAGCCGGTCCGGAACACCGTCGATGGTCGTGTTCGGTGTCGCGACCACCGCGCGGAACACCGGATCCTGCATCGCGGCACCGGCCAGCTTGAGCTGGTCGACGGCGGTGCTGCGGGTGCCGGCGTCCAGGCCGCTGGGGTCGGTGTACGTGGTGTCGTTCATGCCGAGCTGCCGGGCGGCGGCGTTCATCTTCTTCACGAACGCCTCATCGCTCCCCGCATCCCACCGGCCGAGCAGGCGGGCGATGTTGTTGCTCGACGGGATCAGCATCAGCTCCAGCATCTGATGCTCCGTGAAGTGCTGGCCCTCGCCGACCCCTGCCCTCGACTCGTCCTGGTTGTTGGACTCCTTGGTCGCCTGTGCGTCCACGGTGATGTCCGGGCCGGGGGCATCGCCCTTGAGCGGGTGGTCGCGCAGCACGACGTAGGCGGTCATCACCTTGGCCATGCTGGCGGTCGGCACCGGCTTCTGCTCGCCGTACGTCCCCAGGCTGCCCACGCCCTCGACCTCCACTGCCGCCTCGCCCTCGCTCGGCCAGGCAGGGGCCAACGGGCCGCCGGCGAACGTGTAGGACGGCGCGCCGCTCATCACCAGTACCGTCTTCGGCAGTGGGCGCAGCATCTGCACGGCGCAGAAGACGATCGCCAGCAGCACGACCAACGGGGTCCAGATCTTCACCCGGCGCAGGACGGTTCGCCAGAAGGTCTGCGGCGGCGGAGGCGTGTTCGTCAGCTCGGCGAGCACCTTCAGGGGCTCTTCCGCCGGAACGGGCGGCACCGGCTGCTCCCGGGTCCGCTCGGGCTCGGTGGGTCGCCCGGTGCCCGCTTCCCGGGCAGCGCCGGGCCTGCGGGGGACGGACAGCTTCATCGTGGTGTCGCTGCCGGAACCGGCGGACGCCTGGGCGGACTCGGTGCGATCCCTCGCCCCGGCCAGTGTCTCCTTGGCGGGCGTGTCTCCGGCAGACGCGCTCTTGGCGGGTGTGCTCTTGGCAGGCGTATCGGCGGGCTTCGGGGTGTCCGCCGGCCGGGTCGGGAGCCCGGCGGGCTTGGCGATCCGCACGGTGGCCTCGGCCGGCTCGTCCGGCGCTCCTGTGGGGCTCGCCTCGGGAGTGGCGGGCGCCGTTCGCTCGACCGAAGCGGCAGCGTCCGGGGAAGCCACCTCGGCGGCACCGTCCGTGTCTTCAGACGCGCCCGAGTCCTTGGCGTCGGCCGGGTCCTCGGCGGTAGCCGCATCTTCGGCATCAGCCGAGTCCTCGGCGGCAACCGCTTCTTCGGCATCAGCCGAGTCCTCGGCGGCAACCGCATCTTCGGCATCAGCCGAGTCCTCGGCGGCAACCGCATCTTCGGCATCAGCCGAGTCCTCGGCGGCAACCGCATCTTCGGCATCGGCCGAGTCCTC